>JBDQFW010000047.1:0-18195 GCA_040265735.1 Planctomycetota bacterium | reverse complement strand
GCCGGGGTGTGGCCGGCGCGCGCCCCCCCCCCCCCCCCCCGAGACTCCGTCTCGTACTACCGAAGCCGGGGCGATGGGGCCTTCGAGGCACAGGTCCTGATCACCACGGAGGCCGACGGGGCCAGCGCGATCGACGCCGCAGACCTCGACGGCGATGGGGACCTCGACCTCATCGCCACGAGCTGGTTCGACCAGCAGGTGGCGTGGTACGAGAACCTCGGCGCCGGCGCCTTCGGCTCCGAGCAGGTTCTTGCTCTGGCGGGGGGCTCGCGGGGCATCGACTGCGGTGACCTCGATGGGGATGGCGACCTGGACGTCCTGTACACGAGCTCGCTTGATGACCAGCTCTGCTGGCTCGAGAACTTGGGGAGCGGGCAGTTCGCTGCCGCGAGGGTCATCCGGTCCGTGGACGGCGCATGGGCCGTGCTTGCCGAGGACTGTGACGGGGACGGGGACTTGGACGCCCTGGTCTCGGGCTTCGACGCGGGCGTCGTTTCCTGGCTGCCGAACGATGGCGCGGCTGGCTTCGGCGCGGTGCAGGTGGTCACGGCCCAGGCCGCCGGAGCGCGAGGTCTCTCCGCCGCTGACCTCGACGGGGACGGGGACCTCGATGTCGTCAGCGCGAGTGACGCCGACTCGAAGGTCGCGTGGCACGAGAACCTGGGGGCTGGCCTCTTCGGGCCTGAGCAGGTCCTGACCCTCGAGGCCCTCGGGCCCTGGGGCGTGCACGCAGCGGACCTGGACGGAGATGGGGACCTCGAGGTCCTCTGCGCAAGCCACGACGACAACCGAGTCACTTGGTTCGAGAACCAGGGCGCGGGTTCGTTCGGACCCCTCCAGGTGCTCGACGGCGATGCGCGGGGAGCTCACACGGTCGCGACTGGGGACTTCGACGCGGACGGGGACCTCGACACGGTCGTGGCCGAGT
Source organism: Planctomycetota bacterium (assembly GCA_040265735.1). GTDB lineage: Bacteria > Planctomycetota > UBA1135 > UBA1135. The sequence goes on along the minus strand of JBDQFW010000047.1, from coordinate 17,267 downwards.
TCCAGTCCTTCGTTGGCATCGTGAGCTGGTGCGAGAACCTCGGCTCTGGATCCTTCGCGGAGCCGCGCGTCGTCAACGAGCTGCCGGCCCACGACGTCAAAGCGATCCGGGCCGCGGATCTTGACGGGGATGGTGACCTGGATGTTGTCTCCTCCAACCTGAGCGACAAGGTCATCGTCTGGCACGAGAACCTCGGAGGCGGGGAATTCGGCGGTCAGCGGCCCGTCACTCCGCCCAACCCCAGCCCGTTCCACGAGTCGTACGACTTCGAGTGCAGAGACCTGGACGGCGACGGCGATCTCGATGTCGTCATGGCCAACTTCTTTGGCTCGCGTATCGGCCTGCTCGAGAACCTGGGCGGAGGGGTCTTCAGCCCCCCGAGCCTGGTTACGAACAGCGTCGAGGAGCCGTCTCTGGTTCGCCTCGCCGACTTGGACGGGGACGGTGATCTCGACCTCCTGACGGCCGACGCGTATGCAGGCACCATCAACCAGGCCAGCCAGGAGAAGGTCGCCTGGTGCGAGAACCTCGGCGGCCTGGTCTTCGGGCCGCTGCAGGTCATCACGACCGAGGTCGACTCCCCGGAGGCCATCGAGGCCGCGGACCTCGACGGGGACGGGGACCTGGACGTGCTGTCCTCCAGTCGCCTCGACGACAAGGTCGCCTGGTACGAGAACACGGGCGGAGGGCAGTTTGGGCCCCAGGAGCTGATCTCGCAGCAGCCTCTTGGTCCCACCTTCCTGGCAGCGGCCGACCTCGATGGGGACGGGGATCTCGACGTCGTCTCGGCCGGTCGAGACCACCTCACGGGCAGCTGGCAGGATCACGTGGCGTGGTTCGAGAACCTGGGAGGCGGGGCCTTTAGCAGCCCCCACTTCCTGCTGCTCGAGGTCCCCGAGCCGCCCTTCTTCGACGACCTCGGCCTCTACCCCAGCGCGCTCGACGCCCGAGACCTCGACATGGACGGCGACGTCGACCTGCTGTGCTCCTTCTCGCTGAGTGATGAGCTTGGTTGGTACGAGAACGAGGGTGGGGGCACCTTCGCCGAGTTTGCCGTCATCGCCGACTTCAGCGATGGGGGGCAGGACACCCTCCGTCATGCAACGAGTCTCGTCATCGCGGACCTTGATGCGGACGGTTCCACCGACATCCTGGCAGCGGCTCGCCTCATCGATCGTCTTCTCTGGCTTCGCAATGTGACCACGCGCCTGGATTGCGATGGCGACGGAGTCGAGGACGCCAGCCAGATCACGGCAGAGCCGTGGCGGGACGCCGACCAGAACGGGATCCTCGACGGCTGCGAGGGGGGAGGACCCTACTGGTTTCGCTCGCCCATCACTCAGCGTGTCTATTGCTCGCTGCCGCCGATGACCTGGCAGGCCGCTGACCTCGTGGCCGCGCAGCTCGCAGGGCACCTCGTCACGATCCGCTCGGAGTACGAGGACGCCTGGCTCCAGGCAGCCTTCGCAGGGACACCCCACTGGACGGGCTACAACGACCTCGCCGTGGAAGGCCAGTTCGTCTGGGCCAACGGCGAGTCGGCCACCTACGAGAACTTTGGTCCCGGCGGGCCGGGCAGCATCGCCCCCGACCAGGACTTCGTGGCGAGCGAGGGGCTGGGAGCCGGTGCCTGGGAGGTGCTCCTCGGGGCCGACCTGCGGGCGGCGGTCGTGGAGTCGGACTCCATCGATTGCGACGCGAACCTGATCGCGGACCACCTGGAGATCCAGGCGGATCCGAGCCTCGACTGCGACCTCGACGGCTTCCTCGATGCCTGCCGGATCGCCGATGACCCAAGCCTCGATTGCGATGCGAACGGCGTTCTCGACGCGTGCGAGATCGCGCTCGACCCCTCGCTCGACTGCTATGCGAACGGCGTTCTGGACTCCTGCGAGGAGCTCCCGCCTGCCGAGGACTTCAACGGGGACGGGCTGGCTGATGCGTGCTTCCCCCCGAACTACTGCTCTGCCAATCCGAACTCGAGCGGGAACACCGCGAGCCTCACCCTGGAGGGGACGCCCCTGCTCGCGGCCGCCGATCTCCGTGTGCACGCGACCGGCTGCGCGATCCAGGAGTGGAGCTACTTCGTCATGTCCCAGAGTCAGGACTTCATGCCCGGCTTTGGCGGCTCGGCAGGGAACCTGTGCGTGGGTGCGCCGATCGTGCGCTTCAACCGAAACCTCGTTCAGGTCCGCAAGACGAACCTCGCGGGTGCACGGTCCTATGTTCTCGACTTCAGCGGCTCTCCGGAGGACCAGATCCTCCTTGGGCAGACCTGGAACTTTCAGCTGTGGTTTCGTGACGGCATGAGCTCGAACACGAGCGATGCGGTGACGGTGCTGTTCCGCTAGGAGCCAAGTGGACACAGGGCCTCGTCCCTCCCGGCCTGGAGGCGCACCCTGGCGGCCGTGCGGCCCCCTGCCCGGGGTAGGGAGTAGAATCCGCGCCCATTCCGCGGCGAAGGCCGCGTGGCCATGCCTCTGCTTCCGCTCCTGACTCTCCTCGCGGCCTGTGCCGCCCCTTCGCAGGATCCGATCCCCGCGTCCTTCGACCGGAGCTCCCGCGTGCAGGCGGAGGTGCCGCCGCCGACGCCGATCTCTCCCCTGCCCTCGGGGCGCCAGCTTGCCTGGCACGAGCTCGAGTCCTACGCGTTCGTGCACTTCAACATGAACACCTTCACGGACGAGGAGTGGGGGCACGGCACCGAGTCGCCCAACACCTTCGCCCCGACCGAGCTCGACTGCCATCAGTGGGCGCGGGTGGTGAAGGAGGCGGGGATGAAGGCGATCATCCTCACGGCAAAGCACCACGACGGCTTCTGCCTGTGGCCCAGCGATGTGACGGAGCACGACGTGGCCAGCAGCGCCTGGCGCGACGGCAAGGGCGATGTCCTGGCCGAGCTCGCGGAGGCCTGCCGTGCCGAGGGGCTGAAGCTTGGGCTCTACCTCTCGCCCTGGGACCGCGCGGAGCCGAGCTATGGGGACAGCGAGGCGTACAACCAGCACTTCGCGGCGCAGCTGACCGAGATCCTCACGCGCTACGGGCCCGTCTTCGAGGTCTGGTTCGACGGCGCCTGTGGCGAGGGCCCGAATGGCAAGCGGCAGGTCTATGACTGGGACCTGTTCGAGCGCACCGTGCACGAGCACCAGCCCGATGCCGTGATCTTCCATGGCGGCCGCCCGGACCTACGGTGGATCGGGAATGAGCGCGGCATCGCGGGCGAGACCAACTGGAACCCCTACCGCAGCGCGGAGTACTTCGTGGGCACCTCCGAGCGTCCCGCCGAGCTCAATGTCGGGCATGAAGATGGCGACGCCTGGATCCCCGGCGAGGCCGATGTGTCGATCCGGCCCGGCTGGTACTACCACGCCAGTCAGGACGACCAGGTGAAGAGCCTGGAGCACCTCGAGGAGATCTGGCTGGGCTCCGTCGGGCGCGGGACGAACCTGCTCCTGAACCTGCCCGTCGATCGGCGCGGTCTCGTGCATGAGAACGACGCGGAGAGGCTTGGGGAGCTGGCGCAGCTCGTGCGCAGCACCTTCGGGCGCGATCTTGCCGGAGGCGCGGCCGCCCTGGCCTCGAACGTGCGTGGTGGCGATCCGGCCTACGCCGCATCCATGGTGCTGGGGGATGAGCCAGGGCGCTTCTGGTCCACGGACGATGGCACGGCCACGGGCTGGGTCGAGCTGCGCCTGCCCCAGGAGACGAGCTTCGACCGCGTGCAGGTCATGGAGGCGATCGCCCTCGGCCAGCGCGTGCAGGCGTTCCGCGTGGAGGCCTGGCTCGACGGGACCTGGCGTGAGATCGGTCGTGGGACCACCGTGGGGAGGCAGCGTATTCTCCCCGTGCCGCCCACGCGGACCGATCGCGTGCGCGTGGTGTTCGAGCGCGCCAAAGGGCCGCTGTGCATCCGCCGCATCGGGCTCTACGCGGCGCCGGTCGCGGTGACGGCCGAGGCCACGGCGCGGGACTTCGTGGAGAGCACGACCGTGACCCTGGTGCCGAGCCTTCCCGGGGCGGAGGTGCGCTACAGCCTGGACGGCACCGAGGTGACCGCCGCGTCCGCGCTCTACGAGGGTCCGCTGACGATCGAGGCCAGCTGCACCCTGCGGGCCCGGGGCTTCGCGGGCGGGGTCGCGGGCCTGAAGGAGGCCCGACTTGAGCTCGTGTCCTGGGCCGGAGAGGCCCTGCTCGAGGCGCGTGCGGAGGTGGACGGCGCGACGCCGGGCCTCTCCGCGGCCGTCTTCGAGGGCGGCTGGCAGACCCTCGACCAGATGCCTGGGCGCGAGCCCTCGCTGGTGACGGGAGTGACCGGCCTCGATGTCAGCATCACTCCGGTGCAGGACCATGTGGCCGTGGCGTTCGAGGGCTGGCTGCGCGTGCCGGCCGCGGGCGTGTGGACGCTGCACCTGACCAGCGACGACGGCTCACGCCTCTACCTTGGGAGCGCCGAGGGCCAGGTCGGTGACGATCCGCGCCAGGTGGCTCGCGTCCGACGCCTGGCCATCGACAACGACGGCCTGCACGGGGCCGTGACCGCGAGCCGGGCCCTGGGTCTCGAGGTCGGCCTGCACGAGCTGCGGGTCGAGTGGTTCAACGCGACCGGCGGCAGGGAGCTGCGGCTCGAGTGGGAGGGCCCCGGCGTCCCCCGCCAGCCCGTGCCCGCGTCCGCGCTCCTGCGCGTGGACTGAGGCAAGGGCGCCTGCGGCACAGCGCGGCGCTTGCGGCACACCATGGCGCCCCGGCCGGGCTCCGAGTCCCGGCAGGAATCGCGTGGGCTGCCCGACCCGCGTGCCGCGGCGCGGGTCCCGGGCGTATCTTGGTCCGCATGAGCCCCGCCCCGCTGCCTGCCGGCCTGATCGCCGCGCCGCACCTGCCCCTCAACCGCTCCGGCGCCACCGCGTTCGAGCGCGTGCCGGCCCTTGCGGAGCACCTGCGCGCGACAGGCGTGAAGGGCGTCTTCATCAATGGCACCACGGGGGAGGGCCTGTGCCAGTCCCTGCCTGAGCGCATGGCGGGCGCCGAGGCGTGGGCGAAGGCGAAGGGCGATCTCCACGCCATCCTGAACCTCGGCGCGCAGTCCCAGGCCGACATGGTGGCCCTGGCCGAGCACGCGGCCGGGCTGGACCTGGACGGGGTCGCGGTCGTGGCCCCGAGCTTCCATCGCCCGCGCTCGGTGGAGGACCTGGTGGAGATGGTGCTGCCGGTGGCCGACGCGGCCGGCAAGCCGCTCTGGCTCTACCACATCCCCGCGCTGACGCATGTCGGCCTGGATGGGATCGAGGTCTGCCAGCGCCTGCTCCAGCGCTGCCCGACCTTTGCCGGGGTGAAGTTCACCGTTGCGGACCTGCTGCAGCTGCAGGCCATGCTCGAGGCTGCGGCCGACGGCGGCTGGCAGGTGGCCTGGGGCTGCGACGAGCTCATGCTGCCCGCCCTCGCCATGGGGGCACGGAGCTTCATGGGCAGCACCTACAACTACGCGGCTCCTGCGTACCTGCGCTTGATGGACGCTTTCGAGCGCGGGGATCACGAGGCGGCGCGGCGTATCTCGCGCCAGGTCCAGCCTCTGCTGGACCTGCTGGTCGAGCGCGGTCCCGTGCGCGTGGGGAAGACCCTCGTGGCCGCCTGGGGCATCGACCTGGGTCCGCCGCGGCCGCCCGAGAGGCCCTTCACCGAGGACGAGCGGGACACGCTGCTGGCCGACGCGGCGCGCCTCGAACTGCTCACCGACGCTCCGTTCGCGCCGTCCGCATGAGGGCGCTGGTGAAGGGGCTGATGAGCGCCCCGTTCGGGAGGCACCCCTGGGCGCCCGAGGGCCGCGCGGTCGTCGGCCCGGCGATCCTCCTGTGTACCCTCCTCGGCGGTATTGCCCTGCCCTCCTCCGCAGGCGCTTCGCCGCAGGCCGCAGCTCGAGAAGCGCCGAGCCCCTGGACGGTGCGCGCCCCGCTTCCTGACCCGGTGGGCGTCGCGGGGCCCGCGGTGGGCGCCCTGCCCGAGGGGCTGCTCGCGGCCGGCGGGGCGAACTTTCCGGAGGCCGCGCCCTGGGACGGCGGCGCGAAGGTCTACCACGACGCGGTGCACCTGCTGCCCGAGCCCGAGGGCGAGTGGATCACCCTCGAAGAGCGCCTGCCGTCGCGCGTGGCCTACCCGGTGACCGTGGCCACCCCGCGCGGCCTGATCGTTGTCGGTGGCCACGACGGCGAGCGCGTCCATGACGAGGTGCTGCGGCTGTCCATGCAGGGCGGACACCTCCGCGTCGAAGAGCTTCCCTCCCTCCCCGTGCCTCTCACCGAGGCTGCCGGAGCCCTCGTGGGTTCGCGCGTGGTCCTCGTCGGGGGCAGGACCGAGAATGGCGGCTCGCCGGGGAACCGCGTGCTGGTGCTCGACCTCGTGAACGAGGGCGCCGACGGCTTTGCTTGGGAGGAGCGCGCGGACATGCCCGGGCCGCGCCGCGGCCTAGCGGCGGCCTGCGCCCTGGGGAGCGAGCTGCTCGTGGCGAGCGGTCGCGACTATGGTCCCGCGCGTGGCGAGGGCGCAGCACCCTTCGCCTTCCACGCGGACCTCCTGCGCTACGACCCCGAGGCCGACGCCTGGAGCGAACTCCCGCAGCTGACGGTCGAGGGCGCGCCGCGCTGCGTGATGGCTGGGACTGCGGTGCCCGTCGGCGGCGACCGCGCCTGGATCCTCGGCGGTGCCAGCGGCGAGGTGTTGCAGCGCCTCGTCGAGCTCGAGGCAGCCGGCGACGAGGAGGCGCGGCTCGCGCTCCTGCGCGAGCACCCCGGCTTCTCCTCGGCGGTCCTGGAGGTCGGCCTCGACGGCTCCGTGCGCGAGCTGGTCGATCGGCGCGGGGCGGCGCCCCTGCCGGTGACGACCCAGGCGGTCCTATGGCGTGGGGAGGCCTGGCTGGTGAGCGGCGAGGTGCGCCCCGGCGTGCGCACCGCCGGAGTGCAGAGCCTGGCGCTTCCGTCGCGCACGGGGTTCGGGACCGCCAATTGGGTGACCCTCGGTCTCTACCTGCTGGGGATGGTGGCCATCGGCTGGGCCTGTAGCCGCCGGGTGCAGGGCCCCGAGGACTTCTTCCTCGCCGGACGCCGCATCCCGTGGTGGGCCGCGGGGCTGTCGATCTTCGGCACCCAGCTGTCTGCGATCACCTTCATGGCGATCCCCGCGACCGCCTACGGAGACGACTGGTCGCGCATGGTCGGCAACCTGACCCTGCTGCTGGTCCTGCCCGTCGCCGCGCTCGTCTTCGTGCCCCTGTTCTGCCGCGCGGGGGTGAGCACGGCCTACGAGCTGCTCGGCCGCCGCTTCGGCGCGGGCGTGCAGCGCCTCGGCGCGGCCCTCTTCGTGCTCGTCCAGCTTGGGCGCATGGGCATCGTGCTGTTCCTCCCCGCCATCGCCCTCGCCACGGTGACGGGCATCTCGGTCGAGGCGTGCATCCTGCTGATGGGCGTGCTGTGCATCCTGTACACGGTGATGGGCGGGTTCGAGGCGGTGGTGTGGACCGACGTGGCCCAGGTGATCGTGCTGCTCGGCGGCGCGCTGCTCGCACTCACCGTGGCGGTCCAGGGCGCGGGCGGCGTGGACGAGGCGCTGCGGGTTGCGGGCGACGCCGGTCGCCTGCGCCTCGCGAAGCCCGGCTGGGGCCTCGACCAGAAGACCCTGCCGACGATGGTGCTGGGAACCCTTGTCCTGAACCTGATCCCCTACGCCAGCGATCAGACCGTCGTGCAGCGGTACCTCTCGACCCCGGACGAGCGCTCGGCGCGCAAGGGCCTGTGGGTCAACATGGCGCTGACCGTTCCGGCGGCGCTGGTGTTCTACGGCCTGGGCGCGGCCCTGTTCGCCTTCTACCAGGGCCACCCCGAGGCTGCGCTGCCGGCCAGCAGTGACCACCTCGTGCCCTGGTTCGTGGTCCAGCAGCTGCCGGCGGGTGTCGCCGGCTTCGTGGTGGCGGCGGTCTTCGCGGCGAGCATGTCGAGCCTGGACTCCTCGATGAACTCGGTGGCCACGGTGCTCCATCACGACTACGGCCTCGGCCGGGGCGAGGACGCCCTGGCCTTCGGGCGGCGCGCCACGGTCGTGCTGGGCCTCCTCGGAACCGGCGCGGCCCTGGCCGTGGCCTGGGCCGATGTGCGGTTCCTCTTCGACCTCTTCAACCGGCTGCTGGGCTTCTTCGGAGGCGCTCTGGCTGGCGTCTTTGTGCTGGCCGTCGCGCGCCCGAGGACCAGCCCGGTGGGCGCAGGCGCCGGCCTGGTCGCCGGCGCGGCGAGTGCCGCCCTGGCGTCGTTCCTGCTCGTGGACGCGGAGCCGCGCCTCCTCGACGGCTACCTGCTCGGAGCGATCGGGCTCGGCGTCGCCGTGGGGGTGGGGGTCCTCCTCCCTGCCCGCGAGGCGCGCTCCTGACGGCTCTCGTCAGGCCCCGGTTCCGGTGACGACGAAGGGGTCGAGGTCGCCCCGCTGCAGCCAGTTGTCCTCGCACCAGGCGGCAGCTCGGTCGTGGGCGTGGAGGGTGAGGGCCACGCGCGAGCGGGAGCTGTGGTTTGCGTCGGACCGATGGGGCATGTGGTCGTGGAAGACGACCACTGAGCCGGCGGGGACCTCCAGAGGGACCGCACCCTCCGCGGGCCAGGAGGTGGAGTCCACGGTGCTGAGGGTCCCCTCGCGCTTGGCCCAGTCGACGGCGTAGCGCTCGCGCAGGGGGCCGCGGTGGGCTCCGGGCACCATCCACAGGCAGCCGTTGCTGCTGTCGGCGTCCTCCAGGGCGAACCACAGGCCGGCGACGCGCTGCGGATCGCTGCGCAGGTAGCTGGCGTCCTGGTGCCAGCGCACCTCGCCGCCGATGCCGGGCTGCTTGAAGATCAGCATCGACTGCACGAGCAGCGCGTCCTCGAGGCCAGCGATGCGAAAGGCGTCGCGGACGAGGGCGCTGGTGGCGAGGGCTCGAACCTCGGGCACGAGGTCGTGCAGGGCGTGGCCGATCTTGTTCAGCGCGCGGTCCGGCGGGACCTGCAGGCTGCCCGCCTCGTCCACGGCGCCCGCCTCGAGGAATCCGCGCACGCCGCGGGCGGAGGAGAAGAAGGCCTCGTCCCGCCCCGCGTCGCGGTCGTCGGTGCGGAAGACGGCGCGGTCCGCTGCGAAGTCGTGCTGCGCCGCGAGGCGCCGGGCCGCGGCGAGTAGGGCGGTACGGGCCTCGGAGCCGAGGACCCCCTCGAGCACGGCGAAGCCGTCGGCCTCGAAGGACCTCATGCCCTCGCGCAGGGTGACCTCGGGCAGGGGGCCGAACTCGGCGGGTGTCCGCATGGCTGGAGCCTAGCGCGACGGGGGCTCCCCGAGGACTCGCCAACCTCGGGCCTACCAGCCCACCGAGGCCTGGTAGGTCTGGCCGGTGCTGGGGTCGTGCCAGAAGTCGTGGGTGCCGCCGTTCGGGGCCCAGCAGGAGTAGGACACGAGTCCCTCCGACCAGGTCCACTCGAACTCGCGGTAGCGCTCCTCGAAGCGTCCGCGGTCCACTGGCGAGCCGGCGAAGTCCTCGTCGGGGTCGAAGCACTCTGCGAACCTGCTGGCAAGCATCGCGTGCAGGTCCTCGGTCGCCACCGTGTAGCGCGCCCAGTGATCGAAGAAGGTGCGCGACAGGGTGATGTCGGTGGCGCTGGCTGGGATGTAGACCCGTTTCTCCTCTGGCCAGAGGATGCTGTCCGGGCTGTCGTGGTGGGAGTCCATCCCAAAGGTCACGAACAGGACGACCGCGAGGGCGATGACCGGGAGGCCCAGCAGGGCGAGGACCGTCAGGCAGGCCTTGCCCGAGGTGCGCGACGAGCTCCTTGACGCTCCCCCTGTGCGAGGGGCTCGCACGCATGTCTTGCGTAGCAACATATGAGCCACGGTAAGGGGCGCCAGCCCGGGGGTCCAACGCCAGAGGTGCACGACTAGACTGCGTCCATGGACCTGCAGGCCTTCGAGGACTCGCTGGGCGAAGGGGCTCCGCCGCCGGGGCTGGCCCCCGCTCTCGTCGGGCTGTGGCACGCCCTCCGCGGCGAGTGGGAGGAGGCACACGACGCCGTCCAGCCCTCGGACGCGGCCTGCTCCTGGGTTCATGGGATCCTGCACCGCGAGGAGGGAGACCTGCCCAACGCGCGCTACTGGTATCGCCGCGCGGAGCGGCCCGAGGGTGAGGGAGACCTGCGCGACGAGTACCGCGCTGCCGCCGCGATCCTGCTGGAGGAGAGCGCGTGATGCGCGTCGAGGTGGACGAGCGCGGCCCCTTCGTGGCGGTGGGCTTCGAGCGGGCGGACGAGGCCCGCGCCCGGCTGGTTGAGCTCGGGATCCCCTTCCACGACGCTTCCGACCAGGGTGCCGGCTGCGCGGGCCCCGTCTGGGCCGAGCTGCGTCTCGACCTGGCGGCCTGGGAGTCCGCGGGCAGGCCCGCCGAGCTCTGAGGGATTCCAGGGATTGCCGGTCCGCTGGGGCGTCGCCGCAGCAGGAGGAGGGGTCATGCGCTTCCTCCAGTCCACGCCTCGCTCCCTCCGCCTCGCCGTCGCCCTGCTCCTGACGGGCTGGCTCTGCCTGGCCGCCGCGGAGGCCGCTCCGGCCCTACCCGCCTCGGGCGCCCCGGCCTGGCAGGTCGATGCCACCCACAACCTCTGCGGCCTGACTCAGGCTCGCCAGCTCTCGAGCCCGGCGCAGGTGGACCTCGAGGCCCTGCTGGAGGCCACCCCGGAGGTGCGCCGGCTGCGCGCGGAGCGCATCAGCGACAAGTCGGCGGCCTGGGCTCATCTGATGGAGGGGGCCCGCAAGCGCGTGCTGCGCGCGTGTGAGCGGGAGCGCGCCGCGAGTGGCTGGTGCTCGGTCTGGAGCCGCATCCGCCACCGCCGCGGCGGTCAGGCGCCGGACATCACCTCCGGCGTGGCCGAGCGCATGGCGCGGGACCTGACGCCGGTCGAACTCCCGCGGTGAGGGCGCCCCACGCGGCCTACGCGAGGCGTGGGAAGTGCGCGCCACGCACGACCTCGCCTGGAGCGACGGGCTCGGCCCCGCGGAGCAGGGGCTCTCTCGAGGCACTCCGGGTATCGGCGGCCATGTAGTTCACCACCAAGGCGCGGCGTGGGCCGGCGGAGCGGTTGGGGCCTGAGCCGTGGAGGAGGCCCGGGTGGTGCAGGAGGGCCTCGCCCGCGCGCAGGGGCTGGAGACTGGGAGCGAAGGCGGCGCGCTGCTCGGGGCTCAGGTGCTCGAGGACCTGGTCCATGGGGCCTCCGAAGTCCACGGCGGGCGGTGTGGGCCAGAGGTGCGAGCCGGGCGCGTACTGCAGGGCGCCGTTCTCCGCGGTCATGTCGTCCAGGGCTAGGAACACCGTGGCGTGCCCCTGGGGCGTCGTGCGCTGCCAGTAGGACCAGTCGGCGTGCCAGGGCACGACGCCCGGGTGCTGGGCGGGCTTCAGGAAGAGCTGGTCGTGCCATAGGCGCAGACCGGGGGTCGCGGAGCGGCCGAGGGCCAGGGCGTCGTGGACGCGGTGGACCAGGGCCGGGTGGGCGACCAGGTCGTGGAACACATCGTCCACGCGCCAAGCGCCGAGCAGGTGGAGGACGACCTCGTCCGAGCGCTCGCGCCAGGCGGCCTCGACCTCGTGCAGCTCGCCCTCCAGCTCGTCGAGGCGAGTGACGAGGGACTCGAGCCGTGCGCGCAGGAGCTCGACCTGGTCCATGGACAGGACGGGACCGAGGCGTAGGAACCCGTCGCGCTCCCAGGCCTCCAGCTCCGCGCTGCCCAGGCGGAGCTGGGGCGCATCCTGAAAGAGGACGCTCCGGGGGGTGTGGAAGGACTCGGTCACGAGGCGCGGTGTGGACGCTCGTGAGGATACCTCGGTCCTCGCATGGACCTTGAGATCCGACCGTCAGGCCGGGTCGTAGGCCAGGGACGGCGCCAGCCAGCGCTCGATGTCGGGGACGCTCATGCCCATGCGGCCGGCGTAGTCCTCGACCTGGTCGCGGTCCACACGGCCGATCCCGAAGTAGCGGGCCTCGGGGTGGGCGAAGTACAGGCCTGACACCGACGCGGCCGGGGCCATCGCCATGCTCTCCGTCAGCGTGATGCCGACCGCGGGGCCGTCGAGCAGGTCGAAGAGCGCGCGCTTGGGCAGGTGATCGGGGCAGGCCGGATAGCCGAAGGCAGGGCGGATCCCCCGGTAGCTCTCGGCGATCAGGTCCTCGTTGGTGGTGTCCTCGGCGTCTGCGTGGCCGAACGCGGCGCGGGCCTCCTGGTGCAGGCGCTCGGCGAAGGACTCCGCCAGGCGGTCCGCGAGGGCCTTGGCGAGGATGGCGGAGTAGTCGTCGTGGTCGGCTTCGAACTGGGCGACGAGGTCGTCTACCCCGTGGCCGCAGGACACGGCGAAGGCGCCGACGAAGTCGGGTACGCCTGCCTCGCGCGGGGCCACATAGTCCGCGAGCGAGCGGTTGGGACGCTCGTCGGGGTGGATGGTCTGCTGGCGCAGCATGGGGAAGCGCGCGACCTCCTTGGTCTTGGCCTCGTCCTCGTAGAGGACCACATCGTCGCCCTCGCTGGCCGCAGGCCAGAAGCCCCAGACCCCGCGGGGCTCGAAGAGGTCCTCCTCGATGATGCGGTTCAGGAGAGCCTGCGCGTTGGCGTACAACTCCCGCGCAGCGGCGCCCTGCTTGGGGTCGTCCAGGATGCCCGGGAACTTGCCCTTCAGCTCCCAGGCGCTGAAGAAGAAGGTCCAGTCGATCGTGCGCGTCAGCTCCTCCAGGGAGATGCCGGACACGACCTGGCGGCCGAGGAACGCCGGGCGCGCGGCGCCGGCGTGCTCCAGGGCAGCACGGTTGGAGCGGGCCTCCTCGAGCGTGCGCAGGGGCTTCTGGGTGCGGCCTAGGAACTGCTCGCGCAGCTTCTCCTGCTTGGCCGCGTTCTGAGTCGCGTAGACCTTGCCACGCTCCTCGTCCAGCAGGTCGCTGACCACGCCCACCGCGCGCGAGGCGTCGTGCACATGGACCACTGGCATGTGGAAGTTGGGGGCGATCTTGACCGCCGTGTGCTGCGCGCTGGTCGTGGCACCGCCGATCAGCAGCGGGATCTGGAAGCCCTCGCGCTCCATCTCCTTGGCCACATGCACCATCTCGTCGAGGCTGGGCGTGATGAGGCCCGACAGCCCGATCACATCCACGCCCTGCTCGACTGCCGTGCGCAGGATCTTGTCGGCGGGCACCATGACGCCCATGTCGATGACCTCGTAGTTGTTGCAGCCCAGCACGACGCCCACGATGTTCTTGCCGATGTCGTGCACATCGCCCTTGACGGTCGCCATGAGGACCTTGCCCTGGGACGAGCCGCCCTCCTTCTCGGCCTCCATGTAGGGCTCGAGCCAGGCCACGGCCTTCTTCATGGCGCGCGCGCTCTTCACGACCTGGGGCAGGAACATCTTCCCCTCCCCGAAGAGGTCGCCCACGATGCGCATCCCGTCCATGAGCGGGCCCTCGATGACCTCGAGGGGACGCGCGTACTGCTGGCGGGCCTCCTCGGTGTCTTCCTCGATGTGGTCCACGACGCCGTGGATGAGGGCGTGCTGCAGGCGCTCCTGGACCGTCTTCTCGCGCCAGGAGTTGTCCACCACGCGCTTCGTGCCCTCGCCGCGGACGGTCTCGGCGAACTGCACCATGCGCTCGGTGGCGTCGGGTCGGCGCGCGAAGAGGATGTCCTCCACGTGCTCGAGGAGGTCCTTCGGAATGTCCTCGTAGACGACGAGCTGCCCGGCGTTGACGATGCCGAAGTCCATTCCAGCCTTCATGGCGTGGTACAGGAACGCTGAGTGGATGGCCTCGCGCACCACGTCGTTGCCCCGGAAGCTGAAGGAGAGGTTCGAGACCCCGCCCGAGATGTGGACCCCGGGGCAGGTGCGCTTGATCTCGGCGCAGGCCTCGATGAAGTTCAGCGCGTAGCGGTCGTGCTCCTCGATCCCGGTCGCGATGGCGAGGATGTTGGGGTCGAAGATGATGTCCTCGGGCGGGAACGAGAGCTCCTCCGTCAGCAGGCGGTAGGCCCGCTGGCAGATCTCGACCTTGCGCTCGGTCGTGTCGGCCTGGCCGGTCTCGTCGAAGGCCATCACGACGACCCCGGCTCCGAAGCGCTGGATGGTGCGCGCCTTGTCCAGGAAGTCCTCAGGACCCTCCTTGAGTGAGATCGAGTTCACGATCCCCTTGCCCTGGAGGCACTCGAGCCCCGCCTCGATCACGCTCCACTTGGAGCTGTCCACCATGATCGGGATGCGGGCGATCTCCGGCTCGGTGGCGATCAGGTTGAGGAAGGTGCGCATGCACGCCTCCGAGTCGAGCAGCCCCTCGTCCATGTTCACATCCAGGACGTTGGCGCCGCCCCGGACCTGGTCGAGGGCCACCTCGAGGGCCGTCTCGAAGTCCTCCTCCTTGATCAGGCGGCGGAAGCGCGCAGAGCCGGTCACATTGGTGCGCTCGCCCACCATCGTGAAGTTGCTCTGCTTGGTGATGTGCAGGCTCTCGAGGCCGGTGAAGGTCGTGCGCGACAGGTCGCGGGTCCGCGCGGGCTGGGGTCGCGGCTCGATCCCGCGCACCTGGGTCGCGATGGCGGCGATGTGGTCAGGGGTGGTTCCACAGCAGCCGCCGACCAGGTTCACGATGCCGCTCTGGGCGAACTCGCCCACGAGCTCGCCCGTGCGCGCGGGCTTCTCGTCGTACTCGCCGAAGGCGTTGGGCAGGCCGGCGTTCGGATAGCTCGAGACCCAGGTCGGAGCGATGCGCGCGAGCTCCTCCACGTAGGGGCGCATGTCCGTTGCCCCGAGGGAGCAGTTGACGCCCACGGAGAACGGGTCCACGTGCCGCAGGGAGTTCCAGAAGGAGTCCACCGTCTGGCCCGAGAGGGTGCGCCCCGAGGCGTCGGTGATCGCCACGGAGAGCATCACCGGCAGCCGGTGACCGAGGTCGGCGAAGAGCTCCTCGGTGGCCACGAGGGCCGCCTTTGCGTTCAGGGTGTCGAAGACCGTCTCGATCAGGAAGAAGTCCGCGCCGCCCTCGAGCAGGCCCTCCAGCTGGTCGCGGTACGCGGCCTTGAGGCCGCGGAAGGTGATCGAGCGGAAGGAGGGGTCGCTGACCTTCTCGGACAGGGAGAGGGTCTTGCTGGTCGGGCCCACCGCGCCCGCCACGAAGCGCGGCTGGCCGGGGGTCTTCGCGTTCCACCGATCGGCGACTTCGCGGGCGAGCCGCGCACCCTCGCGGTTCAGCTCGCGCACGACGGCGCTCATCTCGTAGTCGCCCTGGGCGACCGTCGTGGCGCCGAAGGTGTTGGTCTCGACGATGTCGGCCCCGGCCGCGAAGAAGCGGTCGTGGATGTCCGCGATGATGTCCGGACGGGTGAGGTTCAGGAGCTCGTTGTCGCCCTTGAGGTTGCCCGGCGCGTCAGCGAAGCGATCGCCGCGGAAGTCGGCCTCGCCCAGGCCGTAGGTCTGGATCATGGTCCCCATTGCGCCGTCGAGCACCATGACCCGCTCGGTCAGGATGCGGTCGAGGGTCTCGCGGAGGTCGGTCGCGGGGGTCCGGGGCTGGAGATCGGTCATGGCGGTGGTGGACTCCTCAGGCCGGCGCGGTTGCGCTGGCCACGAGGGTCATGAAGTGCGGGGGCTGGGGATCGCGCGCAGCGCGCTCGAGGCGCAGGCCCTCGAAGCCGGCGCCCTCCACGAGGGCGGCGAGCTGGGACTCGGTGAAGCCGAGGTGGACGTGCTGGAGCTGCTCGCGGACCCAGGCCTCGCTGTGGGCGAGCAGGTCGATGACGAGCAGGCGGCCGCCGGGGCGCAGGATGCGGCGCGCCTCGGCGAGGGCCACCTCGGGCTTCTGGGCGTGGTGCAGGGCCTGGGACAGGACGACCACATCGAAGCGGCCCGCCTCGAGCGGCAGGTCCTCGATCTCGGCCTCGACGAACTCGATGTTCTCGAGCCCGCGCTTCTTCGCGCGCAGCTCGAGCTGACGGAGCATCTCGCTCGAGAGGTCCACCGCCGTCACCCGGCCGCCTGCCTGCGCGAGCATCAGCGTCAGCAGGCCGTCGCCGATACCCAGGTCTGCGACCTCGCCGGCCGGGACCAGGTGCAGCAGGGCGCGGGCGAGGCCCTCCCAGGTGCGGCCGGGGAGGACCTGCTCGCCGAAGGCCGCGGCGACCCGGTCGAAGTAGGCCCGGGACTCCTCCCGCCGCCGGGCGAGGACCGCCTCGAGCCCGTCGCGGTCTCGGGTGAACTCCTCGGTGCTGCGGTGGGGGCCGAGGACCTCCTCGAGGAGGGCCGCCGAATCGCCTGCCGACAGGTGATAGAAGTTCCTGCGGCCAGCCCTGCGGTCGGAAACGAGTCCCGCTTCACGCAGCTGGGTCAGGGCCGAGGAGATGCGGCTCTGGCCCATGTTCAGGGCCTCCTGGAGCTCTGACACGGCCAGCTCGCCCTGCTCCAGCAGGGCCAGGATGCGCAGCCGGGTCTCGTCCCCGAGAGCGCGCAGGAGGCGGGTGGTCTGCTCGATGCCCATCGACATATCAGGATAACCGGATATGTCGATCCCGGAAGGGGGCGGGCGCGGATTCCTGGCCCGGGACCCTTCCTGGCGCGGCGTCCGACCCCAGACTGGCCCCATGGGCATCGTCGCGAGGCACCCCAGCCCGGGAGGAGAGGCTTGAGGGTCCGTGACGGGCTCCTGCTGACCTACCTGGCCTTCGCCGGGGCGGCGCTCACGGGGCTTGTGCTCCGGGGTCCCCTCACGGCGGACGGGCTGGTGCTGGGGCTCCCCGCGGGGCTGTTCGGCACCGTGGCCCTGGCGCTGGCCACCTTCGCGGCGC
Source organism: Planctomycetota bacterium (assembly GCA_040265735.1). Taxonomy (GTDB): domain Bacteria; phylum Planctomycetota; class UBA1135; order UBA1135. The sequence goes on along the minus strand of JBDQFW010000047.1, from coordinate 419 downwards.
TGGCGGCCTACGACGCGGCCGACGGGGCTCACGACCAGGAGCCTTCGCAGAACGCCGGCCCCAAGTCCGAGGAGGAGCCGCGGGCATGACCCCGACCGGATGGATCCTGCTGGTGGTGGGCGCCTACCTGGCGCTCTCCCTCGCCGTGGGCTGGCGGGCCGGGAGGGGCACCAGTGCGAGCGCCGCCGGCTACGTGGCCGGGGACCGCTCCATGGGCGGCGTGCTCATGTACTTCGTGACGGGCGCCACGATCTTCAGCGCCTTCGCGTTCCTCGGCGCGCCGGGGCGCGCGTGGTCGACGGGCGCGGGCGCCTTCCACATCCTGGCCTTCGGCGTGCTCGGCTTCGTGCCCTTCTACTGGGTGGGGCCTGCCGCCGCGCGGCTCGGCCGGGCTCGGGGCTATGTGACCCAGGCGGAGC
>JBDQFW010000046.1:0-18367 GCA_040265735.1 Planctomycetota bacterium | reverse complement strand
GTCCAGGACGCCCGTACAGGCGGTTCCGGGCAGGCCTGCTCCGCCGCTGAAGTGCGTGATCATCCGGCGCAGGGGCCCCTGAACGCACAGCGTGCCGCCCTGCCAGGGCAGGCTGGCTTCGCCCACGCCCCAGAAGTACAGGCCGAACTGCTTGTTCACCACATTGGTGGCCTGCAGCTGGAAGTCATCCGCCCCCGTGAGGGAGGCGGTGCCCGTGGCCGCCAGGGTCGCCACGCAGCCGAGCGAGTTGGCCTTGCCCGTGCAGTAGGTGACCGGGGCCGTGCAGTCCACGACCTCGATGGTCAGGGACAGGTTCGAGGTGCCCGCAATCCCGGCCCGCTCCACGCGCCAGAACGGGTTGGGCACCGCGCCCGCGGAGATGGCGTTGGCGTGCGGGTTGGACAGGACCAGCTCGTAGGTGCCCGCCTGCTGGGGGGCCGTGAGGGGCCCCGTTGCCAGCACGACCGGCGAGCCCTGGGCCGCGACGCCGGTCATGACCATCCCGCTCGGCGCGGCGGCGAAGGTTTGGTTGATGGTGTTCTGGGCTCCGCCCACCTGCAGCAGCGCGCCCTGGCTCGGGGTGCCGCCGAAGCCCGCGGGGTTGTTCAGGCCCAGGGGAGTGGCGAAGTTCAGCATCGCAGCGCTGGTCGGCGCATCGGCGGGATCCAGCGGGCCGCCGTCGAAGGCGAGGTCGAAGGCGAAGAACGCCAAGCCCTGGTTGTTCGCGTCGGTCAGCTCGCCGAGGACCTCATAGGTGAGCGCCTCGCCGGGGCTGGCGGTGACGGTGGCCGCGCCGCCGGGCACCTGGAGCCGGAGCTCAAGGTCGCTTGCGGACGAGGCGACGGCAAGGAGCGGCAGGAGGGAGAGCATGTGGAACTTCATCGAGGGTCTCCTGCTCACTGTCCGGTGAAGGCGCGCTGGAACGCGCCGAACTCGACGAGGTCGAAATCACCGTCCTGATCGAGGTCGCACAGGGCCCCAACGCTGTCGGGTCCGTGCGGCGCGGCCGGGACCGGGCCGTTGAACTGTTGGTAGCAGAAGAACCAGTCGAACTCGTCCACATCGTGGTCGTCGTCCGAGAGGTCGAACTCGGCCTGCCCCAAGGAGCGCAGGAACTTGCGCAGTGCCCCCTGGTCCGCGGGCGAGAGGGCCAGGTAGGACGCCTGGCTCGCGGCCGCCTCGCCGCCGTGCGCGAGGATCGCGTCGTGGACGAGCTGGTCGAAGGAGCCGCCCGTGATGGAGCCGTCGTGCATCATCGAAGTGCGCAGGCTCAGGCCCCACAGGGCGCGCGTCAGATGCTGGGTCTCCGAGACCGGGCCGTCGGCGATGCCGTCGCCGCCGGACCCCATGTCGTGGATGAGGAAGTCCGAGTAGGGGTGGATCTCCACGCCGGAGAGCGCGCCGATCGCGTGCGGCCCTGTCGTGTAGGTCGGGGTGTGGCAGTCGGCGCACCCAGCCGCGGCGAAGACGGCCTCGCCCATGGTCCCGGAGCGCGGGGTCTGCGGCGGCGCCGCGAGCATGGCCTGGAAGTGCGTGATGCGGTCCACGCGGGTGTAGCCCTGGGCGTCCGGGGCGTCCTCGGGATCCGCGACGTTGTCGCACAGGGCCAGCTGGGCCAGGTCGCCGTTCGGGGCCTGATCGTTCGGCATGAAGACGCTGGTCAGGCCCATCTCCATGTTGGCCGCGTCGATCGAGAAGCTCATGACCGTGCTCGGTCCACCCTTCCAGCCAAAGCGCGAGGCGCCGGCTGGCCCGCCCTCGAGGGGCGTGAACATGCGCCGGTAGCCCGCAAGGCCGAGGCTGCTCTGCACCGCCTCGTTCTGGGCGATGGCCGCCTCGGGGATGGCCTCCAGCAGTCCTGCTCCGAAGCAGATGGGCGCGAGGCGCTCGCTGGTCACATCGGCCTGGGCGGGGATGGTCTCCGCACAGGCGGGATCGATGGCTTGCTCCTGCAGCAGCGAGCCGCCCAAGAGATCCAGGGTGTCGAAGGGCTGTCCTGCCTGAGCCGACCTGCCGAATCGGATCACAGTGTTGGGACCCCAGCCTCCCAGGGCAGGGATGTTGTGGCAGGCCCCGCACGAGACATCGTTCATGATGGGGCCCAGGCCCTCGGGAATCGTGAGTCCGGCAGCGAACGCCAGGGCCCCAGCCTCGAAGAGGTCCGACTCAGCCGCCGTCAGGCCAGGAACCGGCTCGCCCATGCGGGCCTGATGGTCCTGGCCGAGGGAGAGCCCCGCGGTCGTGCCGAGTGCGAGGAGGAGGTGGTGGAGGTTCATGATGGAGAGGGGGCGCGCCCTGGCTCTCATAGGTCGGGAGTTGACCAAGTTCCTCCGTGAGCTGGAGGCTTGGACAGGCGCAGGCCACTCTAAGCCTAGTGGGCTCAGCCAGGCGCCTGCCTCCCAGGACGCGCCTTCCGGGCAGCAGGTTCCGAATCGAGACGGCCTCCGCTTGCAGCAGCATGGTACGGACACGCGCTGGACGGATCCCAAGGCCCGGGTGTGACGGCAGGTCGCACTGTCGCCGTGCCGCCGGCGGGTGCTACGGCCCTGGCTGGCCCTAGTTGCGGCCCTCGAGGACCGCGAGATAGCCCACGAGCAGCCCGGAGGTGCGGTCGTCCTCGAGGGCACAGCGTCGCAGGAGCTCGATGTGCAGCTCCGGCCCGCTCCGCAGCCCTGCGCCGAGCTGGAGGGCTGCGCCCCGGAGGGCGCGCTGGCTTTGCAGGACGCTCTCGGGGTCTGTGGAGCGCTGGGGCGCGAGCCGGATGCCCTCCGCCAGGGCCTCCCACAGGGGATCGGGGATCACTCTCCGGGCCCCTGGGCCTGGCTCGGGATCCATCAGCCGTCCCGGCCCGCTGCTGTCGAAGCCGGTCACCCAGGCCGGCGGGGTGGTGAGCGCGTGCGTCACGCGCATGAACTGGTCTCGGAGGACCTGCCCAAGGGGATCGTCCTGGGCACCTAGCAGCGTGTGATTCAGGACCCGTCGTGCGTGCAGGAGGGCGAACACGTCGAGGGTCAAGCGCTCCTGGAGCGGCTCGGCCCCGGGGTCCGTGGCGACCGGGCGCCTGGACACCACGCCATCCGGGTCCGCAGCGCAGCCGAGCAGGTGCGCAAAGGTCAGCAGCCACTCCTCGCTCTCGCTTCGCAGCAAGGGCGCGGTTAGGCACCAGGCCGCCGCCACCGCGTCGAGGGCCACAGCGTGCTCCGCGCCAACGGAGCTGCCCTTTCCGGGTTCAAGCTGCGCCGCTTCGACCAGCTCTCCGAGCCAGTTCGCAGCGGGCCGGTCGCTCGCCGGGTCGATCGCAGCTGCGAGCACAGCCTCGAGCAGCAGGTCGTCCTTGGCGAGGTGGTCGTTCCCCAGCCAGGCCAGGGCCTTCGCCGTGAGCAGCCAGTCCATCAGCGCCTCACCTCGAAGGGGGCGCCAGCTCCAGATGGAGCCCGCATCCGTTGGGCTCGCGGCCTCGCCAAGGTGCGGTGCACCGCGGTCGTACGCCGGGCGGCGGCCCGAGGCGAGGACGGCCTCGTAGCCGGGACTGGAGGCCCGGACAGGCACTGGGCTGGGCGGAAGGAGCGGCAGGGGCTGGCCGCTCGGTGCCCAGGAGGAAGTGGCCTGCCGGCTGGAGCGCGCGCGATGCAGGAGCAGGAGCCTCTCGTAGCCGGCCTGCGACGCCCCTGCCGCGACGCGGTGGCCGAGCAGGGTCGCGCGGGGAGTGCGCTCCTCGAGTTCCGGGGTCACGGGCAGTGGGGGCTGGGCCCAGCCGATTCGGGGTCCGAGGAGCCCCGCCTGGGGGATGCCCAGCTCCAGGGCCTGACGGATCTGGTCGCGCTCCGTCTCGAGGCCCAGGCGGATCAGGTTCGCGCCCTTGCGCGAGTTGGGGGTCACGGGACGGGCCTCGCCGGGGAGCAGCTCGTCTGCGGCGATCCAGTCCGCGGGATCCAGGTCCTCGAAGGTGGGAAGGGTCGCGCCCTGGGGGAAGTAGGACCGCAGCCCTTTCGTCGACCAGCTCCACTCGCCGCCGCGGTGGATGGGGAACGCCAGTCCCGAGAGCCAGACGCCTCGCGGGTCCGCGGGTGCAGAGCCCTCCCGGAACACCGTCAGCCGGCGCTGCACCTGGGCACGCGCTGGGAGGGCATGGCAGGTTCCGCGGGGAAGGGGGGCGAGGAGCGGGACCACGCGGAGGCCGTCCTCGGTCAGGATCGGGCCCATCGCCGGGTCGGCGACAAGGGGCACCGCGCTCCAGGACTCCGGCAGCTCGAGCCGCAGCTCCTTCAGGTAGGTGACCGGGGGCAGGTCCTCCTCCCGGGGGCTGCGCGCATCCACGAGGCCCGCGTGGACGCGCAGGTCGAGGGTGAGCTTCGAGTCACCCGCATAGAGGCTCCAGTAGGCGTGTGCGCCGAGTGAGGGTACGGAGGCCTCTCGGGCCTCGACCTCGGGCGTGAGGACGACGCTGGTCCGCCAGCTGCGGACGGCGTGACCCTCGCGGTCCATTCGGACTCCTCGGTGTCCAATGCCGGGCGCTCCGCCAAGCACCGCGCTGTAGCGACGCCCAAGCGGGTCCACCGCGACCAGTCGCGCGGCACCTTCGCCGACCAGCAAGGGGATGGTCTCGTTGGTCGGAGACACGGGGCGCGGAAGCTGCCAGTCCCCGTACAGGACCGCAACCGACGCGCGCACGCCTCCCGAGGCATTGTCCGGAAGGGTGAGAGGTGCCAGCAGCTCCACCACCTGGGGGGAGCCGTCCGCGCGCCAGGTTACGACCTCCATTTGGGCGGGGACGACTGGGTTTCCTCCGCCCTCAAGCTGCAGGGCGAAGGGTGTGCGTCCGGGCTCGCGGAGGTCCACCTGGGGGATGGGCAGGGTCCCGTGCACCACGAACGAGCGTGCCCGGGGGAGCAGCAGCTCGAAGGTCCCCACGCGATGCTGGGCCTCGGCCGGGGCGAGGAGCCCCAGCAGGGTCAGGACGCCAGCGAGGCGGCTTGCGAGGCGGGTCGAGCGCATGGGTCCGCGAAGCGTACTGCATCCTCATGCGCGCCGGCCCGGCGCCAGGCCGGTGTGCTGGTACGATCCACTCATGGAAAGGCCCAAGCACAAGCTGCGCGTCCCCCGGGCTCGCAAAGGGGCCGTTCAGCTCCTTGTGGGCACCCGGAAGGGCGCCTTCCGGCTCAAGAGCGACGGCGATCGCAAGCACTGGAGCCTCAAGGACGCCTGGTTCGTAGGGCACGTGGTGCACCACGTTGCAGAGGATCCCCGCCGCAAGGGCGTCCTCCTCGCAGCCGCCAGGACGGGCCACCTGGGGCCGACGGTCTTCCGCAGTGAGGACGGGGGCAAGAGCTGGTCGGAGGCGCGCCGACCTCCCCGCTTCAGCGAGGCCCCGGAGGGTCTGCTGCAGCGCACGGTGAACCACACCTTCTGGCTCACCCCCGGGCACGCAGACGAGCGCGACACTTGGTATGCCGGCACCTCGCCGCAGGGCCTGTTCCGCTCGCGCGACGGGGGCGATACCTGGAAGCCGGTCAGCGGCTTCAACGATCACCCCGACCTCGACCGCTGGACTGGCGGTGAGAAGGACGGCACTCCGGATGGCCCCAAGCTGCACTCCATCCTCGTGGACCCGCGGGACGCAGCACACCTGTTTGTGGGCATGAGCAGCGGCGGGGTCTTCGAGTCCTGCGACGCGGGGCGCACCTGGGAGCCCCTGAACAAGGGCCTGGTCATCGACTACGTACCCGGGGATCCCGACTTCGGTCATGACCCGCACTGCGTCGTCATGAGCCCAACCAACCCCGATCGCCTCTGGCAGCAGAACCACTGCGGGATCTTCGTCATGGATCGGGAGCAGGGCTGCTGGGAGCGCGTGGGCGAGGCCATGCCTGAGGGCGTGGGGGACATTGGCTTCCCGATCGTGACCCACCCCCGCGATCCGGACTCGGCGTTCGTGTTCCCCATGGACGGCACTTCCGTGTGGGCCCGTACCTCCCCCGGTGCCGCGCCTGCCGTGTACCGCACCCGCGACCGCGGTGCGACGTGGGATCGTCGCGATCGCGGCTTCCCCAAGGAGAACGCCTGGTGGACGGTGAAGCGGCAGTGCATGGCCCACGACGGACACGACCCCCTTGGGCTCTACCTTGGGACCACCAACGGTGAGGTCTGGGGCAGCGCCAACGAGGGGAAGACCTGGAAGGCCCTGGTCCGGCACCTGCCGCACGTCTACTCGGTGGAGGTTGCCGGGGTCGCGCCGTGATCCTGCACCTGCCCGGAGCCCTGGACGACTATACAGGCGGGGTGCGCACCCACGCGGTCGAGGGCGGCACCCTCCGGCAGGCGCTCGGCGAGTTGGACGCGAGGTTCCCCGGCCTCGCGTTCCGCCTTGTGGATGAAGTCGGAGCCGTGCGGCGGCACATCCGCGTGTGGGTGGACGGCCAGCCATGCGAGGATCTCGACCGCCCCCTCACAGAGGCGACCGAGGTCCATGTGACGCTCGCCCTCTCAGGCGGCTAGCGGATCAGCCCGGCCCGTGAACCCGGGCGGGGTGAGCAGGCTCCCTGGGGCTCAGTGGCAGGAGCGCACGCGTCGCGTCCGCCAGGTCCAGCGACCGGGTTCCTGGACGCACCGCCGGGTCGCCGGCCGGACGCACACCCGCTCCCATCCGCAGGCCGTCCGAACCCACTCGTGGCGGGCCGGCTCCTCGATCCAGCGCGTGCCTCCAGCCACCCAGACGCGCTCGCGCGTCGTCCTCCAGCAGGCGGAGGAGCACCGATGAATCGGCCGAATCCGGGGCGCCGGGCGGCCCCAGGACACGCGCACCTGCGGGCGGCAGGAATCCCCGAGGGAGAAGGAGAGCTCCTGGGCCTGGGCGGCCTGGGTGAGGGGGAGGAGTGTGAGGAGCGGCAGGAGGATGCGCATGGTGGCGGCCTTGGAACGAGTACCGGTTGCCCCCGGTCCCTCTTCCCATGCACGGGGCGTGCCAGCGCCTACCTAGGCCCGCCGATGACCGTCTCCCCGCTCTCAGGGGCGCGGTCCACGCCTGAAGAGCGCGTAGCCGAACCGACCGTCGCGAGGCATGGTTGCGCGTGTCCACGGGAGAGCACATGCCCGTCCGCGAGGGGGGTCAGCTCGTCAAGACGAACTGCCGCCTCTGCACGGCCCATGCACACCCGAGGAGGACTCCTCCGCCGATGAGCAGGAGGCGTAAGACCGCCTCTGTAGGCGTGAAGAACTCCATCTTCTCGAAGAGCTGGAATCGGCTCCAGAGCTCGGGCGAGGAGCCCGAGACCAGCATGGAGCGCACGTGGTGCTGGACCGAGAGGGCCTGGGTCGAGCCCGGCAGGTTCGCGAGCAGGCCCTCGAACGCAAACGCATAGCCCAGGCCAAAGATCAGTGGGCGCTTGACGAAGATCGAGAGGCCCGCAGTGATCATGGTGTAGAAGAGCGCCGCGAGGGCTGCTGCTCCCGCGAAGGCCGTCGGGGCTCCTGCCGGCAGGGTCATGCCCACCGGGATGGCCGCGATCCCGCGCACGCGGTGGGGTCGACCGAACTTGTCGGGCTCGAGGGGCTCGATGCCGTCGGGCTGCAGCCACCCGATCCAGTCGCGCTCCATGGAGCCGTCCTCGAGTTCGTAGGTGATGCGGCGGCTCGTCCCGCGCTCGGCCTCGACCCAGCGCTCTCCGCGCTGGAACTCCCGGACCCATTCCGTGCGCGTCGCAGGCTCACGGATGACGGCGTGGGTCGTCCCCCAGGAGGTGCCCAGGGCGCTGCCCCCGAGCAGCACAGACGCGACCAGCCCAACCGCGAGCCATCTCCCGACGAACAGGGCCGAGCGATGGATGGGGCGGGTGAAGATGTAGGTGATGGTTCTCGCCTCGACCTCCTCGGAGATGACCACAGAGCCGAGGACCAGGCCGACGAGGGGGGCGATGATCTGGAGCGTCATGACGCTCATCCCCGAGAAGATCCGCTCGGCCGGAGCGGCGCCCCCCGCGAGGATCGCGATGGCCGTGATCAGCAGGGCGATCGCGGCTGCGACCCAGGTGCGGACCGAGCGGAGCAGGGTGCGCAGCTCGAGGCGGCAGATCAGAAGGACAGCGGTGAGGAACGCCATGGGTCAGGCCACCAGGTAGTCGAAGACGGCCTCGAGGTCCTCGTCGTCGACCTCGAGGGAGAGAATTCCAGGCCGGAGCTCCGGGACCAGGGCCTCGAGACGCTCGAGCAGCGAGCGCGGCGCGGTGGTCTCGAACAGCACGGAATGCTCGTCCATCCAGCGAATGGAGCGCACATCCGGTTCCGTGGCGAGGGCAAGGGCCAGGCCGCGAGCCCGCTCGGCGCGGACCTTGACCCGCCTGGGGTGCTGGGAGAGAAGGTCGCGAATCTCGCGGACGCTGCCCTGGGCGAGCAGACGCCCGCGGTGGATCAGAACGATGCGCTCGGTCAGCCCCTGCAGCTCGTGGAGCACGTGGCTGCTGACGAGGAGGGACGCCCCTCCGGCGGCGAGCTCCTCGAAGAGCACGCGCATCTGGTGGCGCGCGACGGGGTCGAGGCCGGTGAGAGGCTCATCGAGGACGATGAACTCGGGGCCGTGGGCGAGGGCCTGCGCGATGCGGACGCGCTGGCGCATGCCCTTCGAGAAGGTGCCGCACCGGCGGTGCATGGCGTCCGCGAGGTGCACCCTCTCCAGGGCCGTGGTCGCCTGCTCGCGCGCGATGCGCGGGGCAGCGCCTCCGATGCGCAGGAGGTGCTCCACGAACTGGTACGCCGTGAGCTGGTCGTAGAGGGCGTCCTGCTGGGGGCAGAACCCCATGCGGTCGTAGAGGCGGCGGTTGGCGAACGGGTCCAGGCCGAGGACGCGCAGGGCCCCGCGCTGGGGACGCAGCTCGCCCACGACGCACTTCATGAAGGTGCTCTTGCCCGCTCCGTTGGGGCCCACGAGGCCGGTGATGCCGGGCGGCACCTGGACCGTAAGGTCGCTGAGGCCCACCACCTCTCCGTACCAGCGCCCGAGCCCGCGAGCATCGATGATGGGGGCTGTCTGCGCGCCCTGCTGGGCAGCTTGCAGCGCTCCCGGCTGGAACTCCTGCGGCGTTCCCGGCTGTGATCCCTGCAGCCCTTCGGGCTGTGCCTCACCGGGGGTCTGGGCGCCTTCTCGAGGGGTCATCCGACCACCTCCAGCTTGCGGACCTGCCGCCAGAGGATTGCACCGGGCACCACGAGCCAGCCAACGAGGCCGAGCAGGAGCGTGCCATGCTCGGGCCGCAGCTCGCGATGGCTGAACAGCCCCGCCGCGAGGGCGTTGAAGTCGTTGAAGAGGCTGAATGCGCGCAAGAAGGGGAGCTCGAAGATCTCGGAGGCGCCCTCAGCCAGCCCGTGCAGGACCATCACGGCGCCGAAGGCGAGCACCAGGGCGATCGAGCGGCGCTGCACCATGCTGGAGAGCCCGAGAACCAGGGTCGAGACCACCGTGATCCAGGCCGCGGCGTACAGCAGGGTCTGCAGGATCACCGCCCCTTCCTCTCTCAGGAAGCTCCAATCGGGGGAGGCAAGGATCGCCGTCAGCAGGATCAGGCAGGCCGGGGCCAGCAGGGTGAGCACTCCAAAGAAGGCCACCCCGAGCCACTTCCCAAGGATGTAGGTGGTGCGGGTGACGGGCCGCGAGAAGTAGAGCAAGTTTGCCCCGATCCGGCGGTCATCGGCGATCAGCCCCGCGCCGAACCAGGTCATGGCGAGCAGGGCGAAGAATGCGCTGACCTCGACGAACTGAGCGACATTGCGCGCGACGTCTCCAAGCAGCTCCTTGAGGGCGGACTGGGCCTGGAGCGCACGGATCCCGCCTTCGCCCCCCACGGACTCCGACATGGTGTACATGAGGTAGACCATGACCGAGGACACGAGGCCGCTGATGACGGGCGGCGTGAAGAGCAGGAAGGCGGGCAGCTTCTTGCGGAAGCCTAGACGGATGCCGCTCCAGGCCAGCACCCAGGGGCGCCGGGGGCGAGCGAGCAGCGAGCCCTCGAAGGGCCGGTAGACCTCGGCATGGGTGCTGGCTTTCATGCGGGGACCTCCGAGAGGTTGGGGCCTGCAGCCGGGCCTTCGGCCTCTGCAGCGGCGACCGTCTCCAGAAAGACCTGCTCGAGGCTGGCCTTCAGAGGAGTGAGGCCCTCGATGTGGAAGCCCGCCTCACGGGCGACGGCGAAGAGGGCGTCGGCGCTGGCGCAGGTGGCTGGGAGGGCGAGGCGCAGGGCCTCCTCGCCGCGGTGCTCGAGCTGGACCTCGGCTCGCTGCAGGCTGGCTTGGAGGCGGTCCTCGGGGACCTCGGTGAGGCCGCGGGTACGCAGATCCACCCGGAAAGCATCCGCCCCGGTGAGGTCGGCCACGGCGCCGGTGAGCCGGATGCTGCCGGCCTGCAGCAGGACGACATGGTCGCAGGTGCGCTCGACATCCGGCAGGAGGTGGGTGCAGAGCAGCACGGTCTTGCCCTGGGAGCGCCCTAGGTCTGCCACCAGGTCCAGCATCTGGCGTCGGCCCTTGGGATCGAGGCCATTCGTGGGTTCGTCCAGGAGAAGCAGGCTCGGGTCGTGGACCAGGGCCTGAGCGAGCTTGAGGCGCTGCTTCATCCCGGTCGAGTACCCCTTGACCGGCCGGTAGCGGGCCTCCTCGAGCTGGCAGTAGTCCAGGACCTCGTGCGCGCGGGTCATGGCGTCTTCCCGTGAGAGGCCCGTGAGGCGGCCCAGGGTCGAGACCAGCTCCACGCCCGTGGTCTCGGGCAGGAGGCAGTCGCCCTCCGGCATGTAGCCGACCCGAGTGCGGATCGCGAGGCGGTCTGCGCGCTTGCGCGGGTCCAGGCCGACCACGGTGGCCGTGCCCTCATCCGGCTCGAGCAGGCCCAGAAGCAGCTTCAAGAGCGTGGTCTTGCCCGCACCGTTGGGGCCCAGCAGGCCGACGGTGCCATGCGGCACCTCGACGGTGAGCCCGCGCAGGGCGTGGACCGTGCCGTAGCGCTTGTGCAGCCCCTGGGCGCGGATGAGGGCCGGCGGAGAGTCCATGCCCGTTTATGGGATCCGGACGCCTCGGGTTGCAATGGCGCGGGGTCGAATCGAAGGCGTCCGCGTTCGAGCCGTGTACGAGGATGCGCGGAGCGCTCGGGGACCTGCAGGAGCGCATGGCACCCAGGGCGCAGCGGGCCTAGGATCGACGCTGAGGTCGGCCGGAGAGCTTGCCTCTTCTTCTCGCCCCTCGGCAGGTGTCGCCGGGAGCGGGCACCACGACCGCAAGACTCCCATGAGCGAGCAGCCCCCCGAGCCTCGATCCTCCGCGCATGCCAGCGGCGTCTCCCGCCGCAGATTCCTACAGGGCTCCAGCGGGGCCCTCGCCGCCGGGGTGGCCTCCGCCGATCCAGGGGCAGAGGGAGCTGGGGCTGCTGACGCGCCGCGCCTGCGCGGTGAGGTGGAGCTTCGCTTCGAGCTCAACGGCGACGCTAGCACCGTGCGGGTCGAGCCGAGGACGACCCTTCTTTCCCTCCTGCGGCACCATCTCGAGCCGCCGCTGACGGGCACGAAGGAGGTCTGCGACCGAGGCAACTGCGGTGCCTGCACCGTCCAGATCGACGGGCGTCCGGCCTACTCGTGCCTGACCCTGGCAGTGGACCTGGCGGGTCGCAGCGTGCGCACCATCGAGGGGGTCGGCACGCCCGAGGCTCTGCACCCGGTCCAGCGGGCCTTCTGTGAGCAGGACGCCGCCATGTGCGGGTTCTGCACGCCCGGGTTCGTGGTGGCCACGGTCGCGGCGCTGGAGCAGGAACCTCAGGCGTCGCTCGAGCGCGTCAAGGAGCGCCTGTCGGGCAACCTCTGCCGCTGTGGCACCTACCCGCACATCTTCGCGGCCGTGCAAGAGGTCACGGGACAGCGCACCGACGAGGTCTACCGCGAGGAGGCGCGCTGATGGAGCCTGAAATTCGTTGGAAGGACCGCAAGGACCTCACCGTCCTGGACCGCGCGCTACCGCGGGTAGACGCCGTGGCGAAGGTCACCGGGACCGCTCGCTACTCCCACGACATGCGGCTCCCAGGCATGGTCTACGCGCGCCTCGTGCTGCTTCCGTGGACGCGGGCCAAGATCGAGGCCATCGACCTGGGGCCCGCCGAGGCCACGCCGGGAGTGGTGCACGCTGCGCTGGTGGAGCCGGACAAGGACCAGGTGCGCTATCTCGGTGATGACGCCGTGGTCGCCGTGGTGGCCGCTGAGTCCCCCGAGGCAGCTAGGGACGGCGCGCGCGCGGTTCGCATTGACTGGTCGGCCGAGGACAACCCTCTCGTGACCCGTGAGCAGGTCTCGGAGGCGGACGCAGCGAGTCTGGGCCGCAGGGGTAACGTGTGGCAGAGCGGCGAGCGCGGGGATGCGGAGGGCGTTGAGCGGGCTCTGCGCGGAGCGCCGGTGCTCGTCGAGGCGGAGTACTCGGCGCCGGTTCAGCACCACGCCTGCCTTGAGACCCACGGCTGCGTGGTGGACTACCGCGGGGGAGAGGAGGCAACCGTGTACGCCAGCACGCAGGCCGTCTCCGGAAACCCGGGCAGCTTCGCTCGGCCGCTTGGCCTCGACTCCTCGAAGGTCCGCGTGGTGTGCGAGTACATGGGCGGCGGCTTCGGCGCCAAGTTCGGCATCGGCCTCGAGGGCCGTGTCGCGTGTGAGGTCGCGCGGGCGCTCGGGCGTCCGGTGCACCTCATGGTGGACCGGCCCCAGGAGTTCCTGATGACTGGCAACCGCTCCGGCACCCGGCAGGTCATGCGCGGCGGCGCGGATCGCCAGGGCCGGCTGGTGGCTCTGAGCGTGGAGGCCGACAAGTTCGGAGGCGTCTCTGGCGGCTCCCTTCCGACGCCGCCCTACATCTATCGGGTCGAAGCGGCCTATGCGCGCATTCACACCGTCCACGCGGCCCTCGACGGCAACCGCGCCATGCGTGCGCCCGGCCATCCCCAGGCCTCCTTCGCCATGGAGTCCATGGTCGACGAGCTGGCGGCGGCCCTGGGGATGGATCCCGTCGAGATGAGGATCGCGAACCTCCCCAGCGAGTCGCACCACCGCCAGCTCCGCGAGGTGGCGCGCGCGATCGGCTGGGACCAGCATCCGTTCCGCACGGGCCCCGCGGACCGGCCTCTCGAGGCCTTCGAGCGCCCGGCGGGCTGCCCGGCGCCTCCGGCGGGCTGGATGGAGGGCATTGGCTTCGCCGTGTCCCAGTGGGGCGCGGGCGGCCGGCGCGGCGCCCAGTGCGAGGTGCGCATCCAGGCGGATGGCTCGGTCACCTCGAGCTGCGGCGTGCAGGACCTCGGGACCGGCGCGCGGTCGTACGTGGCGGCCATCGTGGCGGAGGAGTTGGGGCTCGAGCGCTCCCAGGTGACGGCCCGGATCGGGGACAGCGCCCTGCCGCCCGGGGTGGCGTCTGGCGGATCGGTGACCACGGGCAGCGTTGCGCCTGCCGTCCAGCATGCGGCGCTGCTTGCCCGTGAGGCCATGGAGGAGCGCGCGGCCGAGGTGCTGGGTGGGGAGCCCGGCGGGTTCCTGTTCCAGCGGGGCCGCATCACGCGCAAGGACGACCCTAGCAGGTCCATGACCTGGCTCGAGGCCTGTGCGCTCCTTGGGCAGCAGCCCATCAGCGTCACCGGCTCCTTCCAGTCCGAGCTGCACCAGGGAGGCGTCCATGGTGCCCAGGCCGCGCGCGTGGCGGTGGACCCCGTGACCGGTCGCGTGAAGGTGCTCGACATGGCCTGCGTGCAGGACCAGGGCATTCCCCTGAACCGCCTCACGGTGCGCAGCCAGATCAACGGAGGCATGGTCCAGGGCCTGAGCTACGCGCTGTTTGAGCAGCGCGTCGTGGACCCCGACTTCGGGGCCGTCCTGACCGCGAACTTCGAGGACTACAAGATCGCGGCGGCCAAGGACATCCCGCGGATGCAGCCCATCATCGACGAGGGCGACCAGCGCTCGGCAGTCATGGGCATGGCCGAGGCCACCGGGGTGCCGGGAGCCGGCGCCATCGCCAACGCGGTGTTCAACGCCTGTGGCGCGCGCGTGCGCGCCCTGCCTATCACGCCAGATCGGGTCCTCGAGGCCCTGGGGAGGAGAGGATGAAGTCGTTCGAAATGGCACTGCCGCGCAGCGTGGACGAGGCCGTGAGGCTCCTTCCCGCGAAGATCGGTGACGATCGAGCGCGGCTCCTGGCCGGCGGGCAGGACCTGCTGACCGAGCTCAAGGAGCACCTCGTCGAGCCGGAGACGCTCGTCAACCTCAAGTCGATCCCCGGGCTCCGGGGCGTCCGTGAGGAGGGGGACCTGCTGCGCATCGGCGCGCTGACGACCCTGGCGGACCTGGAGGCGTTCGCCGCGGCGGGCTCTCTCGAGGGCTGCGAGGGTGGCCTGACGATGCTCCTCGAGACGCTCGAGTCGATCGCCAGCCCCCAGATCCGGAGCCAGGCAACCGTCGGCGGGAACCTGAACCAGCGGCCGCGCTGCTGGTACTACCGGATGGAGCAGTTTCCCTGCCTCAAGAAGGGCGGGACCGAGTGCTTCAGCTACTACGGGAAGAACCGCTACAACGCAATCCTCGGGGGCGGCCCCAGCTACATCGTTCACCCGAGCGACCTGGCCCCCGCCTTCATCGCGCTCGACGCCGAGATCGAGCTGGTGGGACCGAACGGGACCCGGCGGATGGCGCTGGAGGACTTCTTCGTCCTGCCCAGCGAGGGGGACCCGCTGCGCGAGACGCGGATCGCCGCCAACGAGGTGCTGACGGCGGTCCTGCTCCCGCGGGCGTCCATGGCGCGCCGCTCGGTCTACCTCAAGTTCAAGGAGCGCGACGCCTACGACTTCGCTCTGGCCGCCGTGGCCCTGTCGGTGGAGTTCGCTGGGGACGGCACCTTCGCGGACGTGCGGCTGGTCCTGGGCGGAGTGGCTCCGACCCCCTGGCGCTGCCACCGCACCGAGAAGAAGCTGCTCGGGCGCGAGCCGGGTGAGGATGCGACGGTGCTCGCCCAGGAGGACGCCCTGGCCGAGGCGCAGCCGCTCTCGGAGAACGGCTACAAGATCCCGCTCACCAAGGGGCTGCTTGCGCAGGCCCTACTGCGCGTCCAGGAGGTGCGCTGATGGCTCAGGAACGACCCGCGCGCTCGGATGGGCTCCCGCAGCTCCTGTGTGCCGACCTGAACAGCAAGAAGCTCATGGTGACCGGCGGGCTCGCCCGCTCGTCCGAGGACGTCCTCGACCGCAGCCAGCACTGCTGGTGCGAGCGCACCTGCAAGCAGCTGGGCCCGGACGGCCAGCTGGCTTGGCCCGAGGACTGCACCGCCGAGCGGACCTGCTACCGCAGCCCGTATGCTGGGCTTGGCTGAGCCCGATCCCGATGAACACCCGCACGACTCTCCTGCTGGCAGCCCTACTGCCCGCTCTTGGCCTGGCCCTGCGCGCCGAGCAGGCCGCGACGCCCTCCCTCGGGCCTGTCGTCGAGCTGCCCTCAGGGACCTATCTGGAGGCGCGCAGCGCCACGGTGTGGGGCGGGGCCTGCCACATCAACGCAGAGATCGTGACTCAGGAGCGTCAGGCCCTCGTGACCTACGCCTTCGAAGGCGGCCGGCACGCAGGTGAGGACCTCCAAGGGGTGCGGGTCGTTCTGGCGCTTGAAGGAGAGGACCCCCTGAGTCAGGCGCCTGCGCAGCGTGGGCGCGCCTGGACGGCCGGAGGCGATGTCGCAGCCCAGCGAGCGGCCCTCGCCTGGTGCTGCGCAGGCCTGGGGCTCGACCTCGGGGCCGTGACCAGCGAGCACGACGGCCCCGTGGCCCTCGACCACGCGCGCCTGCACGCGCAGGTCGGGGAGCTCGTGCAGCTCGAGGGCGACCCCGTGCCTGACGACGCCTGCTGCACCATGCCCGAGAGTCGCTGGTACCCAACCCTGGATGGCCGCGTGCCGGAGTCCCGGGTGGCCCTTGGGGAGGTGTGCAGCGTGCGCCCCGATGCCGGGGCGCCGCGCGACCACGAGCCCTGGGCCTTGACCGGCTCCAACAACCTTCAATACGGGCGCTTCGGCGCGCGCCCCTAAGGCACGGCCCATGGCCCGACGCAAGAAGTCCGCCGCCGCGGAGGCCGAGCTGCGCGAGCTCATCGTCCTGCCCGTGCGGAACATGATCCTGTTCCCGGGCGTGGCACTGCCGCTGATGGTGGGACGCGAGCGCTCCATCCGCGCGATCCAGGCCGCGATGCAGCAGGGCCAGCCCGTGGGCCTGCTGCTGCAGACCGAAGGTGAGCTCGAGTCCCCCGGCCCTGAGGACCTCTACCGCATCGGCACCGTGGCCGAGATCGTCCGCTACTGGCCGATGAGCGAGGATCGCCACAACGCGATTTGCCAGGCCCTGGAGCGTTTTCAGGTCGTCGAGTTCCTGCAGACCGACCCCTACATCGTGGCGCGGGTGCGGGTCCTCGAGGAGGACGAGCGCGGGGGGCGCGCGATCGATGCGCGCTTCCGTGCCCTGCGTGAGCGCGCGCGCGAGGTGCTGGAGCTGGCGCCGGGCGCGCCGGAGGACCTCGCGCAGGCGGTGGCCGGCATCGAGTCGCCCAATCAGCTGGCCTACCTGGTCGCCACCTTCATGGACGCGCCGGTGGAGGCCAAGCAGGAGCTGCTCGAGACCCACGACCTCAAGCAGCGCCTGGATCGTCTCATCCGCCTGCTCGGCGACCTGAAGGAGGTCCTCGAGCTCTCGAACAAGATCCGTCAGGACACGCGCGGCACCCTCGACAAGGCCCAGCGCGAGTACTTCCTCCGTGAACAGCTGCGCTCCATCCGGCGCGAGCTGGGTGAGGAGGGCGAGCTCGAGACCGAGCTGGACGACCTGCGCACGCGTCTGGAAGCGCTCTCGCTGCCCGATGCGGTACGCCCGCTCGTGGAGCGGGACCTCCAGCGCCTGGGGCGCACGCCTGAGCAGTCGGCCGAGCACCCGATGCTGCGAACCTGGGTGGAGACGGTCCTCGAGCTGCCGTGGGCGCAACCGGAGCGGCCGCGCGTGGACCTGCGCGCCGCGGAGGCGGTGCTCGAGGAGGATCACTACGGCCTGGAACGCGTGAAGACCCGGATCCTCGAGGCCCTCGCCGTCCGGCGGCGCGTGCCCTCGGGACAGGGCACGATCCTGTGTCTGGTCGGCCCGCCGGGCGTGGGGAAGACCTCGCTGGGCCGGAGCGTGGCTCGAGCGCTGGGCCGCCCCTTCGCCCGCGTCGCCCTCGGCGGGGTGCACGACGAGGCTGAGATCCGCGGGCATCGGCGGACCTATGTGGGGGCCATGCCTGGTCGGATCCTGAAGGCCATCCAGGACGCAGGCGCACCGGACCCCGTGTTCGTGCTGGACGAGGTGGACAAGCTCGGGCGCGGAGTGCACGGCGACCCTTCGGCAGCCCTGCTTGAGGTCTTGGATCCCGCGCAGAACGGCAGCTTCACCGACGCCTACCTCGGCCTGCCCTTCGACCTCTCGCGGGTCTTCTTCCTGGCGACGGCCAATGTGCTGAGCGAGATTCCCGGCCCCCTGCGGGACCGCATGGAGGTGCTGGAGCTCCCCGGGTACACGGAGGGGGAGAAGGCCGAGATCGCGCGGCGCCACCTGTGGCCCGAGCAGCTCGCTGCGGCCGGCGTCGGGCGCGGTGAGATCCAGCTGCGGGCTGCGGGACTGCGCGCGCTCGTCCGCGGCTACACCCGGGAGGCTGGCGTGCGAGAGCTGGCCCGGCGCCTCGGCGCGCTCTGCCGTCACGCAGCCCTGCGCTCGTCCCGGGGACGCAAGCGCTCCCCGCTCGTTGTGGGGGGCGAGGAGGTCCTCACCCAGGTCCTTGGTCCGGCGCCCTACGAGCACGAGGTCCGGGCGCGCGCGGGTTCCGTGGGAGTGGCCACGGGCCTCGCCTGGACCCCGGTCGGGGGCGAGATCCTGTTCGTGGAGGCCGCGTCCATGCCTGGCAAGGGAGAGCTCCTGCTCACCGGGCACCTGGGCGAGGTCATGCGGGAGAGCGCGCGGATCGCAGTGACCCTTGCGCGGGCTCGGGCCTCGGAGTTGGGCTTGGAGGAGCGTCCCCTGGAGGGTCTCGACCTCCACCTCCATGTCCCGCAGGGGGCCGTGCCGAAGGACGGGCCCAGCGCGGGGACGGCGCTGACCTGCGCCCTGGTCTCGCTGCTCAGCGGGCGCGCGGTCCGCGCTGACCTCGCCATGACCGGAGAGGTGAGCCTGCGCGGCCAGGTGCTGCCGGTGGGCGGGATCAAGGAGAAGGTCCTCGCTGCCCTTGCCGCAGGGGTCCGCACGGTGGTGCTGCCCAAGCGCAACCTCGTGGACCTCGAGGAGGTCCCGAGCGAGGCCCGCGAGCGCCTGA
>JBDQFW010000045.1:0-18508 GCA_040265735.1 Planctomycetota bacterium | reverse complement strand
GAGATCGAGCACGTGCGCGTGTTCGAGCGCAGGTGATGGAGGCTCCGCGTCAAGGGGGGCCCGCGAGGCTCCCGCTGATGGCGGGCCCGGCGCCGCTGCACCCCGCGGACGGCCTCCCTGAGGGCTCGTTCGTGGAGGTCGAGGGAGAGGCGCACTACCGCATCGCGCGAGTGGACGGCCTGCCGCCGTTCCTGATCTCCCTCATCAGCGCCAGTGACCACTGGATGTTCGCCTCCAGCGCCGGGGGCCTCACGGCCGGCCGACGGGACGCGGCAGGGGCGCTGTTCCCCTACACCACGGACGACCGCGTCCACGACTCCTCGGGCCGGCGTGGTCCGCGCACGGTCCTGCGCGTCCGGCGCGGGGAGGTAACCTCTCTCTGGGAGCCGCTGCTTCCCGGCCAGCTGCCCCTCGACCCCATTGAGCGCAGCCTCAGCAAGAACGTCGCCGGGACGCGCCTCGTCTTCGAGGAGCGCAACCTCGCCCTGGGCCTCACCTTCCGCGCCACCTGGACCAGCGGGGAGCGGTTCGGCTTCCAGCGCCGAGTCGAGCTGTTCGAGGAGCGCGGCGAGCCTGTTGAGGTGGAGGTGCTCGACGGCCTCCTCGACCTGCTGCCCGCGGGCGTGGACACGGGGATGCAGGCCAACTACAGCACGCTCGTGGACGCCTACAAGCGCACGGAGCTGTGTAGCGACACGGGCCTGGCCCTCTACCGCCTGAGCTCGATCCCCGTGGACCGACCCGAGCCCAGCGAGGCCCTGGCTGTGAACACGGTGTGGTGCCACGGCCTCGACGACGCCCGCATTCTCCTGTCCGAGCGCCAGCTGGAGGCCTTCCGGCGGGGCGGCGCGGTCGAGCCGGAGCAGGACGTGCGCGGGGTGCGCGGGGCCTATCTGGTGCGCACCGATCTGGCGCTCGGCGCCGGGGAGTCGAGGAGCTGGACCCTCGTCGCCGAGGTCGAGCAGGACTCCGCGGCGGTGGCCTGCCTCCAGCGCGACCTGCGCGCGGGAGCGATCTCCGCCGCCGACCTGGACCAGGACGCGCAGGACAACGCGTGGCAGCTCACGCGCCTCGTGGCGCGCGCCGACGGGCTGCAGCGAACGGGGAGCGCCCTCGAGGACGCACGCCACTTCGCCAACACCCTCTTCAACATCATGCGCGGCGGCGTGTTCGAGGAGCGTGGCGAGGTCCCTGGCCGCGACCTCGAGGCCTTCGTGGCCGAGGTCGCCCCGCGCCTGGCCGGCCGCCACGCGTCCCTCCTCGCCTCCCTGCCGGAGCGCGGCTCGCGCGCGGCCGCCCTCGAGGCCGTGCGCGCCGCCCAGGACCCCGACCTGGAGCGCGTGGTGTCCGAATATCTTCCCCTGCGCTTCAGCCGCCGGCACGGGGACCCCAGCCGCCCCTGGAACGCATTCGCCATCTCCAGGCCGCGCACGCGCGTGGGCTCGCCCTACGCCTATCAGGGCAACTGGCGGGACATCTTCCAGAACTGGGAGGCGCTGTGCGCCTCGTTCCCGGCCTACCTCGAGGCCACCGTCACGCGCTTCGTCAACGCCTCGACGGCCGACGGCTACAACCCCTACCGCGTGACGCGCGCGGGCTTCGAGTGGGAGGTGCCCGACCCCGAGGATCCGTGGGCCTTCATCGGCTACTGGAACGACCACCAGCTGGTGTACCTGGTGCGCCTGCTCCAGCTGTGGCGCAAGCACGACCCCGAAGCCCTGGCCCGGGCGCTCTCCCGCGAGGGCTTCGTCTACGCCGATGTCCCCTACCGCATCGCCGGCTTCGAGGCGATCTGCGCGGACCCCAAGGACACGATCACCTACGACGACGAGCACGCGGCCGAGGTTGCCCGCCGCGTCGCCGAGGAGGGCCACGAGGGCCGCTTCGTCCGCAACCGCGCCGGGCGCCTCCACCGCGTCCCGCTGGCGGAGAAGCTGCTGGTCCCCGTGCTCGTGAAGCTCTCGAACCTCGTCCCCGAGGTCGGCCTGTGGCTCACGACCCAGCGCCCGGAGTGGAACGACGCCAACAACGCGCTGGTCGGTATCGGAGCGTCGGTGGTCACCCTGGCTCACCTCTCCCAGGCCCTCGCCCTCTACGAGGAGGCGTTCGAGGCCGCGGGGGGGAAGCTGACCCTCTCCGAAGAGGTCCACACCCTGTGGCGCGAGGTCTCCCAGGCGCTCGCAGGAGCTCCGCCCGAGGGGCTGCTGGACGGCACCGCACGGCGCGGCCTGCTGGAGCGCCTCGGCCGCGCGGGAGAGCGCCACCGAGCAAGCCTCTACGCGCAGAGCTTCAGCGGAGCGCGGATCCAGGTCTCCGCAACGGAGGTGGCCGCCAGCCTGCGCAAGGCGCGGGCCTGGGTGGACCACAGCGTGCGGGCCAACCGGCGCGAGGACGGGCTGTTCCACTCCTACAACCTGCTGTCGTTCGCTGGCGACGGCGCGGTCGAGGTGCGCCACCTGCCGGTGATGCTTGAGGGCCAGGTCGCCGTGCTCGCCGCCGGGCTGCTGGAGCCCGCCGAGGAGCGCAGCCTCCTCGCGAGCCTGCGTGCCAGCGACCTCTTCCGCGAGGACCAGCACAGCTACCTGCTCTATCCCGACCGCCGGCTGCCGGGGTTCCTGGAGATCAACCGCATCTCGGCCGCCCGCGTCGCAGCGAGTCCGCTCCTGCAGGCCCTGGCGGCGAGCGGCGACCGCTCCCTCGTGGTCCCAGGCCTCGAAGGAGAGCTTCACTTCGCGGCTCCTCACCGCAACGCCGCTCAGGTGGCCGCGGCCCTGGACCGCCTCGCCGCGGGCCCGCACGGAGACCTGGCACGGACCGAGCGCGATGCGATCCTCGACCTCTACGAGGAGCTGTTCGACCACAGCGCCTTCACCGGCCGCTCGGGCACCTTCTACGGCTACGAGGGCCTGGGCTGCATCTACTGGCACCAGGTCTCCAAGCTGCTGCTCGCCGTGCGCGAGCGCTGCGACGAGGCCCCCGACGAGGAGCTCGAGCGCGTGTACGACGATGTGCGCCTGGGCCTGGGCACGCACAAGGCACCGGCCGCGTACGGCGCCTTCCCGACCGACCCCTACTCCCACACGCCCAGCTTCGCCGGCGCGCAGCAGCCTGGGATGACGGGGCAGGTGAAGGAAGACTGGCTCGCGCGCATGGCCGAGCTTGGCGTGGCCGTCCGCGCCGGCTGCCTGCACCTGGGCCCCACCCGGGCTGCGGCCGTGCACTTCCTGGAGGAGGCCGCGACCTTCGAGTGGGTCGACGAGCGCTCGGAGCGCCGGACCCTGGAGCTCTCCCCCGGCACCCTCGCCTTCACCTACTGCCAGGTGCCGGTCGTCCTGCACCGGGGCGGAGCACCCCGCATCGTCCTGCACGGCTCCTCGGGGGTCCCCCCCACCGAGGTCGAGGGCCACAGCCTGGACGCCGCGACCAGCGCTGCGCTCTTCGCTCGCTCCTCCGGCCTCGAGCGCATCGAAGTGTTCGGGCGCTGAGAGCCGAGCCGTGGCGGCGGGCCCCAGTCGCGGGCCCCAGTCGCGGGCCTCGGGCGGGCATGGCCACTTGAGCGCGCGCTTGACCGACGGAGCGCCCGCGCGCATCCCGCGCCCTCGAGGTGCCCGGCCCGCGTTGCGGCGGCCGGGGCGCCCGGCTCCAATGGTCGCATGATTGGCCTCCTCCTCGCGCTTCAGCTCCCGGTCGCGGCTCCGCTTGTCGTTCCTGCGCCCCACGAGCTGGCGCTTGGCGCGGGGCCGCGGATCCGCGCCCGCACGGTCCTCGCCCCCGACGCGCTGCGCGCCCAGGCCGTCGCCCTCGACGAAGCCCTGCAGCGGCTCGGCGCGCAGGACGGCAAAGAGGAGACCGGAGCCCTGCGCCTCGCCCTCGACCCCGCCCTCGCCAGCCAGCAGCACCACATCTCACTCGGTGAGGATGGCAACGCCCTCTCCGCGGGCTCGCCCGCAGCCGTGGCCACGGGCGCTGCCACGCTCCTGCAGCTGGTGGAGATCGAGGGCGGGCGCGCCTCCTGGCCAGCCCTCGAGCTCCTCGACCAGCCCGACCTTAAGCACCGCAGCTTCATGGTCGACATGGGGCGCAACCCGCACTCCCCGCGCACCCTGCGGCAGGTCGTGGACATGCTCTGGCTGTGCAAGGGCAACCGGCTGCAGCTGCACCTGTGGGACGACCAGCTCTGCTCGTGGCCCTCGACGGCGTTCCCGAAGCTCCTCGATGAACGCTCGGGCTGGAGCCTCGAGGCGTTCCGCGAGCTCGAGTCCTACGCCCAGGCGCGCGGCGTGATGATCGTCCCCGAGATCGAGGCGCCCGGACACTCGACCCTCCTGCGCCAGCGCTATCCGGAGGTCTTCGGCGAGACCCCCACGGACCTCGCCACCCGACCCGAGGCGCGTGCGGGCCTTCGGACCCTGCTGGACGAGGTGCTCGAGGTCTTCCCCACCACGCGCTTCGTGCACATCGGCGCCGACGAGGCCTACGGCGTGCCCCAGGAGGACCAGCGCGACCTGATCAACGCCCTTGCGGCCCACCTGCGCGCGCGCGGCGTGCGCACGCTGGTGTGGGAGGGCCCGGGCGTGGGCCAGGGCGACAACAAGGTCGCCGAGGATGTGCTCCACCTCAACTGGGACACGGTGCACTTCCCCGCCCAGCAGATGCTGGATGCGGGGTACACGGTGATCAACGCCTGCTGGAATCCCCTCTACATCGTGGACCACTATCCGCGGACGATGTTCACGGCGGTGCCGCTCGACCTCTGCTACCGGTTCGACGCCCACGAGTTCGGCCATGTGGACCCGGGCTTCCCCACCCAGCGCACGCCCCACCGCGTGGCCTCCCTCGAGGGGGTCGCGGGCTTCTGCATGCCCTGGTGGGAGGGGCGCGAGGAGAACCTGTTCGGCCTCTGCCTTCCTCGCTTCGCGGCGGTGGGCGCAGGCGCCTGGAATCGGGCCGGCGAGCAGGACCTCGCGGGGTTCCTGCAGAGGCTGCCGCGGGTCGAGCGCCTCTTCGAGGCTCTCAGCGGGGCGGCCCTCCCGCGGACGCCCTTCGCAGCGGAGGCCACCCAGGAGGGCAACCTGGCCTTCCGAGGCCGGGTGACGCCCTCCCACGGGGCAGCCTCACCGCCCTTCGGCCCCGAGCGCCTCACGAACGGCCTGGAGGCCTGGCCGGACCACTTCCTGGGCTTTCCCACCACCCCCACTCCGCTCGACATCCGGATCGACCTGCTGGCGCCTGCGACCGTGGGGCGGGTGCGCATCCACGAGCGCGCCCTCGGGGGCAGCCACGAGATCTACAGGCTGCTGGCCTCGACGGACGGCGTCTCCTTCGACGAGGTCGGACGCTCCGGGGCGGGGGCTCGCGGGGAGGCGAGCTTCGTCGATCACCGCTTCCCGCCCGCGAGGTGCGCGCCCTCCGGATCGTGACGGAGGGCTGCCACGGGCTGACCTTCCCGAGCTTCAGCCGTCTGACCGAGGTGCAGGCGTACGCGGACTAGGGCGCGGCCCGTCCTGGCCTGCCGGGCCTCAGCCGAGCTCAACGGTCCGCCCGGTGCGGAAGCTCTCGTCCGCGGCGAGGACGATGCGCATGGAGCTCAGGGCGTCCTGCAGGTGCTGCGCCGGGTCGAAGTCCCCGGCGATGGCCGCGGCGAACACCTCCTGCTCACGCAGGCAGAGACCGTCGTGGTCGGGCTCATCCGTGGTGTCGATCCACTCGTCCGCCTGGACGAACTCGTCGTTCTCGTCGCGCGCCTGGTGGTGCAGGCGCAGGGTGTTCGTCTTGGTGTGGGCGTCCACATCCGAGCTGTCGGCAGCGCGCTCGCTGCCCCCGCGATCCACGATCGAGACGCAGCCCTTGGGTCCCACGACATCCTTCACGAAGTAGGCCACCTCGCTCATCATCGGCCCCCACCCGGCCTCGTACCACCCGACCGAGCCATCGTCGAAGGTCACCTGCAGCTGCCCGTAGTTGTACATGCCCGGCTTCAGCTCCTCCGTCAGGCGAGCGCCGATGGCCGAGACCCGCACGGGGCGCGCGCCGGTCATCTGGCACATCACATCCACATAGTGCACGCCGCAGTCGACGATGGGCGAGATGGAGTCCATCAGCGCCTTGTGCGTGCTCCAGTCCTTGCCGCGGCTCTGCTGGTTGAGGTTCATGCGCATCACCAGGGGCTTGCCCAGGGTCTGCGCCAGCTCGGTGAAGCGCGTCCAGGCGGGGTGCACCCGCAGGATGTAGCCCACCACCATCTTCAGCCCCTTGGAGGCCGCGAGCTCCACCAGCTCCTGGGCCTGCTCGTAGGTCTCCGCCAGGGGCTTCTCGATGAACACATGGCAGCCCGCCTCGAGCGCCGCACGGCAGAGGTCGTAGTGCGTGTCCGGGTAGGTGTTGATCGAGACGGCGTCGGGCCTCGCCTCCGCGATCGCCTGGGCCGCGTCCCCAAAGGTCGGGACCCCGCCCAGCTCCTCGCTCAGCGCCTCGCGGCTCGCCGGCCCGCGGCTCACCAGACCGACCAGCTCGAAGGCCTCCAGCGCCTGATACGCCCGCGCATGCGAGGCGCCCATGTTGCCGCAGCCAATGACGAGGACCCGGGTCTTGCTCATGCGCGCAGTCTAGTCGTGCCCCGCCCGCCCGGAGCGGCGCTGGAGGCGATCCTCTGCCCGCGGTGCAAGGGCGCGCGTGCCGCTGCAGCCGCCCAGTCCCTCCAAGGCGCGTCACGCATCCAACGCCTGTCTGCCTCTCTGTGTCCCCCCTCGCGTCGTGCCCGATCCGCGGCGTGAGGAGCTCGACGGCCGCCTAGAGTCTCGGGATGAAGCTGCTCCTCCTCGCCCCGCTGCTTGGCCTGCTCGCGCCCCAGCCGGAGGCGCCGGCTCCGCCCAAGGTCCAGGTCTACATCTTCCTCGGGCAGTCGAACATGCTCGGCTATGGCCAGGTCGGGCCGCAGGAGACGCAGGGGACCCTGCTGAACCTGGTGCATGAGCAGGGCAAGTACCCGTGGCTGCTCGACGACGAGGGCGGCTGGGCCGTCCGGGACGATGTCCACTACGCGCAGACCACGGTCAACCACCGCAACTTCCCCCTGACCGTCAAGGATCGGCTGGTCGGAGTGGAGCTGCCCTTCGGACACCTCGTCGGAGACGCCACCGAGGCCCCTGTCCTGCTCCTCAAGGCCTGCATCGGCAACCGCAGCCTCGGGTGGGACCTGCTGCCTCCGGGGTCGGAGTCCTTCGAGTACGAGGGACGCATCTGGGCCGGCTACAAGCAGTCCCCGAACTCCTGGGAGAAGGGCACCGAGCCCGAACCCATCAACTGGTACGCGGGCAAGCAGTACGACGACGACACCGCCAATGCCAAGAAGGTCCTGGCCGAGCTCGACAAGCACATGCCCGGCTACGAGGGCCAGGGCTACGAGATCGCGGGCTTCGTCTGGTGGCAGGGGCACAAGGACCAGAACCCGGCCCTCGCGAGCCGCTACGAGCAGAACCTCGTGCTGCTCATCGACAGCCTGCGCGCGGAGTTCGAGGCTCCCGATGCCCCCTTCGTGATCGGGACGATCGGCTTTGGGGGCTGGGACATGGAGGGGCACCACCTCACGGTCGCCAACGCCCAGCTCGCCGTCAGCGGGACCTCCGGCACCTACCCGCGCTTCGCGGGCAACGTCCTGACCGTCGAGACCCGCGACTTCTGGCGAACTCCGGAGCAGTCCCCCCGCAACCAGGGCTTCCACTACAACGGAAACGCGGAGACCTACCTCGAGGTGGGCCAGGCCCTCGGGCAGGGTATGGTCCATCTCCTGGGCAGCCGCTGATCGCTGGCACGGCTCGCACCCTCGCACCCTCGGTGAAGCGGCTCGCCTGCTGCGTCCACGGCAAGGACAACAACCTGAACCTCCTGCGGCTGGTGGCGTCGTGGGCCGTCCTGCTCTCACACGCCTGGCCGATCGCTCGAGGCGCCGGAACGCCTCAGCCCCTCGAGGAGGCGACCGGCTGGACCCTGGGTGAGGTCGCCGTGTGGATGTTCTTCCTCGTCTCGGGGCTCCTCATCGCCGCGAGTTGGGAGCGGCGCCCCCGGGTGGGCTCGTTCCTTCGGGCCCGCGCTCTTCGACTGTTCCCCGCCCTCCTGGCCTCGATCGCCCTGGTGGCCCTCGTGATGGGACCGCTCGTGAGCGCCCTACCCCTCGGGGAGTACCTCGGCCATCGCGGGACCTGGTCGTTCCTCGCGCGCAACTGGACGCTCGTCCAGCCCCAGTACACCCTGCCGGGCGTCTTCGAGCAGAACCCCTACCCCACCGTGGAGGGCTCGATCTGGACGCTCTGGCACGAGGTCGTCTGCTACCTGGGGATCCTCGGCGCGGGGCTGGCCGGCCTGCTGCAGCGCAGGCGCACGACGCTGCTCCTGATCCTCGCCTATGCGCTGGGTCTCAGCTGGATCGGGCGCACGCCGGACGTGCTGCTCCACCCCCGCCTGGACCAGTCCCTGCGGCTGGCCGTCCCCTTCGCCCTCGGCACGGCGGCATGGCTCTCGCGCGAGCGCGTCCCCATCTCCGCTTGGGTCTCCGTGCTCCTCTCGGGCGTGGCATGGGCCGCACATGAGACCTGGGCGGGCACGCTCCTGTTCCAGATCGCACTCCTGTCCTGGACCCTGTGGCTCGCGTACGGGATCGAGGGGAGGATCCGGGCCTTCAACCGGGTCGGGGACTACTCGTACGGGATCTACATCTACGCCTTCCCCCTCCAAGGACTGGTCCAGTGGCTGGACCCGGACCTGGGTCCACTGGGGAACGCAGCCTGGGCCACCCTGCTGACCCTGGCTCTCGCCATCCCCTCCTGGCACTGGATCGAGCGGCCGGCCCTCGCTCGCAAACGGCCGGCCGCGACCCCGACTAGCGGCTAGGTCCGGCGCGGAGAGACAGAGGCCTGGACTCCCGGCCCCGAGGCCAAGCAGCCCGCGAACCAGCTGCCTCAGCCGGGGTGGCGGAACCGCTCCTGGACCTGGCGCACCGTCCGCCGGAGGACGCTGCCCGAGGCCGTCCCGGTGTAGCGCCCCTTGCTCAGGTGCCGGAGTCGCGAGACCGCGGGCACATCGACCGGGACGCCGTGGGTCCCCAGCAGCCAGCGGAACGCGGTGTCCTCGCGGCACTTGGCGAAGGCCGGCTCTGGCCGCTGGTAGACGGCCATGTCGCGGCAGTAGCCCATGCCGCGGGCGACATCACCGTGGGTGATCTGCAGGGGCCCCTTGGCCTTGGTGACGGGGACCTCCACGAACTCGAGGTCCTTCCCGGGGAGGCGCAGCGCAGGCTCGGACGCCCCCCGCAGGTCCTCGTCCTCGAGCAGGCTGGTGAGACGCTCCACGGCGGGGAACACGAGGGGCTCGGTGCGGCCCTGCAGCGCGCGCCCAAGGCCGTCGAGGCAGCCCTCGCCGAACAGCACATCGCAATCCGTGAACCAGATCCAGTCGGCGGAGGTGCTGAGCGCGGCGTGGTTGCGCCCGATGGAGCGGCGGAACAAGAGCTCCTTCGGCAGGGCGCGCCAGCTCCAGGTCACGCCGGGCACCTGGCGCGAACCGGCGAGCTCCAGGAGGCGTGCCGTCCTCTCGTCCTCCCGGCTGAAGTAGACCGTCATGGTGAGGTCCACCTCGCGCGGAGGGTGGGCCAGGAGCGAGCCCAGCTGGCACTCCAGCAGGTGCGAGTAGTTCCAGCAGTGGCTGACGAGTTCGATCCCAAGCCGCCCTTCACGAGCCTCGGGGGTCACGGCCATGGGAGGCCAGAGACCGCGTAGGGGCAGCAGGCCGCCGGCCGCGTGGCGGACGATCCAGGACTGGAGCCCGTGCAGGGGGGACCGCTCGCGCACGAAGGGCAGCTCGGCGCGGGTGAGGTCGAGGGCCTTGGGCCGCCCCCCGGTGTCCTGATCGCTGGCTGCCATGCGAGGTGGACCCTGGGTCCCGGCGCTGATCCTAACCAGCAGCAGCGCTGCCACAGGCGAGGGCCGCGTGGAACCTGGAGGCTGGAGCCTCGCGTCGGGAGAGGCCCAAGGCCCTGTCCTCGTCCCCGGGTCTCCGCTAGCGTGGGCACCGCGTCAGCCCCTGGCAGGACACGCCCCCCCGCCAGACGAGCCGCCCGCCCAGCCCTCTGAGACCGTCTGCATCCGACCCGTCCATGGCCACGGTCCAGGTCCACCGCCTCAACTCGCTCCTCCTCCCCGAGGAGAGCCCGCTCGAGCGCACCTTCGAGCGCAACCGCTCGCACCTGAAGGGCGTCGGGGAGCTTGGACCGGAGGACTACGCTCGGTACGACCGCCGGACGCTCTTCTACGACCTCGCCGTGGATCGCTCGGGGAGGAGAGTCGTCGGGATCTCCCCCCCCCTGGTGAACCTCGCGCGCGAGCTGCTGCCCCTCACCGCCGAAGCCCGCCTCGATGCGGCGGACGACTGGACCAAGCTCCCCGTCCGCCGCCGGTGCCGCGCGCGCCACGAGCGCTGGGAGCTGCCGCTGCCGCGCGCGTGGGGCGAAGTGGAGCGCGTGGACCTGCGCGTTCGCTTCCGCGATGGGACCTCCCTGCAGGCCGAGGCGCGCCGACCCGAGCTGCGCCAGGTGTTCCAGCAGTGGTCGACCCTGCAGAAGGACAACCCTCCCGAGTGGATCGAGGACTGGGTTCGCTACGCCTCGCACCAGGGCGCCGAGCGCGTCGTGCTCTACGACAACGGGAGCGAGGACTATGGGGGCATGGAAGAGCGCTGTGCCACGATTCCCGCCGACATCGAGGTCGTGCTCGTGCCCTGGGCCTTTCCCTACGGACCTCCGCGGAGCCGCTACAACTGCTTCGCCCAGGCGGCGCAGATGAACCACGCCCTCCGCATCCTTGGCGCGTGCACCTGGCAGGGCTTCCTCGACCTCGACGAGTACCCGGTCGCGCCCGGAGGCCTGCAGCGCCTCCTCGAGGCCCAGCCGCGCTGGCGGGGGCTGCTGCGCATGGACAACTACTTGGTCCCGGCCATCGAAGGAGAGGTTGCACCTGGCCAGCTCCCCCGCGCGAGGGACTTCGGCCACCGGGCCATCCAACCCCGAGGGCGCGGACACAAGTGCTTCGGGCGCTCGTCGGGACTGGAGCAGATCTGGAACCACAACGGGCGCGTGCGCCTCGGATCCGTCCGCGGCCCCGTCCCCGTCTCGAGACTGCACTTCCTCCACTTCGAGCGCCTGACGACCGGCTGGAAGGGCCAGCGCGGGGCCGACCGTCCCTTCGATCCCGCGCTCCACGCGCGCAGCACCGCGGTCCAGGCGGCCTTCTCCGAGCTCGAGCCCCAGGCCTCCCGCGACGCGGCGCTGAGCGCGACACCTCCTTCCATGGCGAGGGTCGATGCCCCCTGACTCCCAGCCGCCCATCTTCGTGGTGTCCCTGCCTCGGGCCAGGGAGCGGCGAGAGGCTCTCGAGGCGTCTCTCGCGAGCCTTGGGCTCTCATGCACGACCATCGACGCAGTGGACGCGATCGAGGGCGTCCCTCCCGAGCTCGAGGCCTCGATCGACAGGACGGTCCGCCCCCCTCTCAGCGAGCCCGAGTTCGGCTGCGCGCTGAGCCATGCCCGCATCTATCGGCGGATGGTCGAGGAGGGGCTGCCCTACGCCATCATCCTCGAGGACGACGCGCTCCCCACGGAGCGCCTGCGCTCGTTCGTGGAGAACGAGGAGTACAGGCGCAGCACTCTCATCCTGCTCTATCACGGCGCGGCCTATATCCGGCGCCTCGGCCGCACGCGGCTGAGCGATGGGACCCAGCTGGCCCCCCTCGCCGCCAACTGCAGCGGAACGGTGGGCTACTCGCTCGACCTCAAGGCCGCGCGCGCCCTCATGGAGGCCACAACTCCCGTGCGTCACAAGGCGGACTGGCCCCTCGACCTGCGCGCCCTCGGTGCGTGCATCACGCGCCCCGTCCTCGTGGGACACCCCCCCACGCGAGCCGACTCGGTCATCGCGGAGGGGCGCTCGAAGGCAGACCGGAGCTCCCGCCGAAAGCTCACGGCCGCCTACTACCGGCTGAAGTGGCGCCGCCTCTGGGCCGAACGGGTGCGCTCCGCACCGCATCCCCTGCGCGAAGGCCGCCAGTGAGCGCCTGGACTCTCTCCACCCCTCGCGGGAACAAACAGACCCACCTCACCCCTCTCCCCTGCATGGCCTCCTTGTTCAAGCGCCTCAAGAACCTCTGCACGACGGACAGGGCGTTCCTCGAGCGCCAGTACAGGCGCCGACTGGGCCTGGAGCTGGACCTGGACGATCCGGTCACGATGAATGAGAAGCTGCAGTGGCTGAAGTGCTTCTACCGCGACCCACTCATGACCCAGGCCGCCGACAAGGTGCTGGCCCGCGAGCTGGTCGCCGAGCTCGCCACGAGCGAGGTCCTGAACGACGAGATCGCGGTGTTCCGCGACGCACGCGAGGTAGACCTCCTGCGACTTCCAGAGCAGTTCGTCTTGAGGCCCAACAATGGCTCGGGTGGGAATGTCATCTGCCGCAGCCGGGCTCGCCGCGAGTTCATCTGTGACGGTGTGCCGACGGAGGACTGGTCCCAGTGCGTGTCCAGCCTGCAGAAGCACCTCGGTGAGAACTACTACTGGCGTGCTCGCGAGTGGTGCTACAAGGACATCGCTCCTCGCCTGCTCTGTGAGGCGTACATGCAGAACGATGACGGAGCCCTCCCCGACTTCAAGGTGCACTGCTTCAACGGCACCCCGCGCGCCATCCATGTGGATACCGCGAGGTTTTCGGGGCACCGCCGGGACTACTTCGATCGCTCTTGGAGCCACCTGCCATTCACCTCCAACTACCCCATGAGCAGCACGCCGCCCCCCGCGCCGGCGTGCCTGGAGAAGATCCTGCACCTCGCAGAGCTGCTCGCGAAGCCGTTCCCCTTCGCAAGAGTGGACTTCTACGAGGTCAGCAGACGCCCCATCTTCGGGGAGATCACCTTCTATCCTGAGGCTGGTTATCAGAAGTTCCAGCCCGACCATGGCGAGATCGACGCCCAGCTCGGCGGCTGGCTTACCCTCCCACGCCAGGCTTCGTGAGGCTCCCTAGCTGGGAGTGATGACCGTCATCTCCCCATGGGACCTGACCACCCAAGAGGGGTACTCCGCGCGAATGAGCTCGTGGACCCCAGCGTGATCCTCAATGAAGATCACGAACCGCTCGGCGAGGTGAGGTGTAACCCGTGCGAGGGTCAGCATGATGCTCTCCTCGGAGTGCAGCCCATCGTCGATGCAGATGTCGATTCGATCGCCCGCGAGGACGCTGCCCACGCGCTCGTACTCACGCTCCAGCTGATCGAACTCGTGCAGCTCGGGCTGGTTCGCCTTGAAGGCCCCCCGAGCCTCGAGGTTCGGCCGGTTGGCGCGGAAGTGCCCCAGGTCGATATCCAGCCCCAGGACTCTTGAGCGGGGGAACAGGTCACACCAGATCGCCAGGCCCGTCCCACGAAGAATGCCGAACTCGGCAACCACGGGAGGCGGATCTGCTCCCAAGAAGGGGGCCAGGAATTCCGCGTAGTCGTCCGCGTACCCGTGGTGGAGCATGCGGTCGCCCCCGATCATCCCGCCCCGGGAGAGCTCGGAGTCCGAGCGGTGGTCGCGGGGGCTCACCTTGTTCCTGCTGACCCCCATGACCAGGCCCCCGTACCGGGCCTCGGTCCCAATCAGCCAGGACTTCGAGCCCGGCGCGAAGCGATGTCTTGAGGCTGCGAGCGACCACGCCTGGAGTGTGTGGACCCAGCGCCTGACAGTTCGAGCAATCCTCATGGTGGAGCCATGGTAGTGAGCGTTCGTGCCGTGACCCAACCTGGGGTGTGCAGCTCGACGCGCCCACGAGCAGCTGAGCCCTGTGCGACCTCAGTCGAGTGCCAAGCACCTGGGCGCGGGCGAGCGAGCTCGGAGCATCTCCTCGATCTGACGCTGCTCTCCCCGGCGAGACTTCACGATCGTCCCGCCGTGGCAGTTGTAGGCGTAGAGCGCCTTGCGCACGAAGCGGGCGCGATCAGGCCCGGCCATCTCAAGCATGGGCAGCATCAGCGCCATGTCCTCGCAGGAGGTGAGCTCCTCTCCCTGGTCTCCCAGGAGCCAAGCCGGGTCCAAGCGGCGCATGAGTCCCGCTCTCCAGCTGCGAAGGTGCGTCCCCAGCCAGGGAGCCCTACGGAGTCCCGCTGAAGCGAACTCCTCGTCGCTGTATCCCCGGGCAGGGCTGCGCTTCGGCCGGAGCCGGAGGAGACGGCGCTCTGGTCGCCACCGACGGAAGCTGCCATAGGTGATCCAGAGCGTCTGGTCCTGGTAGAGCCTCCGCAGGAAGCCATTGACCTCCCTTCCGAGGAGCCAGTCATCGAGGTCCAGGGCTACGAGGACCTCGGCGCCGGAGTCCATGGCCACCTGCGCCGCCTCGATCCGGCTCCGGAGTCCGAACCGGCGCTCCTCCGAGGCGAGCAGCGTGAACCTCGGGTCCGAACCAATCAGCTCCCGGATCACCTCAGGAGACCCGTCGGTGGACGCGTCGTCCACGACCACGGCCCTCCACTCCGTATCCCTCTGACGGATCAGCGAGGTCAGGGAGCGGCTGACCCACGGCGCGCAGTTGCGCCCGCAGGCAAGGTAGGTGACCTGGGGCTTGGTGCTGCTACTGGTCATGGGGCGCTGCCCACGAGGTGTTCTGCCAAGTGGGATTCCGCCAACGGCGGCCTTGAACCATCTAACCGTCTCGCGCAGCAAGGTCCCAACCTCGCTCCTCCAAGTCCGAGGTGCTCCTCGCAGCCCCCAACCGTCAAGGCGCAGCCCGAGGCCCCGGGGCAGGGTGGATCACAAGAGCGCTGAAGCCCCCTCAGCCCATCGCGCGGTAGCCTTCGTCTAGGAGCTCCTGGATCCCGCGCTCCGCGCGCACGCGCCCACTCTTGGCGGTGTCGCGCAGGATCGCCTTGTTCTGCGCCATGATCGCAGGGTCGGCGTAACCGCGCGGGTGCTCGAGGTGGATGCAGGTGGTCTTGTAGCGCGCGTTGAGGGGCCGGATCCCTGCGTTCTGAAGCCGGACCCCGAGCTCCCGGTCCTGCCCCCCGTACCCCAGGCGCTCGTCATAGCCGTTCGCGGCGATGAGGTCGCTCCGCCACACGCCCGCATTGCCTCCCTTCAAGGTGCAGCTCCGCATGGTGAGCGGGCTCATGATGCGGTCGACGAGGGGAGAGGCCACGAGGCGGCGCATCTGCTTGGAGCGGGGCATGCCCTGCGCCTGGAGCCACTCTGGCTGGAAGCACGCTCCGCTCTCCACATGGGAGCGCTCGATGGCCTCGCTGGCGGGCAGGGAGAGCCGGAAGTAGCTGCCGGAGGCGAAGCGTCCCGGGGTCGCGATCGTCGCGTGGGTCTTGAGGAAGTCCCGGTGAGGGATGCAGTCCCCGTCGGTGAACACGATGTACTCGTGGGCGGCCTGCAGGATGGCCTTGTTGAGGATGCGGCACTTCCGGAACCCGTCGTCCTCGTGCCACACATGGGTGATGTTGAGGCCCGTCTCCTCCTTGAGCCTCGCGATGACGGTGGCGGTCTCCTGCTTCGAACCGTCATCTGCGATGATCACCTCGAAGTCCCTGTGACTCTGGCAAGCAAAGCCCCAGAGCACCTTCTCCAGCCACGCGGTGGCGTTGTACGTCGTGAAGATGACCGAGAGGGCTCTCATGGGGTCGGCGCGCCGGTGGCTCGGCGCCCAACCTAGCGCTTCGCCGAGGCCAGAGGAACCTCGGCCGTGCCGGGGCTCAACTCGGCGAACGCGCGCGGCGCGCGCGAAGCAGGAGAGCCACGCAGCCCCCCCACAGGAGGCTGTTGCACAGCACGAGCAGCCACTCGAGGGCGTCGGGGAGAGCCTCGCCGGACTGCAGGTGGCTCCAGAGGGCAGCGCCCGGCTGCATCAATACGGCGGTGACCCCGGCGCAGAGCTCTGGCAGGGGGCTGGGCAGGAGAGGCTCCTCAGCATCGATCCCGCCGTCCAAGGTCAGGCTCAGCAGGAGCAAGCCAAGCGCAAGGAGGAAGTGCGCGACCGACAGTGCGAGCACGAGCCTCCAGCTCGGGCGGCGCGTGGGCGCGGCAGGGCGTCTCGCCGGCTCGGACGGGGTAGGGCTGGGCATGGGAGGGGAGGCTCGCGCAGACTCCCTCTGCCCTACAGACCGTAGCGGCTGCGCAGAGCCCAGACCAGCGGACCGCGCTCGGCGGGCGTCAGGGCACGACGGAAGACGATCACCTCGGCTACCTGGGCCGCACAGTCCCCGTTGGTCTGGTAGTCAGCCCCTAGGATCAGGCCGCGCTGTCCCAGGGCTTGGCCACCGTCTGGGATGAAGGCGCTGAGGGCCAGTGCACCGTTGATCCAGTGCCGCAGGTGGTTGCCGTCCAGCTCGAGCAGGTGCACGCGCCAGCTCCCGGTGGTGTTGGTGAACGAGGGATAGACCTCGTCCACCAGGGGCCCCCCATAGGTGCGCTGGGCGTGGACCTCGAATCGGCCCGCGTTCACGCGCAGACCGAGCCCGCCCTGGCCGGTGGACTTGTCGAACAGGTAGGCCGGCCCCGAGAGGCTGTCCACCCGCGCCACAACGGCCAGGGTGACGGCGCCCGTCACGACGCCGAACTCCCCGCCCGCAGAGCCCCACAGATCGGACGAGCCGTCGAACTCGATGGCGGAGCGGCCCTGGATGGCGCCCGTGCGCAGGACCGGGACTCCGTCGGTGTTGCGCGGCAGATCGTGGAGCCCGGTCCAGGCGAGGTCGTCCCAGCGCGTGACGGGGTCCCCATCAGAGTCGCTCCCCGGTCCGTTGAGCGAGGCTGAGTCACTCGCATCGAGCCAGGCCCAGAGGTCGGGGTGCGAGGGGTTCGGGAGGCCCGTTCGTCCCAGCAGCTGCGGGCGGTCATCGACCCACCCCTCGGTGAAGCGCGCGAAGGTGATCAGCTCGTAGGCCGAGCCCGCTCCGCGCTCGTACAGCAGTCCCAGCTCGCCGGAGGGCAAGGGCGCCAGCGTCGAGTAGGCCGCCGGCCCGGGATGCACGAGCCGCCAGCGCGGCCAGGTCTGCCCCTCATCGGGGGAGAGGCGCACCTCGAGGTTCACGCGCCCACTCGTGCTCCAGGGGTTGGTGAAGGCCAGCAGGTCGTCTGGATCGCCGTCGGCCTGGGCGCGAATCACGGACAGACCCGCATTGACCCGCGGATCGATCAGGTTCGCGTCCTGGACCATGGGCCCGAAGGTCACGCCGCCGTCGGTGGAGTACGACACGAAGCGCGAATTCACGCCGTTGTGCCGCAGGTTCTGCATGACGGTCCCGTCGCCAAGCTCCACCAGCTTGCTCTCGTTGGTGCCCGTGCCGGCGGGCCCACCCATCTGCCAGGTGGCGCCGTGGTCATCGCTGTAGGCGTTGCGCGAGCTGGTGCCGCCATTGGCATCCTTCACGGCATAGGGCTGCAGGAGCCGCCCCGAGCGCAGCTGGATCCCGGTGCCCGAGGAGGCGAAGAGCGCGCGCCACGAGGGATCCTTGATCTGCGGGTTGAGGTCCTGCGCAGGGCTCCAGGTGAGGCCGTCATCCTGGCTCACCATCATGTGCGCGTGCAGGGTGTTCGTCGCCGTCGTGCTGTTCGAGCCCCCCTGGGAGCTCCCCCAACCGATGCCGGGCGGGCCGTAGGCGTAGAAGCAGAACAGCCGGCCCGTGACGCGATCCACCAGCAGGCTGGGGTCCCCCGCGCCATGGCCGTTGGGCAGGTCCTTGATGACGACCTGGGGCGACCAGCTGCGGCCGCCGTCAGTGCTGCGCCGCAGCACGATGTCGATGTTGCCGGGAAGATCCCCCGAGTTGTCCCGGCGGGCATCACAGACCGCCACCAGGGTCCCGCTCGGCATCACGGCCAGGGCCGGGATCCGGTAGGTGTGCGTCCCGAAGGTGCCCGACTGGAACAGGTCGACCTGCTCGAAGGAGGGCGCCAGGGCGCGCCCGCCCTGGACCTGGGGAGCGACCTGTGCGGCCGCAGGAAGCGCGAGGGCGCACGCGGCAAGGACCGCGTGCGCCCTCTGCAGTGAGTCGATCACTGGAAGACGATCTCGAGGGCGTCCGTGAAGTTCGAGGTCGGGCTCGGGTTGTTGTCCCGATACCAGAGGGTGAAGTTCCAGGTGTCACCCGGCTGCACGGCCAGGAAGCTCGCGCCCAGGGGAACATTGGTCAGGTCGATGGAGAGGGAGACCTCCCCGGTCGAGCCCGAGTTCAGGACCTGGCCCGGCGCCGTGAAGCGGCCCAGCTGGCCAATGATGCACAGGTTGCCCTGGGAGCCGCCGGGACCGGCGATGAAGCCCGGGGCCTGGCCGGTGACGAAGTAGGCGAACTGGCCGGTCGGCAGGGCCGAGGCGGTCAGGGTCAGGTTGTTCTGTGCGGCGGCGGCGCTGCCGGTCGCGCTGATGGTCGCCGGGCCACCCGTGGAGTTCGCAACTGCCGTGCAGTAGTTAGTGCCCAGGCTCGTGGAGTTGTACTTGGA
>JBDQFW010000044.1:0-18763 GCA_040265735.1 Planctomycetota bacterium | reverse complement strand
GCGCAGGCCTCTTCGCCCTGACGCGCGTGCACGAGCTCGCACGCGAGGCGCGCCTCCGTGCCTGCGTGCGGCTGCTGAGGCTCGACGCTCCCGCCGAGGAACGCTGCGCGTGCGCTGGCCACCGCGTCCGCCGCGGTGGAGCCCATGGCCTGGGAAGGCGCGAGGATCTTGGCGTAGGCCTCGTGAATGCTCGGGTCGTCGTCGACGTCCGCATGCCCCCTGGCATCGATGGCGTCGAGACCGTCGCGCGCCTCTGGCAGCTGGACCCCCAGCTCGAGGTCGTTCTCTGCACCGCTTGGTCCGACTACAGCCACGAGCAGACCGTGGCACGCCTCGGCCGCAGCCACCGGCTGCTGGTCCTGAAGAAGCCGTTCGAAGCGATCGAGGTGCGGCAGATGGCTCTCGCGCTCACCGAGAAGCGGGCGGCCGCTCGGAAGGTGGCCCAGCTGCTCGAAGAGGTCCAGGAGGCCTCCGCCGAGACGCGCGCCTACGCGACCTCTCTCGAGACGGCCAATCGCGCGCTCTCCCTCTCCAAGCGCGCCGCGGACCATGTGGCGCGGCTGCAGGACGAGCGCCTTCTCGAGGTCTCGGCCGAGGTGCGCGAGCTCGTCACGGGGGCCCTCGCAGGGATCCTGGCGGGCACCCCCGGCCCGGATGCGGAGCTTGCCCTCGACCGGGCCAGGGTGCTCCTGGAGCGCGTCTGCGCCCTGGAGACCGAGGCCCTCGAGCGCACCCGCTCCTGAGACCCCAGGAGCGCGCCCCGGCGCAAGGCCTCCGCCCGGTTGTCCACACGAAGAGCCCGTGCAGGGGGGAAATCCCTACCTGCATTCGAGGTTTACCGACCCTTGAGAGGCCTCCGGTACACACATACCGGACAACAAACTCAAAGCTCTTCGCAGCAGAGACTTAGGTCGCCTTCACCCCATCTTGAGGGTTCCTTCAGACCGAGAATCGGCTCTGATCCGGGCGCTGGATCCCCGCAGAAGGCCTGACCGACCGTCCGGTCGATCGAGTTATGCACAGACCTTCCACGGGGAGAACTCCCAATCTGCCCTCCCTGGAATCGGACCCTCCCAAGTACCACTTCTCCAAGGACTTGGGATCCACCGTCTGCATTCCCGCTTGACGGGCCCCGCGAGCCCGTCCTCGCAGCTCTCACCGACCCGCCTCGGCGCGCCCACCGCTCGAGGCCGACCGCCCCCTAGACTCCTCGGCATGTCGACGCCGCTCCTCGAGGTCTCGGGCCTGGCCAAGAGCTACAAGCGCCGCCGCGTCGTCGATGGCGTGGGGTTCCGGGTGCACCCCGGCGAGATCGTCGGCCTCCTGGGGCCCAACGGCGCCGGCAAGACCACCAGCTTCCGCATGACGATCGGGCTGATCGTCCCGGACGCAGGCCGGGTGATGCTCGACGGAACCGACTGCACGCGAGCCCCCATGTACCGGCGCGCGCGCATGGGCATGGGCTACCTGCCGCAGGAGACGAGCGTGTTCCGGCAGATGACCGTGCGCGACAACCTGCTGGCCGTGCTCGAGGCCATGCCCCTGGGGCGCAAGGAGCGCTGGAGCGAGTCCACGCGGCTCCTGGACGAGCTGGAGCTCGGGCACCTGGCCGACAACATGGCCGACACGCTCTCCGGCGGGGAGCGCAGGCGCCTCGAGCTGGCCCGAGCCCTGGCCACGCGCCCCAAGGTACTCCTCCTCGACGAGCCCTTCGCGGGCGTGGACCCGATCAATGTGGAGGAGATCCAGTCGCTGGTCCACGGCCTGCGTGACCAGGGGCTGGGGGTGCTCATCACGGACCACAACGTGCGCGAGACGCTGCAGAGCACCGACCGAGCCTCGATCATCTACAAGGGCCAGATCCTCCGCGAGGGCACCGCGGCGGAGCTGATCCAGGACCCCAAGGTGCGCGAGGTGTACCTGGGCCAGCGCTTCGAGATGGAGTGGAGCGCCGACGCGCCCGCTCGAGACTGAGCGCGGCGGAGCGCGACTCAGCGCGGCGGACGACTCAGCGCGGCAGGGCACGCAGGCCCGAAGCCCGGAGCAGCGGGCCTCAGGCCCTGGGGCCGCGGCGCCCTCATGCGCTCCCGTCTCCCCCCGAATGCTGCCCGGAGCACCGCGCCTTGAGGGCCGAACAGGGGGGGGCTATTCTCTTTGCCCTCGAATCCACCCAAAGGGAGCCGCCGGCCCCAGGGGGGCTCTCCGAGGACCCAGGGCCTCCCGGCCCGCCAACCCCAGGACACCCATGAACATCGTCGCCTGCGTCAAGCGCGTGCCGACGACCGACGCAGAAGCGAAGGTCGCCGCGGACGGCAAGTCCCTCGACACGAGCGGGCTCGCCTACATGATCTCGTTCTACGACGAGCTCGCCCTCGAGGAGGCCGTGCGCACCAAGGAGGCGCGCGGCGGTGAGGTCACCGTCCTCACCATGGGACCGAGCGACGGCACCAAGGAGATCCGCGAGTGCCTGGCCAAGGGCGGCGACCGCGCCGAGGTCCTCGTGGACCCCGAGTGGCTCTCCCGTGACTGCCGCGCCACCGCCAAGGCGCTGGCCGCCAAGCTCGGCGCGATGGGAGCGGACCTGGTCTTCATGGGTCGGGTGGCCACGGACCGCGACAACGCCGCCGTCGGGCCGATGGCCGCCACCTACCTCGGCTGGGCCTGCGTGACGGATGTGGTCGCCCTCGAGCTCGGTGAGGGCAAGGGCACCGCCAAGCGCGAGACCGAGGCGGGCATCGAGACCGTCGAGTTCTCCCTTCCGGCGATCATCACCTGCAACAAGGGCCTCAACGAGCCGCGCTACTCCAACCTGAAGGGGATCATGGCGGCCAAGAAGAAGCCCCTCGAAGAGAGCGCGCCCGAGCTGGCCGAGAACCAGGCCAGCATCGCCGCCGTGGCGCCGCCGCCCCCGCGGGCCGAGGGTCGCATCGTCGGCGAAGGCGCCGCCGCCGTCCCCGCCCTGATCGAAGCCCTCCGGGGCGAGGCCAAGGTCCTCTGATCCCCGACCGCACAGGAGCACCCATGAAGTCCACCCTCGTCTTTGTCGAGCACTCCAACGGCGCGCCCCGGCGCGCCAGCCTCGAGGCCATCGGCGCCGCCCGCGCGGCCGGCGCGGAGGTCTGCGCCGTCCTCGCCGGGGACGGTGCCGCCGCGGCGGCACCCGGCTGCGTCGGCGCCCAGCGCGCGGTCGTCCTGACCGGCGACGCCAGCAGTCCCGACGCTCTGGCCGAGGCCCTCGCGGCCCAGGTCCGCGCAGGCGACTGCGGCGCGTTCCTCGCGGCCGCGACCTCTGCAGGTCGCGACCTCGCGCCCCGCGTGGCCGCGCACCTGGACTCGGTCCTGTTCAGCGACTGCACCGGGCTCAAGGGCGCCGGCGAGGGGCTGCAGGCCACGCGCCCCTGGCTCGCCGGCAAGGTCATCGCCGAGCTGACCTCGTCCGCCCCTGTGTTCTGCGCCACTACGCGCTTGAACGTCTTCGCCCCGTCCACGGACGGAGGTCCGGCCGAGTGCACCGAGGCCGCCCTCGAGGGCACGGCCCGCACGCGCGTGGTCTCGGTCGAGGCCAAGGCCGACGCCAAGCTCGATGTGAAGGAGGCGCCCGTGGTGGTGGCCGGCGGGCGTGGCCTGGTGGACGCCGAGCAGTTCAAGGTCCTTGAGCCCCTGGCTGAGGCCTTCGGCAACGCAGCCATCGGCGCAAGCCGCGCGGTGGTGGATGCCGGCTGGCGCCCCCACGGCGAGCAGGTCGGCCAGACCGGCAAGGTCGTGGCGCCCCAGCTCTACTTCGCGGTGGGCATCAGCGGGGCCATCCAGCACCTCGCCGGCATGCGCACCAGCAAGGTGATCGTGGCCATCAACAAGGACGCCGAGGCCCCCATCTTCAAGGTGGCCGACTACGGCATCGTGGGCGACGCGTTCGAGATCGTCCCGGCCCTCACCGAGGCCATCAAGGCGGTCAAGGCCGAGGCCTGAGGCTCGCGGGAGCCGAGCGGCCCGCGTCCAAGGGGCCGAGAGCGCAGGGGCGTCGCGAGAGCGGCGCCCCTGCTGCCGTTCGGGACCAGGGGCCGCGCCTACCTAGCCCCCGCCTCCGCCATAGCCGCTCGCATGGAGGGCCTGCTCGAGCCCCGGCGGGAGCTCGGGCGCGACGGCCTGGATGGGGTGGCGCTCCGCGGCCTCGCGCAGGCGCTGCACCTCCTGGGCCAGGGCCTGGGCCAGCTCTGCGCCCAGCCCCTCGTCGAGATCGGTGCGGGGGCTGCGCTCTTCCGGATCCGCCTGCAGGTCGAACCAGGCCACCGCGTCCGTCGCGCGATTCCACACGATGCGTCCACGGTCCGTCGTGACGGAGAGCAGGCGGCTGCGATCCGCGAGCAGCTCGCTAAGAGCCGGCCGGAGGCGAGCAGGCTGCCCTTGCGCCGCCGCGACCAGGCTCTGCCCCTCGAGCCCCGCCACCCGATCGAGGCCGCACAGCTCGAGCAGCGTCGGCCCGATGTCCACGGTGCGCGTCACGCCTTCCACGACCTGCCCCGCGGGGAGGAGCCCAGGCGCGCGCACGATGAGCGGGACGCGCAGGGCCTCGTCATAGAGGGTCCGTCGATGACCCTTCTGGCCGTGGTCGAAGAACTCGGTCCCGTGGTCGCTCGTGACGAGGACCACCGTGTCCTCCGCCACGCCCAAGGCTTCGAGCCGCTCCAGCAGCAGCTTCACATGGGCGTCGCACCACATGATCTCGCCGTCGT
Organism: Planctomycetota bacterium; assembly: GCA_040265735.1. GTDB lineage: Bacteria > Planctomycetota > UBA1135 > UBA1135. Next base: position 14,030 of record JBDQFW010000044.1, on the reverse strand, counting down.
AGAGGGCGAGCAGCTGGTTGAGGTCGCGCGGGTCCATGTCGGCCCGGATGCGCGGGTCGAAGAAGAACTCGCGGCCGTCCACCCAGCCGTCGTAGGCCGAGTCCGCGAAGCGCTTGGCGAAGGAGGGCGGCGGGACGAAGTCGAAGTGCGCGTCCCACAGGTGCACGAACAGGAAGAAGGGTTCGTCCGCGTGCTGCTCGAGCCACGCGGAGGAGGCCTTGAACACGTCCGGATTGGTCACGCCGTGGTGTGAGCGTCGATGCGCCGCCGGATCACCCGCCCAGGCCGCCACCTGCTCCGCGGTGAACAGGTCCGCGGCGTCCGGCACGCAGTAGGCGTACTCCTCGAAGCCCTGTCCAAGGCCGAACGCCTCGTGCAGGTAGGGCCCGGCATAGAAGCCCGCGGTCCGGTACCCGGCGTCTCGGAACCGCTCCGCCAGGGTGGTCACCTCCGGCGCGAGCGCGTTGCCCGAGCCCTCCACGCAGCCGTGCACCGAGTCGGGCAGCGAGGTGAACAGGGCGGCGTGCGCCGGCAGGGTCCAGGGCGCGCTGGAGATGTGGCGCTCGAAGCGCACCCCGTCCGCGGCGAGGGCCTCGAGGGTCGGCGTCGTGCGGCGCTCATACCCATAGGCGGAGACATGGTCCGCGCGCAGCATGTCGATCGACACGAGGAGCACGCTCGGACGCCGCTCCTCGCCCGCGCAGGCAACCAGCCCGGCAAGGGCGAGCGCGCGGAGGCTGCGTTGGAGGGTGGTGCCCATGGGTCCAGCGTACGGAGCGCGAGCGCGCGGCGTGAGGGCCTGCGCGGGAGAGGTCGCGCGTGCGGAGCGCGGTGTCGGAACCGAGCAGCCTCGCGGAGCTCCCCTCGGCCTCAGTCGGCCTCGGTCCAGGCCTCGTCGCGCTCGTAGGCCTCGAGGCGCTGCAAGAGCTGCGCCTGCTGCTCCACGCTCCAATTCCCCGCGGCCTCGAGGGCGCGGCGCGCAGTCGTGACCGCCTCCGGAAAGCGCCCTGCCGCGGCCTGGGCGGCGGCCAAGGTGTCGAGGGCATCGGCGTCCGGCGGCTCGGGGAGCCATCCCTGGAGGAGCGCCAGCGCGCGGGCTCCGCTGCGAACGCCGGGACGCGACGAGGTGGAGAGCAGCCAGGCGGCCAGGGCCCGCATGGGCCAGCGCTGCGGCTCCTCCTGGAGCCACTCCTCGAGGACCTCCACCAGGCGTCCGTCCTCGCCGCGGCCGCGCAGCCCCCGCACGAGCAGGTCACGGCTGGGACCGTGCTCCGGCTCGAGGGCCAGGGCACGCTCGGCCAGGGCGACTGCCCCCTCCTCACCAAGCGCCTCGGCCAGGATCCCGCGCGTGTAGACCACATCGACCTCGCCCGGCGCCAGCGCGAGAGCCTCCTCCGCCGGCGCCACGGCCTCGCTGGGACGGCCGGCCTGGAACAGCGCCGCGGCCAGCCCCTGACGCGCGCGCCAATCGAGGGCGTCCACCTCGGCGGCTGCGCGGAACCGGGCCACGGCCTCGTCCACGCGCCCCTGACCCGCGAGCGCCACGGCGAGCCGCCGCTGCAGCTCCCCGTCCCCCGGACGCTGAGCGGCGAGTGCCTCGAGGGCCTCGAGCCCGAGAGCTCCGCCCTCCAGCTCTGCAAGCAGGACCGCCGCGCCCGGCTCGCCGAGCTCGTGGGCCCGCCGGGCCTCTTCACGCGCAGGGCCCACGCGCCCGAGCTCCTCCCACGAGCGCGCAAGGGCCAGGTGGAAGCGCGGCTCGAAGCGGGCCGGGTCGTCCCACCCGCGGATGCTCACGAGGGTCGAGGCCGCCAGGCCCACGCCCAGCCCGGCTAGCAGCCAGCGGCGGCCGTCCGCCTGCGCGAGCCCCCACGCCGCGAGCAGCGCGCTGGCGGGCAGCGCGGGCAGGCGGTAGCGAGGCGTGTACCAGAAGACCGTGACCACGCCGAGGGCCGCGACGGCGAGGAGCGCGGCGGGCAGGAGCTCCGGCGCGCGGCGCCGCAGGGCCAGGAGGGCCGCCGCGAGGCCCGCCGCGGCAAGCCAGGCGCCCGGCAGCGGGGCCAGCCAGAGGGTCGGTAGGACCGCGTCGCGCTCGAGGGTCACGAGGTCGATGTCCCCGTAGTGGCGCCCTCCCAGGAACAGGGCAGCCTTGCGCAGCGCAAGGCCCATGGCCCTGCCCGGCTCGGCGCGCCACCAGGCCAGGCCCTGCCCCAGGAAGTGCCCGCTCACTGCATCCCAGCCGGCATCGGAACCCAGCGCTCTGCGGGTCTCGGCGAGGGCCTCCTGTCGGTGCACGGCCTTGTCCATCGAGAGACCCGAGCCGCTGATCGTGCCGTCGGCGCCGGGATTGTTGCCGTGGAAGAAGGTCACGCCCGCGTGGGCCGTGACCGGGATCCACACGCCGCCTGCGAGGCGGTTGTGCAGGGTGGCCGGCGCGATGGCCAGGGCGGCAGCAGCCACGAGGAGGCTGCCCGAGCGCGCGCCGCACCGCAGGCCGGCCCAGAGCCCCAGCGCAAGGATCAGCGGCAGCATCACGGGCCACGCCAGGGTGGCCAGGCCGGCTGCTAGGCCGAGCTGGAGCGCGCCGCGAGCGGTCGGCGCGCTCGCGAGGGCCGTCGCGCGCTCGAGGACCCAGGCGGCCAGCAGGAGCTGGGCGCTGCCCGAGAGCACGCGGCCCGGGGTGTGGGCCGCGTCGGTGGTGAACAGCAGCAGCGCGGCGGCGAGGGCCGGCGCCGAGGGGCTCGCCGGCATGAGGCGCCCGGCCGCGCGCGCCACCAGGCCGGCCGCGCCCAGGAGCAGCGCGACCTGCACGACGCTCCAGGCCAGCAGGCCGCCGCCCAGCGCGCGCACCAGCGCCACGAGGTACGGCACGAGGGGCGCCCCGAAGAAGGGCGCCTCGTCGATCCAGTCCCCGGCGGCGATGCGTCCGGCCCACTCCCAGTTGTGGGCCGCGTCGCTCTGGGGGATGCGGCTGAAGGGGTTGCTGCTCCAGTCCTGGCTCCGCACCAGAACCTGCACGAGGAGCCCGGCCAAGAGGACCAGCGCGAGGCGCGTTCGCGCGGCGGACCCGGCCGCCGCGCGCAGGTCGCCGGCAGACGGCGGAGCCGCCTGCCTGCCGCGGGGATCGACGGACTCGCGCGCGGTCATGCTCAGGTCCCTTCGACGCGCGCGACGCCCGGCTTGCCCTGTTCCGCGCGGTAGCGGCCGCCCGCGTCCAGCGGCCCCAGGTCCTGCTCGCTACCGTCGGGCCAGCGCACCCGCACGCCCTCGGCGCGCGCGGCCCCTCCAAGGCCAAGGTGCAGCACCCGCGGGCCGCTGGAGAGGAAGCCTCCCTGGGCGCCGTGGAACACCACCGCCGTACGCCCCTCGACGGTCACCTCCACGCGCGCGCCGAGGGGCTCGCCCAGGCCTCCCGGGGCGCGCAGGTCGAGCCACACCGCCCCACCCTGGGGAGAGTCGTTGCGCAGCAGGACCGGGCTGCCGTCCAGGACCCCCATCACGAGGTCCAGGTCCCCGTCCTCATCCACATCTCCTGCGCAGCCGCCCCGCGCGGACCAGGCCGCGGCGAATGCCGGCCCCCCATCTCCATCGGGAGCGCTGAAGCGCCCCGCGCCGTCGCCTCGGAAGAGCAGCGGCCGCTGCGCGTAGCCGGGGCCGCCGGTGACCGCGTCCATCTGCGGGTAGACATGGCCGTTGAAGGCCCACAGGTCGAGGGCTCCGTCGGCGTCGAGGTCGTCGAAGCCGCAGGCCCACCCCAGGCTGCTCCAGGTCGGCGCGTGCAGGCGAGCGCGCGTGGTGCGGTCGCGCCAGAACCCGTCGCTACCGCGCTGGTAGAGGGTGAAGTAGTCGCTCGAGAAGTTCGTCACGAAGAGATCCGGCTGGCCGTCGGCCTGCGCATCCCCAAGGGCGAGGCCCATCCCCGCCTGCGGCCCCCCCTCCATGGAGAGGGCGCAGCCCAGGCGGCCGGCGACCTCCTCGAAGCTCCCATCCCCGCGGTTGCGCCAGAGCTGGTTCGGGGTGGTGTCGTTGGCGACGTAGAGGTCCAACCAGCCGTCCCCGTCCTCGTCGAGGACCAGGGCCTGGAACCCGTAGTGCGGCTCCGCGGTCACAAGACCCGCGGCCTCGGTGGCGTCCACGAAGGCGCCATCGGCCTGCGCCCGGTAGAGACGGTCCTGCTGACCCTCGAGGCCGGTGGGCCCGTAGTAGACCTCCTGGTCCAGGAAGCGACTCGGACCCTTGGCCTCCACCGCGGCGCGTTCGAATGCGATGTGATTGACCACGAAGAGGTCGAGGTCCCCGTCGCGGTCGTGGTCGAGCCACACCGCCCCCGTGCTCCACGACGGGTCCGCCAGGCCGAGCTCCTGGGCCACCTCGTCGAAGGTGCCGTCGCCTCGGTTGCGCAGCAGCCGGTTGGGGCCCCTTCGCGTGATGTAGAGGTCCACATCGCCGTCGCCATCGAAGTCCGTGGCGTTGACCCCGTAGCTCCAGGAGCCGTCGGCCGGCGGGAGCGCGGCGGGCGAGGGCGCGAAGGTCCCGTCACCGCGGCCCAGGTGAAGGCTGTCGGGGGCCTCGCCGCCGATGACGAAGAGGTCGAGGTGGCCGTCGCCGTCGAGGTCGCGCAGGGCGATCCCCGCGCCGAAGGAGTCGGTCACGAAGGGCTTGGTGGGCGCGCCGGTCCGGTTCCGGGCGGGGACGAGGCCCTTCTGCGCAACGAACCAAAGGGGCGCGCCCTCGGGCGCCGGCGCCGAGCCGCCGCCGCACGCGCTCCAGAGAGGAGCCGTCCCCAGGAGGACGAGCCACGGGGCACGCGCGGACAGGGGCCTCGTCATCGGCCCTCGCGTTGGCGAATCTGCTCGAGTAGCGCGGTGCGCAGGGAGGCAGCCTCCGCGCTGCCGTTGTCGCGCAGGAGCGCGTCGTCGCAGGCACCCACGGCCCCGACGAGGTCGTCGAGTGCCGCCAGCACGCGCGCGTGAGCGAGGAACACGCTGGGGTCGGCCTCGGCGCGCCGCGTGGCCTCGAGGGAGCGCTCCCGCGCGAGGGCGCTGTCTCCCGCGGCCAGGGACAGGAGTGCCAGCTCCATCCAGGGGCGCGGGTCGTGCTCGCTCGAGGCGATCACGAGCTCGAAGTGCACCTCAGCCGTGACGGGGTCCCCCTGCAGCGCAGCCAGCCGCCCGGCCGCCTGATGGGCCTCCGCGCTGTCCCCGTCGAGCTCGAAGGCGCGGTCCACCCAGCGCGAGGCGCCCGCGAGGTCGAGGAGCTCGAGGCGAGCGGTCGCGGCCGCCGCGGCCACGCGGGGATCGCCCGGTGCGGCGGCCGCCGCGGCTTCGAGCTGCACCGCGCGCTGCTCGGCGAGCTTGAGGCGCTCGAACTCGGCCAAGGAGGCGTCGGCGTCGAGATCCTGTCCAAGGCGCCGCTGGGTCTGCGCCAGCCGGAACCAGGCCTCGCCCCGCATGGGCTCGCGCTCCAGGGCCGCCACGAAGGCGAGGGCCGCCTCACGGTCCTGCCCCTCCGCCTCCAGGGCCTCACCGCGGGTCTGATGGAAGCGCGCGCTGTCGAGGCCCAGGGCCGCGGCCCGGTCGAGGGCCTCCAGCGCTCCGGGAAGGCCGGAGAGCACCCGCATCTCGCCAAGGCGGTGCCAGGCGCCGGCATGGCTTGGGTCCAGCGCCAGCGCCTGCTCGAGGAGAGCGGCGGCCTCGGGGGTGTCGCCCGTGCCTGCCACCTGCTGGGCGCGCTGGATCAGGGTCCGCGCGTCGGCCGGCTCGGCAGGCCCCGGAGCGTCCCCCCCGCCGCATCCGGCCAGGAAGAGGGTCAACCAGAGAGGTGTGCGGGACATGGCGCGGACGATTCTAGCCCCTCGATCGCCGGAGCCACGCTCCCAGAAGAGGGATCGCGGCACAGGGATCGCCGCAGAGTCCGGAGGACGCGATGCGAATGAGCCGTGCGCATGCGCGTAGGTTGGGGCCGGCGCCCCGCGACCCGAATCCGCGCACCTGCGGCGTCCGAGAACCCATGCAAGACCCCCGCGCACACACCAACGAGCTCCCCTTCACTCCCGTCGGAGGCTGGCTGGCCTTCGGCGCCTGGCTCCTGCTCCTGGCGGGAACCATCGCTCTCCTGGTATCCGGAGCGGGGACAGAGTCTCCGCTGCTGGTGATCAGCGGCGTCCTGATGATCCCCGTGTGCATCCTCGGCCTAGTGGGGTTCTTCATCGTGAACCCCAACGAGTCCCGGGTCCTGGTCCTCTTCGGCCGCTACCGCGGCAGCGTGCGCCGCGAGGGATTCTTCTGGACCAACCCCTTCACCGCCAAGCACAAGATCAGCCTGCGCGACCACAACCTCGAGGGCTCGCGGCTGAAGGTCAACGACCTGCTGGGCAACCCCATCGAGATCAGCGCCGTGGTCGTGTGGCGCGTCTCCGACACGGCGCGCGCGCGCTTCGATGTGGAGGACTACGAGCACTATGTGCACGTGCAGTCTGAGGCTGCCGTCAGGCACCTCGCCACCCGCTACCCCTACGACGACCTGGAGCTGGAGGACGCCGAGGTCACCCTGCGCGGCAGCTCCGACGAGATCGCCGAGCAGCTCCAGGAGGAGCTCTCCCAGCGCCTTGCTCGCGCGGGCATCGAGATCGTCGAGGCCCGGCTGAACCACCTCGCCTACGCCCAGGAGATCGCCAGCGCCATGCTGCAGCGCCAGCAGGCCAAGGCCATCATCGCGGCCCGTCGGCAGATCGTGGAGGGCGCCGTCAGCATGGTGCACATGGCCCTCGAGCAGCTGGACGAGGACGGCACGGTGAAGCTCGACGCCGAGGACAAGGCCTCTCTCGTGGGCAACCTGCTCGTGGTGCTCTGCGGCCAGAGCCACGCCCAGCCGGTGATCTCCGCCGGAGGCTAGGCCCCGGCGCGCTCAGAACCCGAAGCGCAGGCCCGCGAGGAACACCGTGCCCTCGAGGTCGATCTCGACCTGCCCCTGGACGTCCTGCGAGGGAAACAGGGGCGCGATGTGGTTGAGCTCGACGAAGGGGGCGAGGCGCAGGCCACGCCACTCGGCCAGGCGGTCGACGGGGATCTCGATCCCCACCCCGGCGCGAAGGCTGAGCTGCGGACCCAGCGCGTCCCCCAGCGGGTTCACCACCCGGAACTCGGGGTTCGCGAGCGTGACCCAGGAGAGGACATAGGCGCGGAAGGGGCCGGCCGGCGAGAAGTAGTAGCGACCGCCCGCGCCCACCTCGGGCGACTCCACCTCGTAGGTCGAGATGACCTGGCCGTTGAACTCCTGGATGAAGGTCAGGTTCCCGCGGGCAGCGCGGAAGCCGAGGAAGGCGCGCTTCTCGAAGTGCTTGCCCGAGCGCACCAGCAGGTCGGCGCCGACCTCCACATCATCGGAGTCGTAGGGCGTGGGGCCCGCGTTGAGGACATTGGTCCGAACCGAGACGGTCAGGTCCTCGGCCACGGGACGGCCCACGGCGAAGGCGGGCCGCCAGCGGCTGCCCTCAGGCAGCGCGCAGGCCGGCAGCAGGCTGGCGAGGGCGAGGAAGAGCGCGAGGCGCATGGAGGAAGACTAGGACCCTGACACAGCCCAGGCGAGCGAGTGGACCAAGTTGGCCGCTTGGGGTCAGGCCGGGGTGCGAGCAGCCACCCCTCCACCCCGCGCCAGCAGCAGATAGGCCAGCAGCGCGCCGCCGAGGGAGGCGAGGTAGGGGTAGGGCCACAGGCCAAGGGAGTCCCCGAGGACCCACAGGAGCGCGCCCGTGAGGAGGGCCGCGAGGGCCGAGGGCTGGCCGCCGCGTCGGGTGAACAGGCCCATCACCACGCACACCAAGACGCCCGAGCTGCCGAAGGCCGAGGCCAGCTCGACCAGGGCGAACACGCCCTCGGAGCCGGCGGCGAGCCACCAGGCCGCGCCTGCAGCCCCCAGGACCGAGAGGCGAGCGACCCGCAGGCGCTGGGCGTCCGAGGCCGAGCCGCCGAGGATCAGGTTGCGCTCCACGAGCGAGCCCACCACGAGGAGCGCGGAGTCCACGGTGGAGAGGATCGCGGCCACCAGCGCGCCGGAGAAGAGGACGAAGAGGCCCATGGGCAGGTGCTCGCGCGCCAGGGTCGGCAGGAGCTGCTCGCCGTCCTCGAGGCCCGGCACGAGGCGCGCCCCCACGAGGCCGAGCACCACCGGAATCATCCCCACCGCGAGGTAGAGGCTGCCTCCGGCAAGGGCAGCGCCGCGCGCAGTCGCGGCGCTGCGCGCGGCGAGCGAGCGCGAGACCACCTCCTGTGCGACCACCGAGCCGCAGATCGGGATCGCCCAGGCCTCGATCACCTCGAGCAGGCCGTGTCCCTCGGAGGGGCCCGCGGCCGCCAAGCGCTCGGTCGCGGCCGCGACCAGCTCGGGCGCTCCGCCAAGCTGCCCCATGACCGCGAACAGCAGCAGCACAAGGCCGATCACGAGCACCGCGCCCTGGACCAGGTCGGTGACCACATCAGCCAGCAGACCGCCGAGCATCGTGTAGATCCCCGCCAGGATCGCGGCCACCGCCACGCCGGTCGCGGGGTCGATCCCCGGAGCCGCACCCGCAAGGACCGCGCCGAACGCGCGGATCTGCGCAGCGGCCCACAGGATCGAGGCCGGCATGAGGACCAGGGCCGCGGTCTTCTCCGTGCCGCCGCCGAACCTGCGCGCGAAGAAGTCCGGCAGGGTGGTGATGCCCAGGCGCCACAGGGGGATCGCGAACACGAGCCCCATCGCCAGCAGGCAGATCCCATAGGCGAACGGTTCGACCGAGAGCGCGCCCAGCCCCTCGTCGTGCACCTGGCCGGCCGCTCCCACGCAGGTCTCCGCGCCGAACCAGGTCGCGAACACCGAGGCTCCCGCCATCCAGGGCCCGAGCCGACGCCCGGCGACGAAGAAGTCGTCCTCGGTCTGCACCCGCCGCGCGACCCACAGGCCAAGCGCCAGCTGGGCCAGGACCCACAGGGACAGGAGGAGGAGCTCGGTCGTCATCGGCGCGGCGGGAAGATAGCCGCGCAGCTCCTCGAGGGGGAGCCCAATCAGGCCCGAGGCGTCGGGAGGGCCTCAAGCAGCTCTGCGGCCGCGCCCAGGGCGATGACTCCAGGCTCCTTGGAGGTGCGGGAGCCGCCGATGGGGCAGCGGACGCGAGCCAGCTGAGCCTCGTCGAGACCGCGCTGCAGGAGGCGGCCGCGGAAGCGCTGCCACTTGCGCTCGGAGCCGATGAGCCCGAGGTAGGGGAAGGGGCGCCGCAGGGCCGCCGCCACGAGCTCGAGGTCGAGCGCGTGGTCGTGCGTCATGATGAGCACGCAGGCGCCGTCGGGCAGCTCGTCCAGCTCCGCCTCTGGGGCGTCCGTGAACACCACGGTGAACGGACGCTCCGCGGGCAGGCGCGGCTCGAGGGAGGCCTCGTCACGCGTGTCCACCAGCCGCACCTCGGCCCCCATCCAGGGCGCGAGTCCGCCGAGGGCCTGGCCCACATGGCCCGCCCCGAACACGGCCACGACCGGACGCGTCCAGGTCCACGCCTCGAGGAGCAGGGTCACTTCGCCCCCGCAGCACTGTCCTGCGCGCTCTGCCAGGGGCAGGCGGAGGGCTTCGGAGGCGCTGCGTCCGGCGGCGAGCAGCTCGCGCGCGCGCTCCATGGCGAGGTGCTCCAGTCGGCCGCCGCCGATCGTGCCGAACGCAAGGCGCTCGGGCGTCACGACCATGCGCGTCCCGATGTCCCGCGGCGCGCTGCCCACCACGCCCGTGACCGTCACGAGGGCGCAGGGGGTGCCCGCCTCGCGCAGGGCCGCGAGGGCACCGATCCAGTCGTGCTGATCCGCGGCCATCTCCAAGCAGGGTACCTCGCCCCCGGGAGCCTCAGGCCAGCCAGGGTCGAACGACCCGGCCGGCGACATCCGTCAGGCGATAGTCCCGCCCCTGGAAGCGGAAGAGCAGGCGCTCGTGGTCGAGCCCCAGCAGGTGCAGCAGGGTCGCGTGCAGGTCGTTCACATGCACGGGTCGGTCGACGGCCGCGTACCCCAGCTCGTCCGTCCCCCCGTAGCTCGTGCCCCCGGCGATGCCGCCCCCGGCGAGCCAGAGCGAGAACCCCTTGATGTGGTGATCGCGCCCGTTGCCCTGGGCCATGGGCGTGCGCCCGAACTCGCCGCCCCAGATCACCAGGGTGTCCTCGAGGAGGCCGCGACGCGCGAGGTCCGTGAGCAGGGCGCCCGTGGCCTGGTCCACCTCCCGGGCGGTGATCTCCATGCTGCGCTTGATGCCCCCGTGGTGGTCCCAGCCGCGGTGGTAGAGCTGGATGAAGCGCACGCCGCGCTCGGCCAGCCGTCGCGCCAGGAGGCAGTTTGCGGCGTAGGAGCCGTCCGCCCCCTCCGTTCCGTACAGCTCGAGGGTCTCACGGGACTCATCGCGGAGGTCCATGAGCTCCGGCACGCTGGTCTGCATGCGGAACGCCATCTCGTACTGGGCGATGCGGGTGGCCAGCTCGGGGTCCCCCGTGCGCACCGCCTCTGCCCGGTCGAGGGCCGCAGTGGCGTCCACGAGCCGACGCTGGTCCTCGAGGCTCGAGCCCGCCGGCGGACGCGCATAGAGCACCGGATCCCCGCTCGAGCGCAGGTGCACGCCCTGGTGCCGGCCGGGGAGGAAGCCGGCGCTCCACTGGCGCGCGGCGATCGGCTGCATCTGCCCTCCCCGGCCGATGGAGGTCAGCACGACATAGCCCGGCAGGTCCTGCGTCTCGCTGCCGAGCCCCCAGGTGGTCCACGAGCCCATGCTCGGACGGCCGCTCAGGCCCGACCCCGTGTTCATGAGGGTGTGCGCCGGATCGTGGTTGATCTGATCCGTCGTCATCGAGCGCACGATGCAGAGCCGGTCCGCGTGCGCGCCGATCGAGGGGAAGAGGGCGCTGATGCGCTGCCCCGACGCGCCGAAGGTCTCGAAGGGGTGCTGCGGCGCGAAGCAGCGCAGGGCCTGGCCCTGCAGCTGGGCGAGCTGCTGGCCGCGGGTGAACGACTCTGGCATGGGCTCGCCGTCGCGACGCGCCAGCTCGGGCTTCTCGTCGAGGGTCTCGAGGTGGGAGGGTCCCCCCGCCATGCACAGGTGGATCACGCGACGCACCCGCGGGGAGTGGTGAAGCCTCGAGCCGAGGCCCGCGCCTCCGCCGCGCGCCAGGGCGTCGCGCCCGAGCAGGCCAGCCACTGCCCCCGCCAGGAGACCGCCCCCCGCGTGGCCCAGGAGCCCACGCCGGGTGAAGAGGGCTCGCTCGCTCATGAGCGCGTCACCGCCTCCCCGGTGTTCAGCACGAGGCGCGCCGCCTGGGTCCAGGCTGCAAGCTCTGCTGGGTCCGGGCCGTCCAGGCCCACAGCCTCGCCCACGGCGAGCAGCGCCCGCGCGGCGTCCGGGTCGGCGGCGTAGCGCTGCTGCTCTGCTGCAACGAGCTCGAGCACGAGGGCCTCCTCCTCGGCCCGCGGCGCCCGCGTCAGGACCCGCTCAAAGAGGCGCGCCACGCGCTCCTCCGGCCGTGCCTCACGCGCCACGACCGCCTGCGCGAGCACGCGCGCGGCCTCCACGAAGGACGGGTCGTTGAGGAGCACCAGGGCCTGCTGGGGCGTGTTGGCCCGGTTCCGTGCGCTGACGCACTCCTCGCGGCTCGGCGCGTCGAAGGCCAGGAGCGCGGGGTGCGTGAAGGTCCGGCACCAGAAGGTGTAGAGGCTGCGGCGATGCAGGCCCTCGCCGGCGTCGGCGCGCCACCGGCGCAGTGGGAAGTTCAGCTGTGCCCAGTAGCCCTCGGGCTGGTACGGCTTCACGCTCGGACCGCCGAGGGTCGGGGCCAGTAGCCCGCTGCTCGCGAGGGCACCGTCGCGCACGAACTCCGCGTCCAGGCGGAAGCGCCCCTGGCGCGCCAGCAGGCGGTTGTAGGGATCCCGCTCCGCGAGCTCGGGCGTGAGGCGCGACGAGCGCTGGTAAGCGCGGGTCAGCACGAGGCGCCGGACCAGGGCCTTCATGTCCCAGCCGCTGGCCACGAACTCCACCGCCAGGGCGTCGAGCAGCTCGGGATGGGTCGGGCGCCCGCCCTGGGTGCCCAGGTCCTGGGGGTCCGCCGCCAGGCCCGCGCCGAAGAGCAGGCGCCAGATGCGGTTGACGAAGGCGCGGGCCGCGAGCGGGTTCGCCTGCGAGACCGTCCAGCGCGCGAGGTCGAGGCGCGTCGCCCTGCGCTCCGTGGGGAACTCTCCCTGGGGCAGGAAGGCCGGTACGGAGGGGTCCACGACCGGCCCCGAGTCGTCCATCCAGTTGCCCCGCGGTCGCACGCGGACCTCGCGCGGCTCCACGGAGACCGTGGCGACCATACGCGGCAGGGAGGCATCGAGCGCGGCGTGGTCCGCGCGGGCGCGCTTCAGCGCCTCACGCTGCTCCGCACGCAGGGGAGTCTCTGCCAGGAAGCGCGCATCGAGCTGAGCCACCTGGGCGGGGTCGCGCTCGCCCTCGTCCGCGAGCAAGGCCGCGCGCGTCGCCGGAGGCAGCCCGCCAAAGACCAGGTCCGGCACGCGCGTCTCCACGCCCGCCTCGGCCCAGTGGACACGCCCACCAAACTGGGTGAAGGCCATGCCGTTCACCGGGCTGCCCTCGAGGAGCCCCACGCTCGCCGGGTCCACCTCGAGCCGCACCCACTCCCCGGAGGCAGGAAGCGCGCCCTGCGGGCGTCGGGCCGGCGCGTCCTGGCCAACGGGGCCGAAGGGAATGCGCGGCGTACCCCAGACGGCCCGGTGCTCCCAGGTGCCGTCGCGATGGAACTGGAGCATCAGCTCCTGGGGCGGATCCTCGGGGTCGATCCGCACCCACGCGAAGAGGAGGTCCCCCTCTCCCAGCGTGAGCGTCCGCTCCGCGCCGAGGAAGAAGTGCTGGACGGTCTCGGCTCCCTGCTGCGCGCGCGTGCGGACCTCGCCGCGCCGGACCGACTCGTCCCAGCGCCAGTCGCCCTGGTCACGCCCTCCGTTGCCCTGGGAAGACCCGACCCACACGACCTCGCGGCGCTCGCCAGAGCGGGCGCGCTCGAGGAGGTCCCGCTCCCACTGGGCACGCGCCTCCCGCAGATCGTCGTCCCAGGCCGTCGCCTCCTGCTCGGCGCCCGCGAGCGCGCGGGCCAGTGCGTCGAGGCGCGCCTGGTCCGCGGGGTAGGCCACGCGCATCTCGGGCGGGACCTTGCGGCCCTGGAAGTTGCCGTACACCCCCACCTCGTCGATGTCCGCGAAGAAGGCCGAGAGGGCGTAGAAGTCGCGGGTCGTGTACGGATCGAACTTGTGGTCGTGGCACTCGGCGCAGCCCACCGTCGAGCCCAGCCAGATGCTCGAGTAGTTGCGGACGCGGTCGGCCGCGTACTTGAGCAGGAACTCCTTGGGCTGGGAGCCGCCCTCGAAGGTCACCATGTTCAGGCGGTTGTAGGTCGCCGCCACGCGCTGCCCCATCGTCGCGTCAGGCAGGAGGTCCCCCGCCAGCTGCTCGACCGTGAAGCGGTCGAAGGGCATGTTCTCGTTGAACGCGCGCAGCACCCAGTCCCGGTAGGGCCAGACGGTCCACTCCTGGTCGCCGTGGTAGCCCACCGTGTCGGCGTAGCGCACGAGGTCGAGCCAGTGCTGGGTCATTCGCTCGCCGTAGTGGGGCGAGGCCAAGAGCTCGTCCACGAAGCCCTCGAGCGTGAGCTCCCCGCGCTCGATCCTCCGCAGGTCCGCGAGGTCCGCCGGCAGGCCGGTCAGGTCCCAGGACAGGCGTCGGACCAGGGTGCGCAGGTCCGTGGGCGTTCGGGGCTCGAGCTGCGCCGCCTCGAGGGCCGCGTCGATGTGGGCGTCCACATCGACCGCATCGGAGCCCTGCGGTGCGCTCCAGGCCCAGTGGCCTTCCCACTGCGCTCCCTGCTCGATCCAGCGGCGAAGAAGCTCTACCTCGCCCGCCTGCAGGGAGTGCCGGGAGGTGGGCGGCGGCATGCGCTCAAGGGGATCCTCGTCCGTGATGCGCAGGAACAGGGCGCTGTCCGCGGG
>JBDQFW010000043.1:0-18947 GCA_040265735.1 Planctomycetota bacterium | reverse complement strand
CCCGTGCCCTACGGCAGCGGGGGCTCGTTGGAGGCCACTCCGGACGGCCTCGCTCTGGGGCCGGGCTACCCCCTGAGCGGCGTGGCGTTCGAGGCCGTGCCGCAGGTGCCCTACGAGCTCGTGGCCGTTGCGCGGCGGGACCAGGGAGACGACTTCTTCGCGGGGCTTACCTTTCCTGTCGAGGGCGGGCACCTGACGCTCGTGCTCGGCGGCTGGGGTGGCGCGACCTGCGGCCTCAGCTGCTTGGACGGGCTGGACGCCGCAAGCAATGAGACCACGCGCCACCTGTGGCACCCGCCAGGCCAGTGGGTCGAGGTGAGCCTGCGCGTCGAGCGCGATCACCTCCACATCGACCTCGACGGCGAGCGCGCGTGGAACCTGTCCCTCGAGGGGCGCGCCTGCGCCCTGCGCACGGAGGTCCTCGCCAGCGCCCCCTTCTCCTGGTCGACCTTCGCGACCGGGGCGACCCTGAGCCGCCTTGCATGGAGGCCGCTCGAAGAGAGGCGCAGGGCGCGGGACCTCGCGGTTTCCGCGGGCTCGCGCGCCGCGAAGACTGGCGAGGCACTGGAGGCTGCTGCTCTCAGCTCCCGCTCGACGCCCTGAGGCTCAGACCGGGTGCACCGGCCCCTCGCCGGCGGCGGCTGCAAGCAGCGTGCGGCGCGCGACCACGGGCACGAGCTCGCGCCGGTACCAGGCGTCGCCGGGGACATTGTCCATGGGGCGGAGCTGTTTGTAGGCGAGCTGGGCCGCGGCCTCGACGGCCTCCTCGAAGGCCTCGGTCCCTACGGTCGAGCCGCGCAGGGCGTCGGCGACGCCGCGCACCCTCGACGGACGGGCCACGAGGGCGACCCCGACGAGGTCCGCATCCTCCACCACGCCGCTGGGGTCCACGGTCAGGCGGGCGGCAAGGCCGAGCAGGGGGAAGTCGATCGAGTCCCGCGTGCGGAGCTTGCCGTAGGCGCCGCGGTGTCCGGGGGCCTGGGGCGGGACCTGGATGCGGGTCAGCAGCGCGCGGCGGTCGACGCGCTTGTTCCAGATGCCGTCGGAGGCCCACAGGTCGTCGATGGGCACCTTCTCACGCTCGTTCAGGCGCTCGAAGACGAGCGTCGCTCCCAGCGACATCAGCGCCGGCGCGCTGTCGTTGCTGGCCGCGGCCACGCACTTCTTGCCGCCCTCGACCACGTGGCAGACCGTGCCGTCCTTCTTGAGGCAGTAGCCGAGGGCCTTCCGCCAGAAGTGGGTCTGGTTGTACCACTGGCAGCGCGTGTCGAGCATCACGTTGCCCCCGAGGGTCCCCTGGGTGCGGAGCTGAGGGCCAGCCACAAGGGACACGGCCTGGGCCAGGGCGGGGGCCCGCTCCTGCACGAGGGCCGACCCCGCGACCTCGGCCAGCGGCGTCATGGGGCCGATGGACAGGCCGCCGTCCTCCGCGGCCTCGATGCCGCGTAGGCCCTCGACGCGCTGGAGGGAGACGACGACCTCTGGCTCGAAGAGGCCGTGCTTCATGTTCGGCAGGAGGTCCGTGCCGCCAGCGACGACCATGGCGGACTCCTGCTCGGCGAGCAGGACGAGGGCCGCGTAGACGCTGCGCGGCTCCTCCAGACGGAACGGGGGGAGGCGCAGCATCAGGACAGCTCCTCGGGCTCGACGGTGACCCCCGCACGATCGGCGGCCTCGGCCACCCGCTCACGCTCCTCGCGCTGCTCGCGCAGGGCGCGCAGCACGCGGGCTGGGGTCAGGGGGAGGTGGCGCAGGCGAATCCCCACGGCGTCGTAGACCGCGTTCGCAAGAGCGGGGATGGAGGAGTGCAGCGGACCCTCGCCCGCCTCCTTCGCGCCGTAGGGACCCTCGGGGTCGATGCTCTCGACCACGAACGCCTCGATGTCCGGCGTGTCCAGGGTGCTCGCGAGGGGGTAGTCCAGGAGGCTCGGCCCACGGTGCAGCCCGAAGCGGTTGACCTCGTGGTGCTCGAACAGCGCCTCGGCGATCCCCATGTAGACCGAGCCCTCGATCTGGCCGGCGACCAAGGTCGGGTTCAGGGCGCGACCGCAGTCGTGGGCGCACCACACCTTGGGCACGCGGATGCGGCCAGTGTCCTCGTCCACCTCAGCCTCCACCACATGGGCCGTGAACGAGTACGCGGGCGAGGCGCCGATCGTGCCTCCGCGGTAGTCGCCTCCCAGGGTGGGGGTGTTGTAGGAGCCCGTGGCGCCCAGCGTGTCGTGCCGGGCCTCGGCGAGCTGGAAGGCTTCGCGCATGTCGAGGTGCCGGTCGGGGTCCTCGAGGTCGAGGGCCACGCTCTTGACGAGCCGCACGCGGCGCGGATCCACCTCCCACTCGGCGGCGAGGGTGTCCACCACGAGCCGGCGCAGCTTGCGCGCGGCGTCGATGGCCGCGTTCCCGACCATGAAGGTGACCCGCGAGGAGTAGGCCCCCAGGTCCACGGGGCACAGGTCCGTGTCGGCGGCGACCACCCGCACCCGGTCCAGCTCGAGGCCGAGCTCCTCGGCAACGAGGTAGGCCACGACGGAGTTCGAGCCCTGGCCGATGTCGTTGCCTCCGGTGAAGACCATCACCAGGCCCGACCGATCGACCTTGAGCTGGATGCCCGCCTGGGGCATGTCGTTGGGGTAGATCGGATAGTTCGTGCCCGAGATGTACATCGAGCCTGCGACCCCGAGCCCGCGCCCGCGCCCGAGCCGGCCGCGCCGCTCCTTCCAGCCGCTTGCGCGCTCGACCTTCTCCAAGCACTCGAGGAAGCCCGAGGAGGTGATGCGCTGGCCGTTGACCGTCTCGGTCATGGCGCCCTGATAGTTGATGCGCCGGACCTCGATGGGGTCGAGGCCAAGCTGGCACGAGAGCTCGTCGAGCTGGACCTCGAAGGCGAACCGGGGCTGCACCGAACCGTGCCCGCGCTTGGGGCCGCAGGGGGGCTTGTTGGTGAAGACCCGGGTCGAGTCGTAGCGGTACGACGGGAACTGGTAGGGACCCGTGAGCAGCTGCCCGGAGTAGTAGGTCGTGACGAGGCCGAAGGAGCTGTACGCGCCGCCGTCGATCAGGATCCGTGCGTCGACCCCCTGGACCCGACCGTCGCGCGAGGCGGCGGTCCGATAGGAGAGCTGCATCGGGTGGCGGCCACGGTGGGCGTAGAAGACCTCCTCGCGCGTCCAGAGCATCTTGACCGGCCGGCCGGTGCGCTCGGCCAGCTTGGCTACGCAGAACTCGAGGCTGAACGGGTCGCTCTTGCCGCCGAAGGCGCCCCCGAGGGCCGGCTGAATGACGCGGATCCGGTGGGGCTCCCGGTCGAGCACGTGCGCCAGGGCGCGGTGCACGTAGTGGGTGATCTGGGTGGAGGACCACAGGGTCAGCAGCCCGTCGGCGTCCACCCGGGCCACGGCGCAGTGGGGCTCGATCGCGGCGTGGGTCGAGCCGTGGAAGCTGTACTCCCCCTCGACCACGACCTTGGCCTCCTCGAAGGCGCGGTCCACCTCGCCGAACTCCAGCTGGACGTGCTTGGAGACGTTGTTGCCCTTCTTGCTCTCGTGGATCGTGGGCTCGTTGCGCTGCAGCGCCTCGGCCGGGTCCAGGTACGCGTGCAGGACCTCGTACTCCACCTCGATCAGCTCGACGGCGCGGTTCGCCGTGTCCTCGTCGATGGCGGCGACGGCCGCAACCTCGTCTCCGATGAAGCGCACCTTGTCCACCGCGAGGGCGGTCTCGTCCGGGGTCCACGGGATCACGCCGTAGCGTGTGGGGAGGTCCGCTCCGGTGATGACCGCGTGGACCCCCGGGAGCTCCAGGGCACGGCTCGTGTCGATCGAGACGATGCGTGCGTGGGCGTGGGGGCTGCGCAGGGTCTTCGCATGCAGCATCCCCGGCAGCTGCAGGTCGTCCGCGTAGACCGCCGAGCCGGTGGCCTTGGCGTGGCCGTCCACCTTGCGGTGGGGCTTGCCCACCACCTGGAACTCTCCGAACGGGGCCTCGGGCCCGTGCAGGTCGCGGGCGGCCATCAGGCTCCCTCCTCGACGGACGCAGAGGCCCCGCGCGCGGCGCGGTCCGCCGCAAGCTCGGGCTCCCATGCTGCGGTGGGGGGCGGCGCTCCCACGCTCTCAGCGATGGCGGTCTCCACCGCATGCACGATCTGGGTGTAGCCCGTGCAGCGGCAGAGGTTGCCCGAGAGGGCGGCTCGAATCTGCTCTCGGCTCGGGTTGGGCTCGTCGCGGACCAGGGCGCGGGCGCTCAGCATCATTCCCGGCTGGCAGAAGCCGCACTGCAGAGCCCCGCAGCGGTCGAAGGCGTCCTGGATCGGGTCCAGGCGCGCGCCGTCCCGGCGCAGCTGCGCCGGAGCCAGACCCTCGATGGTGCAGACCTCGTGCCCCGCGGCGTGGGCCGCGAGCGTCAGGCACGAGAGGACCGGCTTGCCGTCCACCAGGACGGTGCACGCCCCGCAGTCGCCCTTGTCGCAGCCCTGCTTCGAGCCCGTCAGTCCGAGCCTGTAGCGCAGGACCTCGAGCAGCGTCCAGTGGTCGGGCGCGGCCGTCTCCACCGGGTCTCCATTGACTTGCATCTCGAGGGCCCGCATCGGAGCGATTGTCCCGCTGGAGGGTGCTGTGGGCAAGCCAGAACGAGCGTGCGGGGCCGAGCGGCGCGGCCCGAGACCGACGCCGGGGGGCACCTCGTGAGGAGGTGCCCCCCGGCGGGCCGCGACCGGCGGTCGCTCTGCGCGTGGCTCGAAGCCGCTCAGCCGCGGGCGGGGCGGTACCGGCTGCCCCGGCGGAACGCGGTGGCGCACTCCTGCAGGACGCTCTCTCCATAGCAGTCCTCCAGCACCGCTCGCTGGTCGGCGGGCGAGAGGTGCAGGCCAGGGACGCGCTCGACCGAGCCGTCCGGGCGCACCTGGCACTCGGCGATGTCGGCGCGCATGCCCAGGTTGGCCACGAACGGCGCGAGGCCGCACTCGCTGTGCTCAGCCAGGAAGCCCACCAGGCCACAGGCATCCGCGAGGCGCTGGGGATCCCAGCCCTCGGCGGTCCAGGCGGCGAGCCCCTCGAAGTCGAACGGCCGCGCGTCGTTCGCGCGGTACAGGTCGCGCAGCTCGCGCTCGAACCCGTCCGCAAGCGTCCGGTCGAACTCGAGCGGGCGGCTCGGAAGCGCGGACCAGTCCCCGGTGACCTCACCTTCGAGCCAGGTCGCGAAGCCCTCCACGAACCACTCGGGCAGGCGGCCGTAGCGCTCAGCCAGGAGCGCGCGCCCCAGGTGGTGCACAAGGGCGTTCCCGTCGTCCCACCGCTCGGCGCCCGCGGGCTCCTCGACCCAGAGGCTCACGAACTGGTCGCTGTCGTCGAACCCGAAGGCGTCGGTCCGCTCGGGGGCGCAGCCCCGGTCGCCGAGCAGGGCCAGCACCTCACCGCGCTGCTCGGGCTCACACCCGATGACGATGACGGTGCGGTCCTCGGCCCCGTTGAGGCGGTCGCGCAGGAGATCGAGGTGGGCGTGCTCGGGCACCTGAGTGGGACGCATGAAGGGCAGTGCCTCCTCGAACGCATTGAGCGTGCGGCGCACCCAAGCCGAGCGGCGGCGTGCGCGTCCCTCGCGCTCCTTCGTGGTGACGAGGATCACGCGGCCCTCCTCCTCGATGTCGACGCGGCCCTCGATGGCCTCGGCGATGGGCAGGACCCACTCGGCGCGTGCACGCACGCTCGCGGGGATGGTCGCGGGCCAGGCGCCCGGCTGGATGCGGCCGATCCGGGTGTGGACCGGAGGCTGCTCCACGGGCTCGGAGGCGAGCGCGGGGGAGAGGAGAACGGCGAGCCCGAGGGCTGCGGGGGCGGTGAGGGTGTTCATGGTGGAGAGGGCGGGAGGCCCGCCTGCCCCCTCCGTCGATGCGTGGGCCTGCTGGAACGAAGTCCGATCCCCGGCTGTCCAGGCCTGGGTCACGCCGATCCCTCCTTGAGGCAGGTCCCATGGGGCGCGGCCACTCCTCCTTGGCGCGCTCCTCGCGAGGCCGGCACACGCCAGAGGCCGACAGGTCGCAGAGGCTCAGGCCTTGAGGACCTCGAGCAGGGCTGGGCCCAGCTCCTGGGCCTTCTTCTCCCCGATCCCGGGAGTGGCCAGCAGGCCGGCATGGTCCTGGGGGCGGTGCGCCGCGAGGTGCGCGAGGGTCTTGTCGCTGGCGATCAGGTAGGGAGGCACGCTGCGCTCGCGGGCGAGCTCCCGGCGCAGGGTCCGCAGGCGCTCGAAGAGTGCGCTGTCCACGTCGCCTCCGGCCGCCTCGGCTAGCGCCTTGCGGGTCGTGCTGCGCTGGGGGCGACGAGGCTGGACAAGGGTCACCTCGGCCTCTCCGCGTAGCACCTCGGCCCCGGCCTGGGTGAGGAACAGGGTCGGGTAGTCCCCGGACGCCACGCCTGCGAGCCCCTGGGACAGGAGCTGGTCGATCACCGCGCGCACCAGCGCCGCTGGCAGCTCCCGCAGCAGGCCGTAGGTCGACAGCTGGTCGTGCCCGGTCTGGCGGATGCGCTGGGTGTTCGCGCCGCGCAGGACGTCGGTGATGTGCGCCGCGCCGTAGCGCTGGTCGCAGCGCACGATGCAGGAGAGGACCTTCTGCGCCACCACCGTGGAGTCCGGCAGCGCATCGAGCTCGCCCAGGCACACGTCGCAGGCGCCGCAGCCGCCCTCGGGGAGGGGGTAGGTGCCGCCGAAGTGCTCGACCAGGGCCTTGTGGCGGCACTCTGCGCCCGCGGCCAGGCCCCACATGGCCTGCAGGCGCTCGAGCGCCCCGCCAAGGTCCTCGAGGGCGCCCTCCACGCCCTCCTGCGCGGCCTCCTCGGCGCTGCGCTCCATGAGCCGCTTCCAGGTGTGGTGGTCCGCGCCGCCGTAGAAGAGCACGCACTCGGCGGGCAGCCCGTCACGCCCCGCGCGCCCGGTCTCCTGGCTGTACTGCTCGATGCCCTTGGGCAGGCTTGCGTGCACCACGAAGCGCACGTCCGAGCGGTCGATGCCCATGCCGAAGGCAACCGTGGCGACGACGACCTCGAGGCGCTCGGCCAGGAAGTCCTCCTGGACCCGCGCGCGCTCGTCCGCAGGCAGGCCGGCGTGGTAGGGCTGGGCGCGGATGCCCGCGGAGGCGAGGTCTCGTGCGAGGTCCTCGGTATCGCGCCGCCTGAGGGCGTAGACGATGCCGGCCTCACCCGCGTGGCGCTGGATCACGCCGAGCACCTGGTCGAGCAGCCGCCCACGCGGCAGGGCGCGGTAGGTGAGGTTCGGGCGGTCGAAGTCGCCCACGAGGCTCGCGTGGTCGCGGAGGCCCAGCTGCTCCGCAATGTCCTCCCGCACGCGGGGGGGCGCGGTGGCCGTGAGGGCCAGCAAGGGCACGCCGCCGGCGCGCCGGCGTAGGTCGGCAAGGGCCCGGTACTCGGGCCGGAAGTCGTGGCCCCAGTGGCTGATGCAGTGGGCCTCGTCCACGGCGATGGCGGCCAGGCCCAGGCGCGCGAGCCACTCGACGAAGCCGCCCGAGACCAGGCGCTCGGGGGAGCAGTACAGGAGGTCGAGCTCGCGCCGCTGGAGGGCGTCGCGCACGAGCGCGCGCTCCTCCTCGTCCTGGCCGGATGCCAGCATCCCCGCCCGGACGCCGCTCTGGGTCAGGCCGTCCACCTGGTCCTTCATCAGGGAGATGAGCGGGCTGACGACCAGGGTGAGGCCGCCGCGGACCAGGGCGGGGGCCTGGTAGCACAGGCTCTTGCCGCCGCCGGTGGGGAGGACCACGAGGGCGTCCCGCCCCTCGAGGGTGGCACGCATGGCCTCCGCCTGCAGGGGGCGCAGGTCGGGGTGGCCCCAGACCCGCCTGACCTGCTCACGGGCCGCCTCCATCAGGGCCTCGGGGTCAGTGGCGGTCCCGGCGAACCCCTTCTCCGGCTCGCTGGCCTCCCGCGCGGAGTCCGCGCCATGCCCCTCTGGCTCATCCTCCCAGAGCAGGGCCGCGAGCTCCTCGGTGGGGACCTCGGGCTGGGGGTCCTCGGCCTCATAGTGAGCGGGGCGGGAGGACGGGGAGTCGGTCACGGGCTGCATGCCCGCGGGGCCGCGCGGGACGACGCATTGTTCGCGGGTACGCCGCTCGGATCCAGGGGAATCGGGCCGCCCCCTCCCCCTGCTGCGACAATCCGTGAACGGCCGTTCGAGTCCCGCGGACGCCGGGCCTACGCTGCTGTGTCCGCCGCGGCCCGCGCCTCGTCTCCGCGGCGCCCTCTTCGAGCCGTTCCCCGTCCCCTCGCCTGCCGACCGCGCGCCCCTCATGACTCCTCCCGAACAACCCGGTCCGCCGTCCGCGACGTCCCAGGGCGCTGTCCAGGACCTCGGTCGCCTGCGCATCGACCGCGGCCCGGCCCCGAGCGGGGGCCAGCGCGGAACCCACCGCGGAGGGCGCCGGCGAGGCGGGGGCTGGATCCTCTGGCTGGTCCTCCTGGGAGCGGGCTACGCGTTCCGTCGGCCGCTGCTCGCTCAGCTGGACGCCTGGACCCTGCCTCGGGTTGCGCTGGCCGAGGCCTTCGTGCCCGAGCCCGGCGCCGTGACGGGCGCGCGCGGCGTGGCCTCCAACGGCTATGTGATCGCACGCAAGCGGGCGGCGCTCTCGGCCGAGGAGCCCGGTCGCATCGTGGAGCTCTTCGTGGAGGAGGGCTCGGTGGTGCGTGCGGGGGAGGTCGTCGCTCGCCTGGACTCCTCGGAGCGTGAGGCGCTGGTAGCCGCCGCCGAGGCCGCCCTTGCGGACGCCCGCCTGGGGGTGGACGAGGCCGAGGCGCGGCTGGCCGCGGCCCTGCGCGCCGTGGAGACCCGCCAGCAGGACGAGCGCACGGCCGCCGCCCGCGCCGAGGCGGCGGAGGCCTCCCTGCGGCTTGCGCGGGCCGATCTGAGCCGGATCGAAGGTCTCGTGGAGAGCGGAGCCGAGTCGCGCTCGCGCCTCGATCAGGTCGTGGCCGCCGAAGCCAGCGCCTCCGCCGAGCGTCAGGCCCAGGCCTCGGCCATCTCCGGGGCCGAGGCTGCGCGGCTCGAGGCCCAGGCCGCGGTCGCCGTGGCACGCGTCGCGGTCGAGCGAGCCGGTGCCGTGGTCGCCCAGCGGGAGGCCGAGCACGAGCGGGCCGTGGCCTCGCTCGAGAAGCTCGTGGTGCGCGCTCCCTTCGACGGCCTGATCGTCCTCAAGGACGCGGAGGTCGGCGAGGTGGTCAGCCCCAACTCCCAGGGGGCGAGCTCGCGCGGAGCGGTGGCGACCCTCGTGGACCCCACGAGCCTCGAGGTCCAGGTCGAGCTCCCCGAGACCAACCTCGAGCGCGTCGAGGTGGGCGCGGCCGCCACTCTGGTGCTCGACGCGTTCCCGCGTGAGCCCCTCCCCGGGCGAGTCGATCGCATCTGGCCCACGGCCAACCGCCAGAAGGCCACCATCGAGGTGCGCCTCGCCTTCGATGCGCCGGACCCGCGCCTGCGACCAGACATGGGGGTGCGCGTGGTCTTCGGTGAGGCGCAGGACCCCGCGCAGGCCGCGACGGCCCCGTCCGGCGTGCAGGTGGTGGCGAGCGCGCTGGTCACCGTTGACGGCGCGGCCGGGGTGTTCCTCTTCGAGCGCGGCGTCGTGCGCTTCCAGCCGGTGGAGCCCGGGGAGCGGTCCGCGGCGACCGTGCAGATCCTCGCCGGGCTCGAGCCCGGGCAGCGGGTCGTGGCCGAGCCCCCGTTCGACCTGAAGGACGGGGACCGGGTCCTCGCCGAGTAGCCCGCGCGCTGCGCCCCCAACACGACTCCACCTGCAGAACTCCCTCGAAGACCCACCATGAGCGAAGGCATCCAACTCGAAGGCGTCACCAAGACCTTCCGGCGCGGCGGCGAAGAGCTGCGCGTGCTCGACGGCCTCGACCTGCACATGGACGAGGGCCGCTTCTATGCCCTCATGGGGCCGTCGGGCTCGGGCAAGACGACCCTGCTGAACCTGGTGGGGGGGCTCGATCGCCCGGACCACGGGCGCGTCGTGGTCGCGGGCGAGGATGTGGGGCAGCTGGAGGGCGACGACCTCAGCGCCTGGCGCGCACGCAGCGTGGGCTTCGTGTTCCAGGGCTTCAACCTGGTGCCGGTGCTCTCCGCGCTCGAGAACGTGCGCCTGCCCCTCACCCTGACCCCTCTGAGCCGCAAGCAGCAGGACGAGCACGCGCGCTTCGCCCTCGAGGTCGTGGGCCTCGCTGACCGCGCCGGGCACCGGCCTCAGCAGCTCTCGGGCGGCCAGGAGCAGCGCGTCGCCATTGCGCGTGCCATCGTCACCGATCCCAAGGTGCTGCTCTGCGACGAGCCCACCGGCGACCTGGACCGCGCGAGCGCGGACGGCGTGCTGGACCTGCTCGAGCGCCTCAACCGCGAGATGAACAAGACCATCCTGATGGTCACCCACGACCCCGCGGCGGCCGACCGCGCCCAGCGCATCGTCAACCTGGACAAGGGGCGCCTGGGCAGCATCCAGGAGGGGACGGCGAGCCGCTGAGCCATGGACCTGCTCCGCATCGCTCCGCGCCACCTGCTGCGGCACCCGCTCCGGACCCTGCTCACGCTGGGCTCGCTGACCGTCGCGATCTTCATGCTCTGCGTCCTGCGCTCCCTGGTGACGACCCTCGAGGCCAGCGCCCAGAGCCAGAGCAGCCAGCGCCTGTGGGTCCAGTCCGCGGTCAGCCTGTTCGTCGAGATGCCCTCCTGGTACCCCGAGCGCATCGCCGGGGTCGAGGGCGTGGAGAGCGTGGCGCGCTGGCAGTGGTTCGGCGGGTACTACCAGGACCCCTCGAACTTCTTCGCGCAGTTCGCGGTGGACCCCGAGAAGGTGCTCGACCTCTACCCCGAGCTCGACCTCGTCGAGGGCACCTCGGAGGCGTTCCTCTCGGGGCGCACGACCTGCCTGGTCGGCAAGGGCCTCGCGGATCAGTTCGGCTGGAAGGTCGGCGACACGGTGCCCCTGATGGGGGCGCTCTTCCCGCACCCCGACGGTGCGGACAAGGCCTGGGACTTCCAAGTCGCGGCGATCTACGAGCCGCGCACGCGCAACCTTGACGACCGCACGCTCTTCTTCCACTGGAAGCTCTTCGAGGAGACTCTGAGCGCCACGGGCGAGGCTCCCGGCGTGGGCGCCATGGTGCTGCGCGCGGAGCCCGGGCAGGACACCGCCGCCCTCATGCGGCGCGTGGACACCCTCTTCGAGAACGGTCCGCAGCGCACCCAGACCACGACCGAGAGCGAGTTCCAGGCGCAGTTCGTCTCCATGTACGGGAACGTGCCCTTCTTCGTCTCCGCCATCGGCGGGGGCGTGCTGGCTGCGGTGCTTCTGGCCTGCGTCAACACCATGCTCATGGCCGCGCGCGAGCAGCGCCGCGAGGCGGGGATCCTGAAGGCCCTGGGCTTCACCGACGCCACGGTGGGCCGGCTGCTCCTGGCTCAGTCCCTGTTCGTCACCGTGGTGGGCGGGGGCCTGGGCATCCTGCTGGCCCGCGCGGTGGAGCCGGGCGTGGCCCAGGCGACCGGAGCGTTCCTGCCCGGGTTCGCCATCGAGCGGGAGACCTACCTGCTGGCCCTCGGGATCTCGGTCGGGGCGGGCCTCTTTGCCGGACTCCTGCCCGCCTGGCGCGCGCGGCGCATGCGCGTGATCGACGCCCTGGGGGCGAGGGTCTGACCATGCGTGGGATCGCGTTCTCCTATCACCTGCGCTCGCTCTTCGTGCGGCGCAGCGCGACGCTCCTCACCGTGCTGGGCATCGGTGCCACCGTGGCGGTGGTGGCAGGCGTGCTCGCGCTGCAGCAGGGATTCGAGCGCCTGTATGCCGACTCGGGGCGCGAGGACCTTGTCGTGTTCCTGCGCCCCGGGGCCACCGGCGAGGGCGACAGCGTGTTCGACCGGGACCGCGGCCGTCGCCTGCTCGACCAGGTCCCCGAGTTGGAGCTCGGGGAGGACGGCCGCCCCCTGGCGAGCATGGAGCTCTACCTCGCGGTGCGGCGCTTCCGCCTGACGGGTGGCGAGACGAACGTGCCCATCCGCGGCGTCCAGCCGGCGACCTTCGAGCTGCGCGGCGCCGAGCTCGAGCTGCTCGAGGGACGCCTGCCCGAGCCCGGATCCGACGAGGTCATCGTCGGACGCACGCTCGTGGACCGCATCCGCGGCTGCCAGCTCGGGCAGACCCTGCAGCTCAACACGACTCCCTTCGAGGTCGTGGGGGTGTTCACCTCCGAAGGACCGAGCAACTCCGAGATCTGGGGCGACCTCGACCGCATCATGGACGCGCTAGACCGCTCGGGTCCGAGCCGCATCGTGGGCAAGCTCCGGCAGGGCGCGGATGTCGAGGCCCTCGCCGCGCGGCTCGCGGACGACAAGGTCGTGCCGGCCAAGGTGCTCACCGAGCGTGAGAGCCTCACGAGCCAGACCGAGATGCTCTCGGCGGTGCTGCAGTTCCTGGGCGCCTTCCTCGGCCTGATCATGGGCGTTGCGGCGATCTTCACTGCGACGACCACGATGCTGGCGGCGCTGGCGGACCGCACCCAGGAGATCGGCATCCTGCTGGCGGCCGGCTTCCGCCCGCGGGGGATCGCCGCGGGCTTCCTGTTCGAGTCCCTGGTCCTCGGCCTGCTCGGCGGGCTGGCGGGTTTCCTGATGGTGCTGCCGATCAACGGGATCGAGACCGGGACCACGAACTTCCAGACCTTCACTGAGGTTGCGTTCGGCTTCCGCGTGACCGCCCGCGTGTTCGCGGTGGCGCTCGGATTCGCCCTGGGCCTCGGACTCCTTGGGGGCGGTATCCCCGCCTGGCGCGCCGCGCACCTGCGGCCGATCGACGCGCTCGGCCGGCGCTAGCTGCGTGGGCTGGCCCGGAGCCTCCGAGCGCTGAGGCGGCTGGGCTCCAGGGTTCGCGGGGCCGCCGTCACGGCGCGGCCTGCACCGCGCGCCCCTCGAGCACCTCCGCCCAGGCGACCGTGCGGCGCTGAGTGGGATCGGCGACGAGCTCGAGGACGACCTGGCCCCCGCGGCGCTGGGCCACACGCCAGTGGTCCTGTGGTCCGCGCGGGCGGAGGGGAGCGCGCCAGGGGTCGAGCCGCAGCTCGGCGAAGAGCGCGCCCTCCGTCGGCAGGGGCAGGGGCGTGCGCGTTCCCGTGACCACGCCCCAGGCACCGAGTGCCAGGGCCAGGAGGAGCAGGACCGCCGTGCGCGCCATGGCCCCATGGTCCGCGCCCCAGGCTCCTGGATCAAGTTCACGCGGGGCCCGATCCGCACCGGGTGATCGACGGCGCGTCGCTACCATGGGGGCATGAGTTCGGTCCTCCTCGCGAGCGCCCTCCTCGGCCCGGCACTCTCCGTGCCGGGAGCCGCGGGGGCCCCCGGGCCCTGGGTGACTGCGCCTTCTGCGGGTGATGCCGCCGAGCTGCTCGCGGCTGGTCCCGCGACGCGCGACGCTGGTGACGAGGCCCTGGCCAGGGAGGCGCGCGCCCTGCTCAGCGAGCGCTGCTTCGCCTGTCACGGGCCGGATGCCTCGGCTCGTGAGGCCGGGCTGCGGCTCGACCGCGCCGAGGGCCTCGATGCCGTTGCTCGCGGGGAGCGCGCGGAGCTGCTCGAGAGGGTGCGCTCCTCCGATCCGGACCTCGTGATGCCGCCGCCCGGCGGGGCTCGGGAGCCCCTCTCCGCCGAGGAGGTCGCGCTGCTCGAACGCTGGAGCGCCGCCGGCGCGCCCGTGGCCGAGCACTGGTCCCTGGCACCGCTCGCGCGGGTGCAGGAGCCCGCCCCCGGGCCCTGGGGGGTCACGACCCTCGACGCTCTGGTCCAGCAGGGTCTGCGCGAGGCCGGGCTCGAGCCCGCACCCGACGCCGATCCACGCACCCTGGCGCGCCGCCTGTCTCTCGACCTCACCGGGCTCCCCCCGGATCCCGATCGGGTCGCGGAGCTTGCCGCGGACCCCAGCGCGGCGGCGTTCCTGGTCTACACCGAGGAGCTCCTGGCCAGTCCGCACCACGCCGAACGGCTCGCAGTCTGGTGGCTCGACCTCGTGCGCTACGGGGACAGCTCGGGCTACCACTCCGACCGGCCCGTTCCCCTCTGGCCCTATCGCGACTGGGTGCTGGAGGCGCTGCAGGGCAACCTTGCGTTCGACGAGTTCACCCGGGCGCAGATCGCGGGCGACCTGCTCCCGGAGCTCGGGGACGAGGGAGACCTCGCGTCGGTCTATCACCGGCTCTGCAAGGTCACCGATGAGGGCGGCGCCCAGGCGGGGGAGTACCTCGTGAAGTACGCCGCCGATCGGGTGCGCACCCTTGGGACGGCGTGGCTCGGCCTGACCGTCGGCTGCGCCCAGTGCCACGACCACAAGTACGACCCCCTCTCCCAGCGCGAGTTCTACGAGCTGGCGGCGTTCTTCGCCGACATCGAGCAGGTCGGCGTCTACGAGCTGCGGGACTACCGCGCCTTCCAGCCCCTGGGCAAGGTCCAGCGCGAGGACGGGGCCGAGGTCACCTTCGCGGCCACCGTCAGCGTGGAGCCCATGGAGACGCGCGTCCTCGAGCGGGGCGACTGGCTCAGCGAGGGGGGCGAGGTCGTGCAGCCCGGGACCCCGGACCTGCTGCCGTCCCTCGGAGTCGAGGGCCGGCGCGCCACCCGCGCCGACCTGGCCGAGTGGCTGGTGCGGCCGGATCATCCCCTGGTCCCGCGGGTGGTCGCCGCGCGCCTCTGGGAGCTCCTGATGGGACAGCCCCTCGTGCCCGTCGCCGACGACTTCGGCGCGCAGGGCGGGCGCCCCTTTGACGCGCGCCTCCTGGATTGGCTCGCCGGGCGCTTCGTTGCCACGGGCTTCGACCTGCGCGACCTCGTGCGCACCATCGTGTCCAGCCGCGCCTATGCGCAGAGCAGCCGGCCCCGCCCCGAATTGGACGCCCTCCCGCCGTCGAAGAGGCCCTTCGGCCGCGCGGTCCCGCGCCGGCTCGAGGCCGAGTTCGTGCGCGACGCTCTGCTCGCCACCAGCGGCCTGCTGGACCGGACCGTGGGGGGCCCCAGCGTCTTCCCGTACCAGCCCGAGGGCTACTGGCAGCACCTGAACTTCCCGCGCCGTCGCTGGCGTCAGAGCGAGGGCAGCGACCTCTACCGGCGCGGCCTGTACACCCACTGGCAGCGCACCTTCGTGCACCCCTTCCTGCTGGCCTTCGACGCGCCCACGCGCGAGGAGAGCGTGGCCCGGCGCGCGCGTTCGAACGGTCCCCTGGCGGCCCTCGCCCTGCTCGACGGGCCCACGGCCCTGGACGCGGCGCGCGCCCTGGCTGGCCGCGCCCTCGAGCGCCGGCCCGAGGCGCCCCTCGACGCCATGGTGGAGCTGGTCCTCCAGCGCCCGGTCACGGACGCTGAGCGCGTGGTTCTGGCAGGCCTCGTCCTCGAGGGGCCCGGCCGCTCGCGCGCGGAGGCCCTCTATCCTGCGGCCCGCGCCCTGCTCAACACCTCGGAGGCGATCACCAGGCCATGAGCTCGCTCCCGCAGGATCCGGGCCTCGCGCTCTCTCGCCGCGCCTTCCTCGGCGGCGCGGCCACCCTCGGACTGGGGCGTCTTGCCCTGGCCGACACGGCGGCCGGCGGCCTCCGGCTGCACCACGCACCGCGCGCCAAGCGCGTCGTGTTCCTGTGCATGGCGGGTGGCCCGAGCCAGCTCGAGTCCTTCGACGAGAAGCCGACCCTGGCGCGCTTCGATGGCACCGTGCCGCCGCCGGAGCTGATCGCAGGCCAGCCCATCGCCCAGCTCCAGAACCAGGCCCTCAAGCTGTGGCGGCCCCAGTTCCCCTTCACCACGCACCCGCGCACGGGGCAGCGCGTCTCGGAGGCCTTCCCGCACCTGGCGCGCGTCGCCGACCGGCTGGCGATCATCCGCTCGCTGGAGACGGACCAGATCAACCACGACCCCGCGCACACGGTCATGAACACCGGGACCTCCATCTCGGGGCGGCCGTCGATGGGCTCATGGGTCCAGTACGGGCTTGGGAGCGAGTCGCGCGATCTGCCGGGCTTCGTGGTCCTCACCTCGCGGGGTGGTCGAGATCCCCAGCCCCTCTCGACGCGTCAGTGGGGGGCCGGCTTCCTTCCGGGCCACCTCCAGGGGGTCGAGCTCCGCTCCCAGGGCGCGCTCGTGCCCTACGCGGACCTCCCCGAGGGCGTGGACGCCTCCGCGCAGGGTCAGGTGGTCGCGGCGCGCAACGCTCTCGACTCCCTCTCCCCCCTGGCCGAGGATCCGGATGTGCAGGCGCGCATCCAGCAGTACGAGCTGGCGTTCCGGATGCAGCAGGCGGTCCCCGAGCTGACCGACCTCTCGCGCGAGGACGACGCCACCCTCGGGCTCTACGGCCTCGGCCCCGAGGTGCGCGGAGGGGGCGACGGCTCCTTCGCCTACAACTGCCTGCTGGCGCGCAGGCTGCTTGAACGCGGGGTGCGCTTCGTGCAGCTCTACCACCGCGGCTGGGACCACCACAACGACTTGGTCAAGTACATGGGCATCTGCGCCGGCCTCACGGACGAGCCCGCGGCCGGCCTGCTCCTGGACCTCGAGCGACGCGGCATGCTCGAGGAGACCCTGGTGGTGTGGACCGGTGAGTTCGGGCGCACGCCGATGGTGCAGACCAACAAGGGCGGCCCCGGCAGGGACCACCACATGCGCGCCTTCAGCGGCTGGATGGCGGGCGCCGGCGTGCGCGCGGGAATCACCCACGGGGCCACCGACGACCTCGGCTACCGCGTGGCCGAGGGGCGCGTGCACGTGAACGATCTGCACGCGACCATGCTGCACCTGCTCGGGCTCGACCACGAGCGGCTCACCGTGCGCGCCCAGGGGCGGGACTTCCGCCTCACGGATGTGGCCGGCCGCGTCGTGCGCGAAGTGCTCGCCTGACGCGGCTCAGGTGCGGTACTCCGCGTTGATGCGGACGTACTCGCTGGTCAGGTCACAGGTCCACACCGCGGCCTCGGCGTTGCCTGCCCCCAGGTCCAGGCAGAGCTCCACCTCGGCCTGCTCCGCAAGGTGCTTCCAGGCGGCCTCTTCGGCCTCCGGGTGGGGCACCCCGCGGGTGTACACGCGGGCGGGGCCCACATCGAGGGTGGCCTCCTCCGGGTCAAAGGGCACGCCCGCACGCGCGGCCGCCGCCACCACCCGGCCCCAGTTGGGGTCCCGCCCGGCGATGGCGGTCTTCACCAGGGGGCTGGTGGCGATGGTGCGGCCCACGCGGGCAGCCGCCGCCTCGTCGGGGGCGCCGGCCACGCGCACGGTGACGAGCCGCGTCGCTCCCTCGCCGTCGGCAGCGATCGCACGCGCGAGGCGCTGGGCCACCCCGGTCAGGGCCCCCTCGTCCACGGTCACGCCGCTGCGACCGGTCCCCAGGAGCAGGACCGTGTCGTTGGGGGAGGTGTCGCCGTCCACCGTCGTGCGGTGAAAGGAGCGGTCCACGACCCTGCGCAGGAGGGCGGCGGGCTCCGAGCCCAGATCCCCGTCGGTGGCCAGGAAGCCCAGCATGGTCGCCATGTCCGGGTGGATCATGCCGGACCCCTTGGCCGCGCCCACCAGGGTCGCCCCGCCCTCGAGCGCGCACTCGACCTTGGGGCGCGTGTCCGTGGTCATGATGGCCCGCGAGAAGTCCGCCAGACCCTCGGGGCGCGCGGCCGCGAGCAGGGGCTCGAGCCCCGCGAGCACCTTCTCCATGGGCAGGCGCGCGCCGATCACGCCGGTGGAGAGGAAGAGCACCTCGTCCGCGCTGCAGGCAAGACGCTCGGCCAGCGCCGCGGCCACGCGCTCGTTGTCCTCGCGGCCGGCAGCCCCCGTGGAGCAGTTCGCGTTGCCGGAGTTGACGAGCACCGCGCGCACCCGCCCCCCCGTGCGCTCGAGCTTCGCGCGGCACACCGGGACATGGGCTCCTAGCAGGAGGCTGCGGGTGAACACCGCCGCCGCCGGCACCGGCTCGTCCGCGGTCAGGAGAGCGAGGTCCGGCGCCGAGCGCTTCTTGATGCCGGCGGAGATGCCTGCAGCCCGCAGGCCGCTGGGGAGGAGCTGATCCATGGGCGCAGACGCTAGCGTCCCCCCGCCGCGTTGCGGAGGGGGGACGCTGAGGGAATTCGGGGCCCGGTGCCCCGGCTCGGTCAGGGGGTCAGTTGCCGCCCTCGACCTTCTCCTTGGTCCAGCCCGTCAGGGTGGAGGACAGGCGCTTGTCCTCGAGCAGGGTCTTGCGCTCCGAGCGCAGGATGCCGAGCTCCACGTACTCGTAGCCGTCGTTGGCCTCGTGGGCGGCCTCGGCCATGGCGTCACAGGCCTTGCGGGTCTCCTTGCAGCAGACGATGAGCGCGGGCAGCCCCTCGAGCTCGGCCAGGCCCTTGGCCACATCGATGCCCCAGGTCTTCTCCTCCTCGACGGGGGGATCGACGAGCACGACGCCCGCGACCCCGGCGCCCTCGATGCCGTAGCGGACGGCGAGGCCTGCGCCCGCGCCCTTGCCAGCCACGACGATGCGCGAGGAGTGGACCTCGGTCCGCTCGCGCAGGTAGCTCTCGCCGGCCTCGAGGTCGCGCTTGGCCATGGCCCAGAGCACCTCGCGCTCCTTCTCGCTGGCGGTGGTCCAGTCCACGCGCTCGGCCTTGCTCTCCCCGTGACCGCGGAGGTCCAGGGACAGGACGGCGGCGCCGCGCTTGTTCCAGGCCTCTGCCAGGGCCGCCACCGAGGCCGAGTCCGAGCCGGCGTCGTGCACCAGGAGCACGGCCGTGTTCTTGGCGTCCATGTCCTTGGGCGGGAAGTAGGTCCCGCTCAGCTCCACCTTGTCCTTGGCGACCAGCTTGACCGGCTGGGGCGCGAGGGCCGGGCGTGCGACGGACGCCGGGGAGGCGGCGAGAGGAGCCGCGGAGGGCGCGCCCGCGAGGGCGGCGAGGAGCAGGGCTGCGGTGGGGAGC
>JBDQFW010000042.1:0-19018 GCA_040265735.1 Planctomycetota bacterium | reverse complement strand
TGGGTGAGTCCCTCTGGGGCGCACGCCTCGGCGGCCGCGGGAGGAGGGTGCACGCATGACCTGGCTCCGACCGACGACGACCCCGCTTGCGGGCTGGGGCCCTGCGCCGGAGGCCGCTGTCCTGTCCGCGCAGGAGGCCGCCGCGGACCAGAGCGCCGCGGACCAATGCACGGTGAACCAAAGCACGGTGAACCAAAGCACAGTGGCGGAGGTCACGACGCCCCAGGAGGACACCGCCACGAGCTGGCGGCTCCTCGAGGCCCCGGCCCCCTGGGTCGTGGTCTTGGTGGTCCTGCCTCTGTCCTTCGCAGTGGCCTGGCGCGCCTATGCCCGCGAGACGCTCTCGTCTGGCATGCGTACGACCCTCGTGGGCCTGCGCTGGCTCAGCCTGCTGGCCCTGCTGGCCATCCTCGCGCGCCCGGTCGAGGTGCGCTCTCAGGAGCGCGTGACCCCGGCGGAGATCCTGGTTCTCGCGGACGACTCCGCCAGCATGTCCCGCCGTGACGCCTACTCGGGCGCCGAAGAGGTCGCACGCAAGCTGCAGGCTCTGCTCCCCTCCCCGGGCGAGGGCGAGGCCCCCCTGGTCGCCGAGACGAGCCGCGCGGAGCTGACCTCGGCGTGGCTGGACGGGCGCCTGCTGCCCCACCTTGCGGAGACCGGCTATGAGGTCCGCCTCCAGCGCTTCGCCACGACCACCGAGGCGCTCGCCGATCCGGGCGACCTCGCAGGACGCGGGGCGGCCACGCACCTGGGGGACGCCCTGGCCTCCGCCCTCAGCCAGGCGAGGGGCCGCCATGTGAAGGGGATCGTCGTGGTCGGCGACGGCCGCTCCAACGGAGGCGCCGACCCCATGGAGGTGGCCGAGCGCGCAAGCCAGGCCGGGATCCCCGTGCACACCGTCGTGGTCGGAGACACGCGGCCCGAGCGGAACCTCGTCCTGGAGCTGGTCGAGGCCCCCACCTCCGTGCTGGAGGAGGACGAGATCAGTCTGATCGTGCGGGTGCGCGCGCGCGGGCTCGAGGGTGGCGCCGCGGACGAGGTCCTGCTGGAGGAGATCGATGGCGGCCAGGCCCAGCCTGTGGATCAGCAGCGGGTCGAGCCCACCGAAGAGGGACTGCGCGTCACGCTCACGGCGCCCGGCCGCCGCACGGGCTCCCGCGGGCTCGAGCGGCGCTTCCGCGTGTCGGTGGCGCCCCTGCCCGAGGAGCGCATGCTCGACGACAACCAGGTCGCGACCGTCGTGCGGGTCAATCCTGAGCGCATCCGCGTGCTGTATGTGGACGGCTACCCGCGCTGGGAGTATCGCCAGCTCAAGGACATGCTTCTGCGCGCGGACGAGCGCATCGAGGCCCAGATGTTCCTGCTGTCGGCGACGCCCGACTTCCCGCAGGAGGCCACGCGCGGGCTCGACCGGCTCACCCGCGTGCCGACCCGCACGGAGCAGCTGCTCGACCGCTACGACGTGGTCGTGCTGGGCGATGTGAACCCCTGGGCCATCTCGGCCGACCCCGCCGAGGGCGAGGAGTTCGTGCGCTCCCTGGGCGAGTTCGTGGAGAAGGGCGGCGGCCTGTGCGTCATCGCGGGCGAGTTCGACATGCCCAAGGCGGTCGCCGGCACCGAGTTCGCGAAGCTGCTGCCCGTGACCCTCGACCCCACGGGGGCCCTGGCCTTCGAGGTGGACACGACCCTCGAGCAGCACCCGACCCTCGAGGACCCCAGCAGCCCTCACCAGATCGTGCGCCTGCACCCCGACGCCGACCTGAACCGCCAGCTCTGGCAGGAGGAGGGCGGCCTGCGCGGCTTCTACTGGTACTTCCCCGTCCGCGGGGCGAAGCCCGGCGCGCAGGTCCTGCTGAGGCACCCGACCCAGAGCCTGTCGGGCGACGGCGAGCGCGATCCGCTGCTCGTGGCGGGCTATTACCCCGAGGGACGCACGCTCTTCCTGGCCATCGACTCGACCCACCGCTGGCAGTTCCGCTACGAGCACCGCTACCACGAGCGGTTCTGGCGCAACGCCATTCGCTGGCTGGCCCTTGGCCGGCTGAAGGGAGGGGACCGCCGGCACCAGCTGGAGGCCCTGCAGCCCGAGTACGGCCTCGACGAGCGCGTCTCCCTGGAGGCCCGCGTTCTGAACGAGGACTTCGAGCCCCTGGAGGCCGAGAGCCGGACCGTGGAGCTCGAGGGGCCCGACGGGGAGCTGGAGCGCGTGGAGCTGGCTGCCGACCCGAACCGCCCCGGGGTCTTCCGGACCTCGTTCGAGGCTGGACGCGCGGGCGCCTGGAGCGCAGTCCTGCTGGATGCCGATGAACCGGTGGCGCGCGCGGACTACGAGGTGGTCCTGCCCTCCCATGAGAACGCCGACCCGACCCCGGATCCCGCGGCCCTGCTCGCTCTCTCCCAGCGGACGGGCGGGAGCGCGGTGGCCCTGGCCTCGGCAGGCCCGCTCCTGCAGGCGCTCCCCGGGGGCGAGGAGCGGCGCGAACCCCTGCGCTCGGACCTGCTCGACGCCTGGGACCGCTGGGGCACGCTGGCCCTGGTCCTCGCGCTGCTCAGCGCCGAGTGGATCCTGCGCAAGCGCCTCGAGTTGATCTGACCGCCGCTCCAGACGCGACGGTCGTACCGACCACCGGGCCGCACCGCGACCCGCCATCATGATCCAGTCCCGAACGCCACGACGGCGCGCCCGCGGGTGCGCCGAGGGGGCGAGGCTGCACGGCCTCGCAGCGGCGGCCATGCTCGCGCTTGGCGCCGCCGATCCGTCGCGCGCGGCGCACCCGGCCGCGCTGGCGGGGCCCGTCCGCGTCCAGGACGACGCTGGCGTGACGGCGGGCAGCTTCCACGTCTACGACACCCAGGTGGTGCGCAATGCCGTCCTGCAGGTGGATGAGCACCTGGCAAACGGCCGCGACAGCGAGGCCCTCGCCGTGCTCCAGGAGCTGCTCGAGGACCACGCCACGGCGGTCCTCGCCCTGGAGGCCCAGGAGGCCGCGCGCGGTCAGGTTGAGAGCGTGTCGTATGTCGGCGTGGGCAGCTGGGCCATGGATGTCCTGCGCACCCTGCCGGAGGCAACCCTGCGGCTCTACCGGGAGCGCCACCGGGCCGAGAGTGAGGCTGCCCTGGGCGAGGCCCTCGAAGCGGCTCAGGCCGGAGGCTTCGGGCCGCTGGTCTCCGTCGCCCAGCGGTGGCCCGTGACTGAGGCGGCGGGTCGCGCCTGGCTCGCCATGGGCGACCTGCTCTTCGAGCGCGGCGAGGTCGACGCGGCCCGGGCGGCGTGGATGCGCGCGCTACCCGCCCTCGAGCCGAGCCTCGCACAGGCCCTTCCGCGCGCACTCGCGCGCGTTGGCAGCGATGCGGAGGGTGCAGGGGACGCCGCAGAGGAAGTCGTGCTCGAGGGTCCGCCGCCGGCGCCTAGGCTGTCCGAGGGGCAGCTGCTGGCTTGGCTCGAGGACCGCGCGGGCGAACAGCCCTGGAACGGCCTGCTTGCGCGGCTCCGCGCCAGCGTGTCTCTCCCTCCGGAGCCCGCGATCTCCGGGCGCTCGGCCCTGGGCGGCGACGACCCCGCCGGCCGCCCGTTCGGTCAGCAGCCCGAGGGCTGGCCGGTCGAGCTCAACCTGCCGCGGGATCCGTACTGGCAGTCCCCCGCCTCTCGCCGCGTGTTCCCGGTGCGCGCGGGGCAGCGGCTGCTCCTCAGCACCAGCCGCCAGCTGTGGTGCGTGGCGGCCGAGACCGGCGAGCTGCTCTGGCGCCAGGGCACCTCGGCCTTCGGCGACGACCTGCCCTCGTGGGCCGAGGCCGAGCGCTCGATCCGCGGCATGGAGACCTTCCGCGAGGCCATCGACATCGACGAGGGGTTCGTCGCCCCCGCCTCCGATGGCACGGTGGCGCTGGCTGCGTTCCAGCTCCCGCTCGAGGTCGAGAGTCAGCAGGACTACAACGAGCTCGAGATCATCAAGGTCCTGCCCGAGCGCCGTCTGGCGGCGTTCGACCTGGAGCTCGGGACGCCCCTATGGCACCACGCGCCGCCCGCTGGCTGGGATGGGGACTCCGGCTCCTTCGCCGAGCGCTTCACCGTCGTCAGCCCGCCGGTGGTCCATGCGGGCCGTGTGATCGTCCAGTGCGCCCGCACCCGCGGCCGGATCGAGCTGCACGTGGCGGCCTTCGACCTCCGGACCGGGGATCTGGCCTGGAGCACTCCGGTCATCACCGGCCAGCGCCAGCTGAACATGTTCGGGCGCATGGAGCAGGAGTTCGTCGCGCCTCCGGTGGTCTGCTCAGAGGAGGGTCGCGCCTTCGTGCTCACGCAGCTTGGCGTCGTCGCCTGCCTCGATGCGTTCTCGGGTGCACCGCTCTGGGAGTCCAGCTACGAGCAGGTCCCCCTCACCGCCGGCCGCTGGCGGCGCGCGGGGACCCTGGCCTCGGTCTGGCGCAACGGCCCCCCGATCCTGCACGAGGACGCCGTCCTCGCTGCGCCCTTCGACTCCCCCCACCTGCTGGCCCTCGACGCGGCCACGGGCGAGGTGCGCTGGTCCATGCGTCAGACGCGGCTCTGCCTGGCCGCCGACCCCACGGGCAGGACGCGTGAGGTCAACCAGCTGCTGGGCGTCCGCGAAGGGCTCCTCGTCCTGGGCGGCGAGCGGGTCGCGGCCTTCGAGGCTGCGAGCGACTCCCTGGCCCGCCAGGCGCCCTCGCGCCTGGCCTGGGCCTTCCCCCCGGTTGGCGCCGACTCCCTCCCCTCGAGATGGCTCCCGGCGCCGGTCCTCTCCGGTCGCTCGGTCCTCGTCCCGGATGAGCGCGAGCTCGTCGAGCTCGACCTCGTCACCGGCCGCCGCCTCGCCCTCCTGCCCTGGCCCGTGAGCGACGGCCGGCGCCTGGACGGCAACCTGCTGCTCGACGACGGCGCCTTCTTCATCGTGGACGGCTCCGGGGCGCGCGGGTACTTCGAGTGGGACGGACTGGTGCAGCGTGCGCGACGGCGCCTGGAGGCCAGCCCCGACGACCCCGAGGCGGCCGTCCACCTGGCCACGCTGCTGACCCGTCGCGCGCGCTCCCTGCACGCACGACGGCAGGAGGCCCAGGATCTGGTCGAGGCCGGGCGGCTGCTGGCTGAGGGGCGGGGGCTCCTCGACGGCCTGCCGGCCATGGAGGGCCGGGACGCGGCTCTGCACCGGCTCCTGCGCGTGCGCGCGGACGTGGCACGCGCCGGCCTCGACGCGGGGCAGGCGCGACTGTGCCTGGAGGAGGCCCTTGCTCTGGCCCCGGATCCGACCGCCGCGGGCGAGACGCGCATCGCCCTGCAGGAGGTCCTGCGCGACCGCGACCTCGACGCGCGCCTCGAGGTGCTGCGCGCGATCGCCGCCAAGGACCTGCGCGAGCGCGTGGCCGTGGCCGTCGTCAGGCCCGCTCCAGGGGAGGCCGCGAGGATGCTGCGGCTGCAGCCCCTCGAGGGGCCCGACCCCGAGGGTGGCTTCCCGCTCCCCTCAGCGGTGTACGCCAGCCTCGAGGAGGTGCGCCTGCAGCTCGCCAGCCGCGACGAGGCGCGGCGTCGCGCGGGCCTCGCCGCGCTGTACGCGCTGCTTCCCACCTGGGGTCGCTTCCCCCTGCCCTGGCGCGACGGAGAGCTCGAGGGCCAGGACGTGGACTCGTTCGCGCGTGCCGTCCTGGCGGAGGGCTTCACGCGTGAGGGCTGGGAGCGCCTCCCAGAGGTTGAGGCCGCCGCGGTGGCCGAGCTGGAAGAGGCTCTGCGCGAGGGTACCGACGAGGCGCTGGTGGGCGTCAGCCAGCGCTGGCCCTGGACCGCAGCGGCCGAGCGGGCGGAGAGTCAGCGCCTCGAGGTCGCGCGAGTCGGCGGAGATGTCAACGCCGCGGCCTCCATCGTTCTGGGCTCGCTGCCCGAGAGCTGGACGACCCTCCCCACGAGCCCGGAGACCAGCCGACGCTGGCTACTCCTGGCCGAGACCCTCGAGGCGGCCGGCAACGGACCGCTCGCGGCCGCCCTGCTGAGTCACCTCACCGCCGTCTGGCCCAGCGCGGGGAGCGAGCTCGCCAGCGCGGCCGAGTCCCGCCGGGCGACCCTCGCCCCCCGAGTGGTACCGGCGCCCGAGGTCCCCGCTCAGCCGAGCCTTGCGCGTCTCGAGACCGCGAGCCTGATCGAGGCCGGGCGGTTCGCCGCTCGGGAGGACGAGCCCGCGCGCCTGCTGACCCTGACCCGCGACCGGGTGATCGGCGTGGGGCCGGGTGGCAGGGAGCTGTGGGCGCGCAAGATCCCCGGCGGGGCAGTGGAGGCCTGGTTCGATCCCGACCGCTGCGTCACGGCCGGCGGGCGACTGCACCTGGTGCTGCCCGACGTGCTGTACTCGATCGACCCGGTCTCGGGCGACCTGGGCACCTATGCCACCGCGCGGACCCGGGGCGAGTACCTGCACGGGGACAGCGCCGGCGGGCTGCTGGTCACCAGCCGCCGCGAGCTCGACGCGTTCGTCGCCGAGGGGATCGAGCCCCTCACCGGCGCGCGCCTGTGGCGCGTGTCCCTGCCCTACACCTTCCTGCCCGAGTTCACCCTCGACGCCGAGCGCGGCGTGGTGGTCCTGTGGCCGAACGGCCAGGGGAGCGCGCGCATCCTCGACCTGTTCACGGGGCGGGAGCGCGCGCGCATCCGCCTGCAGGGCGTGCGGCGGGAGGAGGCCCGCGCGGCCTTCGTCCACGGGGACCTGCTGGTCCTGCCCGCTCTGCAGCGCGGCTCGTCCACGCGGACGAACCGCTTCCGCGGCTTCCGCCTCACCAACGGCGAGGAGGCCTGGTCGGTGGACCTCTCGGGCCTCGGCCGCGGCTACGAGGCCACCCATGTCCTGCGCAGCGGCGGCAAGGTCTGGCTGGTGCTCGCGACCCGGGCCGGAGGGGACTCGGTCCGCTCCCTGCACGAGTTCGACGCGCGGCGAGGCATGGTGGTCCAGGCCAGCGCCGCGACCTTCCCGCCGCGCGCGATCCTGCTCGGGCTGGGGACGACCGGGCGGCTGGACCTCGCCGAGCCGTTCCTGATCGCTGCGGATCCGTCGCGGCGGACGCTCCTCGGGATCAGCCTGGAGGAGGGCCTGCGCTGGTCGAGCCCCCCGGGTGTCGAGCTCATCCACCCGCGGCTGAGCGCCGGACCGCCTCCGATCATCGGGCGCGAGCGCATCGCGCTCATGGCCGACCGGCCGGGGGGCGAGGCCGCAGCCCTGCTCGTCCTGGACAGGGCCACGGGCGAGACGCTCAGCGTGCGGCCGGCCAGCCAGCCCCCCACGCCCATGACGGGTGCTCCGCGGCCCAGCGTCGTACCCTGGGACGGCGGCCTATGGGTCGCCCTCGAAAGCCACAGCGAGTTCCTCCGCTGACCTCGATGCTCCTCACCTCCCTCCTCACCTGCGCCACTCTGGCGCTGCCCCCCGCCCAGGAGCCCGCTCTCCGCGAGCCCCGCAGTCCGGGGGCCCCCCTCGTGGAGATCACCGAGGAGCAGGAGCGCGCGGTGGAGCGCGGGCTCGCCTGGCTGGCGACCCGCCAGGGCGCGACCGGCGGCTGGAGCTCGGACGTGGGCTTCAAGCTCAACTCCGGCTACCGGGCGACCGCCCTCGACCGAGGGCACGTGGGCGTCTCGGCCCTGGCTGGGATGGCGTTCCTCGCCGGGGGCCATGTGCCCGGCCGCGGCGAGTATGGAGCGGTCATCGAGCGCTGCCTCGACTTCGTCCTCGGGTGCGTGCAGGAGGACGGGTACGTCACGAACGCCGGCACGCGGATGTACAGCCACGCGTTCGCGACCCTGTTCCTCGCCGAGATCTACGGCATGACGCACAGGCAGGACGTCCGCAGCAAGCTGCAGGCCGCGGTGGACTTCATCGTGCGCAGCCAGAACCCCGAGGGCGGCTGGCGCTATGTGCCGCTGGCCCGGGAGTCGGACATGTCCATCGTGGTCTGCCAGGTCCTCGCCCTGCGCGCGGCACGCAACATCGGCATCCGCGTGCCGCGCGCCACCATCGACCGCGCCCTCGATTACGTGAAGGCCTCGGCGGTGACGCGCAGCAGCTTCGGGCGCGGCTCGTCGGAGCTGGGCACCTTCCACTACCAGGTGGAGGAGAACAGCTTCAGTCGCTCCTCGTTCCCGCTCACCGCGGCCGGCGTGACGGCCATGCACGGCCTCGGGATCTACTCCGACGACCTCATCCTGCGCGGGGTGGAGTTCCTCGAGGCGGAGGAGGACCTGTTCAACGCGCGCTACGGCCAGCGCGGGCACTACTTCTTCTGGTACGGCCACTACTACGGCGTCCAGGCCATGTACACGGTCGGCGGCGATCGCTGGCAGCGCTACTTCACGAAGCTGCGCGAGCGACTGCTCGACATCCAGCGCCCCGACGGCACCTGGCCGAACGAGGTGGGGCCGGGCGAGGAATTCTCCACGGCGATGGCCTGCCTGATCCTCGAGATCCCCTACTCGTTCCTGCCCATCTTCCAGCGCTGAGCCCACCATGGAGTCCACCGCCCAGAGGGCCGCGCAGCCCGCCGGCCAACCCACCCCCCAGCTGGACCGGCTCCTGACCCGGCTGCGGGCCGGGCTGCGGGGCCTCGCCTGGCGCCAGGGGCTGGGCGTCGTCCTGCTGGGCACCGGGGGCTGGCTGGCCTTCGCGTTCCTTG
Organism: Planctomycetota bacterium; assembly: GCA_040265735.1. Classification (GTDB taxonomy): domain Bacteria; phylum Planctomycetota; class UBA1135; order UBA1135. Next base: position 10,357 of record JBDQFW010000042.1, on the reverse strand, counting down.
CGGACCGCTGGCTCGACCTGCCGCGCCCGGTCCGTCTGCTGCACACGGCGATCCTCGTGGCGACGCCCATCGTCCTCGTCGTGCGCGACCTGGCCCGCCGCCTCGCGAAGGTGCCGGGCCCCGAGGGCCTCGCCGTCCTGCTGGACCGCGCCCACCCCGAGAGCCAGGACCGCCTGGTGAGCAGCCTGCAGCTGCGCGATACGCCCCAGACCTCTCCGGCGCGGCCCCTCATCGACAGGCTGGTGACCGAGACCGAAGCCCTGGCCCCCAGCATCGAGATCGCCCGGGTCCTCGATCCTCGGCAGCCGAACCGTCGCCTGCTGAGCGGCCTGGGAGTCGCGGCCCTGGCGGTGACGCTCCTCGCGGCCCAGCCGGCCCTGGCCCGCACCTTCCTCGAGCGTGCACTCGGAGCGAACACGCCCTGGCCGCGTGCCACGACCCTGGCGCTGCGCCTGGCGGGGAGCGGAGAGGCGGTCGCCATCGGCGAGCTCCGCGCGCGGGTGGCCCGCGGCAGCGACCTCGACCTCGTGGTCGAGGTCCAGGGCGAGGTGCCCGAGGAGGTCACCGTGCACTTCGCCGACGGCAGCGCGAGCCGCTTCCGCACCGGGGGAAGCCGCAGCGTGCGGCCGGAGCTGCGCAACCTGCAGCGCAGCACGGAGCTGTGGGTCACCGGCGGCGACGACCAGCGCGGCGAGCCGCGCCTCGTCCTCGAAGTGGTGAGCCCGCCGGACGTGCTGGCACTGACCTGCTTGGCGACGCCGCCGGCGTACACCGGCCTCGAGCCCGTCGTGCTCGAAGGCACTGAGCTCCGGGTGCTCCAGGGCAGCGAGCTGCGGCTCGGCCTGCTGCTCGACCCGCCCACGGCGACCGGACAGGTCAGGGTGCTGGGAACGGACCGCGTCCTCCCCCTGGAGCCAGGGCAGGTTGTGCTGGTCGAGGGCGGCGACTCCGAGACCACGACCGTCGAGGGCTGGACCTGCACGCTCCTCGCCGAGGAGGACCGCTACTTCCAGGTGGAGCTCCAGGACCCGACCGGGATGACCAACCCCGACCCTGGGACCTGGGCGATCCGCGTCGAGCCCGACCGCAAGCCCGAGGTGGTGCTGCTCGCTCCGGACCCGGGCGAGCACCTGGTGGTGGCCGGTGGCGCCGTGGGCCTGCGCGTGCGCGTGGCGGACGACTTCGCCGTGGCCGAGGTGCGCTGGGACGCGCGCGAGGCGAGCGACCTGGAGACCGCCGTGGCCGAGGGCGCGCTGGAGCTCCGCCCGGCTCCGGCCGCGACCGAGGGGTTCGGCGGCCCCCGCGGCGTGCAAGTCCTCGCGGGCACGCGCCTCGAGCTCGCAGCGCTCGCGGGCGAGGGTGTCGAGGCCGGGTGGTCCGGCGTCCTGCAGGTGATGGCGCGCGACTCGCACCCCTCCCCCGATCACGAGGCCCTGGGCAATCCGGTGCGCCTGCGCTGCGTGTCCGCGGACGAGTACCTGCGCCGGCTGAAGGACGGCCTGGCGCGGGGTGGCGAGACCGCGGGCCGCATGCTGAGCGAGGCCACCGAGCTGCGCAAGCAGGCGGGACTGACGGTCGCCGCACTCGAGACGGGCGAGGTCGCCACGGATCGCGAGCTGGCCGCGCTGGTGCACGGCGCGCGGCGCGTGGAGGGTGATGGGCGCTCGCTCGGCCGAGATCTCGCCGGCCTGACTGAGGGCCTGGCCTACACGCGCATCGACGGTCGAGCCGGAGCGGCCCTGGACGCGCTGGACCGGCGCCTGCAGGAGAGCGGCACGCGCACCTTCGAGCCGGCTCTCTGGCGCGCCCTGGTGGCGGACCTCGAGGCCGGACGCCTCGGCTCTCCGGACCTCGTGGGCGAGCTGCTGACCCTGACGGGCATGACCCTCGAGGTCAGCGAGGCCACCCTGGCTCAGGCTCTCGAGGCCCTGACCCGAGCGCGCGCGGCGAGTGCGGCCGAGCAGGCGCGGTCCGAGGTGATCGCCGCCGAGGCCGCCCTGACCCGCGCCGTCGAGCAGCTGGACGCCCTTACCACCCGGCTGGGTGAGTGGGACAACTTCCAGAGCGTGCTGACCCTCACCCGCGACATCCTGAACCGCCAGAAGAACCTCACAGAGCGGACGCGGAAGTTCGCGGAGGAGAACCGATGATCGGACCCGTCCAGCGCGCGCTGCGCCTCATGAGTGGCTCCCCCGCGGACCTTGGCCCTGCGCGGAAGGCGGCGGCACCGCGGACGGGCTGGGCCCTCGCGGGCGGCGCCGTCCGCTCTGGGGGAACGGTGCTCGGGATCCTGCTCCTCGGGGGCCTGGCCCTCGCCGAGCCGGTTCCGGCCTCGCCCCTCCCCCAGGACGACGGGACCAGCCGCGAGCAGGCGGCCCTCGCCGAGGAGCAGGCTCTCATCCGCCGCCAGCTGCGGCGCCTGCGAGACACCATGGGCGCCCTCGCCGACCGGCTCGAGGCCGAAGGCCGAGTGCACGCGGCCGGGCTGCTGCGGGACGCTCTCTCGGAGCTCGACGAGCGGCCCGAGGACACAGGGGGGCGGACCCTCGAGGAGCTGATCGACGGCTCCAAGGACGACCTCAGCGGCGGCCGCACCATGAGCGCGCTCGAGCGTCAGCAGTCGGTCGAGGCGCGCCTCTCCCGCCTGCTCGAGATCCTGCTGGACCGCCGCAGCCTCGACACCCTCGAGGAGGAGCTGGCGGCGCTCGAAGAGATCAAGGCTGGCCTGGAGGAGGTCGCCGCAGGGGAGCGCTCCCTGCGCGAGCGCACCGCCGAGCTTGCGGAGCAGGCGCGGACGGAGGAGCACCGGGCGCTGGACGCTGAGATGGAGGCCCTGCTGGCGGAGCAGCGCGACCTCCTGCGCAAGTCCGAGGACCTGGCGCGCTCGTCTGGGACCTTCGATCTGGAGCGACTGCGCGACCGGCTGCGCGAGGCCCTGGAGGACCAGCGCATGGCCGCCGGCGCCCTGTCCACCTGGTCGCCCGAGGACGCGAGCCGCATCGAGGCCTCGCGGCCGGCCCTGGCCGAGGCCCGCGCCAGCGCCGAGCGCGCGCGTCGTGCCGAGGAGGCCCAGGCTGCCCTCGAGGCGGCGGCCGCCGCGGCGAGTGGCGACGCAGAGGAGCGCCGGCGCGCCGCCGACGCGCTCGCGGCCGAGGCCGCGCGCCTCGAGCGCCAGGCCCGCGCGTCCGGGGACGAGCAGGCGGGGGCGAGCGCACGCGCCATGGACGAGCGCGCTCGCGAGCTGGCGTCCGCTGCCTCCGAGGAGGCTGCGCAGACGGCGGCGGAGGCAGCGCGCGAGCAGGCCAGCGCCCTGGCCGCCCAGGCGGAGCAGGCTCGGGCCGAGGGCCGCGCCGCGCGCGCCCAGGCGGAGGCCGCCCTGGAGGAGCTGGCCGGCGAGCCCACGACCACCGGCGCGGCCGCCGCCCGCATCCAGGAGGCCCTGGCCGCCGCGAGCAAGGCCCAGGAGGCCGGCGACGCGGCCGGCGAGGACCGCGCCACCGAGCGCGCGGCGCGTGCTCTAGACGAGGGGCTCGACGCGCAGGCGCGCCTCGGCGACGCCCTCGAGGCGAGCCAGCAGGAGGGGCAGGAGCGCTCGGAGCAGCTTGCGGCAGACCTCGAGCGCGGGGCGACTGGCGCAGCCGAGGAGCAGGCCAGCGCCGCGGCCCAGGCCGCGCGCCAGGCATCCGCAGCCCAGGCGCGAGCCGCGCAGGCCGCCGGCGAGCGCCGCTCGGACGCGGCGGAGGCGGAGGCCCAGGCCGCGGCCGAGGCGCTCGAGCAGGCCCTCGAGGCGGTGGAGCAGGCGCTCCAGAGCGCCACGGAGGGAGACGGCAGGCAGGCGGAGCGTGAGGCCCTCGCCGAGCAGCAGGCCGAGCTGCAGGCACGGGCCGAGGCCGCGGCCGAGAGCGCCACGCCCGCCAGCCTCGGCGAACAGGCGCAGCAGGCCGTGCAGGAGGCCCTGACCAGGGCCGCGCAGGCCATGCAGCAGGCGGCCCAGTCCCTCGGCAAGCCCGGTGAAGGGCAGCAGGCCGCCCAGGCCCAGCGCGAGGCGACTCAGGCCCTGAACGAAGCGCAGCAGGCTTCCGAGCAGGGCGTGCAGCCAGCGACCGAGGAGCAGCGCCAGGCGGCGGCCGAGCTGGCCGCGGAGCAGGAGCGCCTGCGCCAGCAGATGCTCGAGCTCGCGCGACGCAACGAGGAGCGCAACGACTCCGCCAACCAGGAGGCGCTCGAGCGCGCGCAGCGCGGTGCGCAGAGCGCGCAGCAGTCGCTGCAGTCGGCCTCCTCCCCGAGCGGCGGCCAGCAGTCGCCGCCCCAGGGGCAGCAGGAGCAAGGTGAGGACGAGGCCGGCGACCTCGCCGAGGCGCAGGAGCAGGAGCGCCAGGTGGAGCAGGCTCTGGACGAGGCCCTCGAGGAGCTCGAGGAGGAGGAGCAGCAGTACCAGCGCCTCCGCCAGGAGGAGCTGCTCTTCCAGATCCGGACCGAGGTCGAGGGCATGCTGACCGCGCACCGCGAGCAGATGCAGGCCCTGCTCGAGGCGGACAGCGCGCGCGAGGACGGCGGCCGCATCTCGAGGCGCACGCGCATCACCCTGCGCGCGGTGGCGCGCGAGGAGGAGGCCGTCGGGGCACGGGCGACGAAGGTCGCGGACGCCCTCGAGGCTGAAGGCGTGCTCGTGTTCCACGAGATCGTGCGCAACGTGGAGACCGACCTCGTCCGCATCGTGCGCGACCTCGGTGAGACCGGCGGGTACCAGTCGGGTCCGCGCGTGCAGGCGCTGCAGCAGGACGTGGAGAACGCCCTGCTCTGGCTGCAGCAGGCGCTGGACGAGGAGATGGAGCGCCGCGAGGAGGAGCAGCAGCAGGAGCAGGACCAGCAGCAGCAGGATCAGCAGAACCAGGAGCAGGAGGAGTCCCTCGTGCCGGACGCCGCCGAGCTGCGCCTGCTGCGCAAGCTCGAGGAGGACCTCCTGGGCCGCGTCGAGCGCCTGCAGGCCCTGCACCCCGAGCTGGAGGACCCCGACGCCGAGCTGGACCCCCTCCTGCTGGAGGAGCTGACGCGGATGGCCTATCAGCACCAGCGGATCGGGGAGCTCTTCCAGCACTTCCGCAAGCGCCTGGGGGTCCCCGACCCCGACTGACGACACTCCATGGGCCCCACCGAAGGGCTCGTGCTACTCTTCTTCTAGGGCTTCGGCCCCCGGCGCCTCTGCCGCCGAACCCGGAACCGGACCCCTCGAGGGTCGCCCGCGGGCACGAACCCGCAAGGCTCCACCATGATCCGACTCCACCTCTCTCCCTCGCCGCGCGCAGCCCTCTGGACCGCGGGGCTCGCCGTGGCCCTGCTGTACCTGGCGCCGGCAGCCCGCGCCCAGGACGCGCCCCGCGAGGATCAGGACCCGGCGGCCGGTGAGCAGGGTGTGGCCCCCGCCGGGGACGACTCCGAGGACGGCGCCAGCCCGGCACCCGAGGTCGACAAGCCCCGGATCGAGATCCCCGAGGGCTTCGATCCCTCCCCCTTCCGCCAGGACGAGCAGGCCTCGCCGCAGGACCAGATGATCGAGCTGTTCCACGAGGTGGAGCGGCGCATGTCTCGCAGCACCGAGCTGCTCTTCGACGCCAGCAAGGGAGACACCTCCAAGCTGGGCGAGCTCGGGGCAGCGGGCCTCGACGAGCTTGGGCAGGACGCGGACAGCAGCGCCAGCGCGCGCGCCGCGGTGGCTGGACTCCTGCGGGCCTCCAAGGGCGAGGGCCAGGAGGTCCTGCGCGCCATCGACGAGATCCTCGAGATCGCCCAGAACCAGGGCGGAGGCACGTGAAGCGGTGCCATGCAGGAGGGCAGTTCGTCCTCCGGTCAGCCCCAGTCCGGCCAGGCCCAGCAGCAGAGCGAGTCCGGCCAGCGGCGTGACTCGGCCGAAGGCCCGCGCGAGCAGGGCCAGCAGCCCGAGCAGGGCCAGGAGCCTGGCGAGCAGCCCGGCGAACAGCAGGGCCCGCGGCAAGAGCCCGGCGAGGGCGAGCCCCGCGGGGACCAGGCGGACAAGCCCGGCGGCAAGAAGGACGCCGGGGATGCGGCCGCGGACGGCGAGACCGGCGAGGGCACGCGCTCCGGCCGTGACGCCGAGATCTGGGGCAACCTCCCGATCCACCTGCGGGACATCTACCGCGCGGAGGGGCGTGAGGACATGCCCGCCCAGTACCGCGACTGGATCGACTCGTACTACCGGCGGCTGAACGACAGCGGCCGGAACTAGCGCCGCAGGCGCGCGAGCGCTCTCTGCGGGCATCCACGCCCCCATGCCGAACTCTGTCCGCCGCCCGCTGCTGGCCGCGTCCATCGCGGCTGCGCTGTTGGCCCAGGCCGAGACGCGGCCCTCGGAGGCACCCTGCGCCGGGGCCCAAGGCCTCGAGTCCAGAGGCCCGGTGTCCGCGAGGCTCGACGACCGAACCCGCGGCCTCCCCGCCCTTGGCGGCACCCAGGATGCGGCCCCATCGCCCCTCCCCACCGGCGCGCAGGCGGCCGTGCAGGAGGCCATCGGGCGCGGACTCGATGCCCTCGCCACGCGGCAGGCCCTGCTGCGCGACGGCTCCCTCCCCGTGAGCGCGACGGAGCACGCCTCGCCGATCGGCGTGACGGCGCTGGCGGCCCTCGCCTGGATGGCGGGCGGCTCCACCCCCAACCGCGGCCCCCACGCGGGCCCGCTGGTGCGCGCCCTCGAGTACCTGCTGGCCCACCAGGCGGGTCCCGCCGAGGCCCATCCGGGCTGGATCTCCGCCACCGAGGACCGCCAGTCGCGCTCCCACGGCCACGGCCTCGCGACGCTGGCCTTCTCCCAGGCGGCGGCCCTCTCCCCGCGCAGCCCCCTCGGCAAGCGGCTCGGCGAGGGGCTGACCGCCGCGGTGCGGCACATCGAGCGCATGCAGGGCTCCGAGGGCGGCTGGTACTACGGGCCGGGCCGGACCGCGGAGCACGAGGGCTCGGTCACCGTGTGCCTGGTGCAGGCCCTGCGTGGTGCGCGCAACAGCGGCGTGGGCGTGGACGGCGAGGTCATCCGTCGCGCGATCGCCTATGTGGAGACTCTCCAGGACGAGACCGGAGGCTTTCGCTACTCGACCACCCACCCCCAGGTCTCCGTCGGCCTCACGGCCGGCTGCCTCGCGACCCTGCACGCGAGCGGGGTGTACGACGGGAAGGTCGTGGACGCCGGCTACGACTATGTCTTCCGCGAGCTCGCGGCGCGGGCGCCCCGGGCGGACGGCGAGCCCAAGGGCGAGCCGGCCACCTTCCCGTACTACGAGCGGCTGTACCTGGCCCAGGCCTTCTGGCAGCACAGGGACCTGCAGCACTTCCGCCGCTGGGCGGAGGACGAGGTGCGGGTGATCCTGGCCGACCAGCGGACGGACGGAACCTGGGAGGATCGTCGCCCCAGCGGGCGCGCGGGCGGCCTGACCCGCGGACGCTACGGGGACGCCTACGCCACGGCGATGAACTGCCTGTTCCTCTCTGTTCCCGAAGGCCTGCTGCCGATCTTCCGGCGCTGAGCTCTTCTCAGACGTGCCGTCCGCAGCCGCGCCTCATCGCGCCGAGCCCTCCCGGCGTGGAGAACGGACGCGGGCCGGTGTGGGCAGCGCCCCAGCGAGGCTGCACAATGCCTGGCGTGACTGCCTCCGCGACGCTCCTGGCCCTGGCCCTCGCCGCCCTCGCGCCGGGGCTGCGCGCACAGGACGCGCAGGGGCAGGACGGGCCCTCGCACCTGGGGACCTGGACCCACACCATCGAGGGACTGGAGGGCCCGGTCGCCCTCGACTTTGGGCCCGAGGGCGAGCTGTGGGTGGCGGAGGCCGACGCGGACCGGGTGCGGCGCTTCGACCTCACCGGCCAGCAGGCGCGCATCCTCGAGGACTCGAGCGTGTGGGGCGGTCCGAGCGGGCTCGCCGTCGGGACGCGCCTCTATGTCAGCGACCCCGCGCGACGGCGGGTCGTGGCGGTGGGGCGCGAGATCTGGCAGGAGGTCGACGTGGTGCTCGCCGGGACGGAGGAGCTCTGTGACCCGCGAGGGATCGCCGCTGTCGGCGGGCGCCTCGCCGTGGCGGACGGCCTGGGCGGCGCGGTGCGGTGGCTGTGGCGAGATCGCCGCGAGCGCCTCGGCGAGGGCCTCCTGGCCTGCCCCACCGGCGTCGCCCTGTCCTCCGACGGCTGGCTGTTCGTGGTGGACCGGGACCGCGCGCGGGTCGAGCGCTTCACGCCTGAGGGCGAGCACGCCGGCGGCTTCGGGGACTTCGGGGCCTTCCCTGGCCTCTTCGCCGCGCCTCAGGGCATCGCGACCTGGGGCGGACGGGTGTTCGTGGCGGACACGGAGAACCACCGGGTCTCGGTGCACGACACAGAGGGACGCCTGCTGTACACCCTGGGCACGCATGCGATCCGGCCTGGAGAGGGAGAGGGACGTCTGCACTATCCGGCGGCCGTAGCGGTCTCGGACAACGGCCAGCGCCTGGCGGTGGCCGAGCCCCTGGACGGCCGCGTGCAGGTGTTCACGCGCGCCGCCGGGCCCGAGCCCCCGAAGGATCCCCTGCGTGCGCTAGCTCCCCAGGCCTCGCCCCACTACGGGCCGCCGATCGCGCTCGATGGCCCGTGGATGCTGCTGGTGGAGCCCGAGACGCACGCGGTGCTGGTGCACGACCTGCGCACCCTGCCCGCGCCCAGCGAACTCACCGCGTTCGGGCGGCGTGGGACGAGCATGGGGCGCTTCCTGCGCCCGACCGGGGTCGCCCTCGACGCCGCCGGGAGGCGCGCGTGGGTGGTCGATCCGACCACCGCGACCCTCGACGAGGTGCGCATCCGCATCGATCCCGAGGCGCCCCTGAACCAGCACCTCGGCGCGGCGGCGTGGGTGCGCCGGATCCACATGCGTGCGTGGCAGCGGGACCTGGCCGGCGTGCAGGCCTTCTTCGATCCGGCCCCGAGCGCGGTCGAGTGGGACGCGCGGACGGGCAGCCTGTGGGTGCTCGATCAGCGCAACCGCGCCGTGCTCGAGGTGTCTCCCGACGGCGCCTGCCTGCGAACCCTCGGCGCAGGGCTGCTCCTGCGCCCCACGGATCTGGCCCTTGGAAGCGACGGCGTCCTGTGGGTGGTGGACGAGCTGGCCGGGCGCGTCGTGGGCCTGCGCACGGAGGACGGCAGCGTGCATCGCACCCTGGGTGAAGGAGCCCTGCAGCGACCCGCAGGGGTCTGCGTCGATGCCGACGGCCGCGTGTTCGTCACCGACGCCGCGCGGCATCGGATCCTGCGCTTCGACCCTGAGGAGGGCCTGGACCTGCAGATCGGTCGGGAGGGCCTCGGACCCGCGGAGTTCCGCGGCCCGCGGGGACTCACCCTGGACGGGGAAGGAAACCTGATGGTGGTCGACCACGGCAACCACCGCTGCGTGGTCGTCACGCCCGACGGCGCCTTCGTGCGCGCCTTCGGATCGAAGCTCTACGTCCGCCCTGCCATGCGCCCCGAGTCCGAGACGCCCGCGTCCCCCACCGCCGCGGAGGGGGGCCAATGAGCGCGAGAGTTCCGCTGTCACGAGTGTTCCTGCTGCTGCCGCTCACACTGCTGCCGACGGGCTGCGGCGAGGCCCCGCGGCAGGACCAGGGCCCGGCGGGAGCAACGCGGGTACCGCCCCCCGCGAGCGAGGTGACCCCTGAGGCGGTCACTCCGGAGGCAGCGCCCGAGCAGGCTCCCGTGGAGCCGCAGGTCGTACCCGCCAACGGGAACGGGTTCCGCCTGGAGTGGAGCACCGAGCCGAGCCCCCCACCCTTGAACGGCGAGTTCTCCGTGCGCTTCCGGCTGCTCGGCGAGGACGGGGCTCCCCTCGCAGCCGAACTCTCGAGCCTGAGGGTGGATGCCGACATGCCCGCCCACGGACACGGGATGAATGTGGCCCCCACGCTCACCGAGGAGAACGGCTGGGTGGAGGCCACGCCCCTCCTGTTCCACATGCCTGGCGCATGGGAGCTCTATGTGGACCGCACCGAGGGGGCCCTCACGGAGCGCGCGCAGGTTCCGTTCGAGGTGCGCTGATGGAGGCGCATGCGGGCCGCCGCCTGTGGAGCAGGATCACCGCGGCAAGAGTTACCGCGGCGAGAGTCACCGCAGCCAGGCCCACACTGCCCGCGCGCCCTGCGCCGGGACTGCTTGCCGCACCGCTCTGGGCGCTGCTGATCACGCTGCAGTCGTGCGGCGGTGCAGACCCCGCGCCGAGCGTGGGTCCGGAGCCCGCGCCCGCCGTCTCCACGGGGTGGAGCGCTGATGAGCTCGCCCTCCTGCGGCGCCTCACGCCGCTCCCGCCCGTCCCGGCGGATCCCACGAATCGCGTGGC
>JBDQFW010000041.1:0-19723 GCA_040265735.1 Planctomycetota bacterium | reverse complement strand
CCCAGACGGTGTTTTGCAGGTCGTGAAGGATCTGTCCGTTCTTCGCCTCCTTATCCGTACAGCACGGTGTTCGGCGACCAGTGGTCGCACGTTCCCCGGTGAACGGATTCGGAACGTCTGGACGGGCGCCTGGACCGCCACGAGCTCTCGCGCCATCCCGGGCGCGCGCGCCAGATCCGCTATGGGGACGAGGGCGCCATGGAGGAGTTCGGCGCGCGCGACCTGAACAGGGGCGGGACGATCAGTGCCCGCGAGCTGCGGGTGAGGGACCCGGAGTGGGAGGCCCTCGATCGCGATAGGGACGGCTTCGTGCAGCTGGAGCCCGACCCCGTGGCGAGTCAGCGCGGCGGTGCGGTGGCCATGCCGGATCCGGAGTGGCCGCGCCGGCGGCCGCGGGCTCTGCCCCTGCCGCCAAGTCTCACCGAGGAGCTCCTCCTCACCCTCGACGCCGACGGCGACCGGCTGCTGACCCGGCGCGAGCTCCGGGCGCGGGAGGACCTCGCCGAGGCACTCGACCTGAACCGCGACGGCGTGGTTGAGGAGGGCGAGTGGACGCGCATCCTGAACCTGGTCCAGAACGGCGGCGTGCGCCTGCTGGCGGACGGGTTCGAGGCGCGCTGGGACCTGGACGGGAGTGGACGCGTGGAGGCGGACGAGCTGCCTGAGGTGGCTCGGATCCCCCTCGCGCGTCGATGAGGCACGGGGCGCCTGTGCGCCTCCGCCGCGGGGGTCCGCCGCGCGCCCCATTCACCGCGCCCTCCGGGCCCCCCGGGACGGGCCCTTTGGTACCCTGCGGCGCTTCCAGGACCCGCCCATGGACCTCGTGAACCCCACCCCGACTGCGCCGGATCCCGCGACCGGGCGCAAGCCGGAGTGGCTGAAGGTCCCACTGCCTGGCGGGGAGGGCTACACGCGCCTCAAGGGCCTGGTGAAGGGCCTCGGCCTGCACACGGTCTGTGAGGAGGCGCGCTGCCCGAACATCGGGGAGTGCTGGCGCGGGGACCACGCGACCATGACCCTGATGGTGCTCGGGGACGAGTGCACGCGCCGCTGCCGCTTCTGCGCGGTGAAGACGGTGCAGCAGGCCGCTCCCCCCGACCCCGACGAGCCCGCGCACGTGGGGCAGGCCGTCGCCTCCCTCGACCTCGAGTACGTGGTCATCACCAGCGTGGACCGGGACGACCTGGCCGACGGCGGGGCGGGCCACTACGCCGAGTGCGTGCGGCAGATCCGGGCGCAGGCGCCTCGCACCATCGTCGAGACCCTGATCCCCGACTACATCGGCGCGCCCCTCGCCGCGCTCATGGGCGCCCGGCCCGATGTCCTTGCCCACAACGTCGAGGTCGTCCCCCGGCTGCAGCGCAGGGTGCGCGATCCGCGCTGCTCCTTCGAGCGCTCATTGGAGACCCTGCGCGGAGCCAAGGAGGCCTGGAGCGGGACCTTCACCAAGTCGTCCCTGATGCTCGGCCTCGGCGAGTCCCACGACGAGGTCGTGGCCTCCATGGAGCTGCTGCGGGAGGCCGATGTGGACTTCCTCACCCTGGGGCAATACCTGCGGCCGACGCCGCAGCACGCTCCGGTGCGTGAGTACGTGACCCCCGAGCGGTTCGACGCCCTCGACCGCCTGGGACGCGAGCTCGGCTTCAAGCAGGTGTCCTCGGGGCCCCTTGTGCGCTCGAGCTACAAGGCCGGCGAACTGCAGGCCGCGCACCTGGTGCGCGAGCGCCGGCGGGCCGAGGCGGCGGTGTCCAACCCAGGAGAGACGCGATGACCGAGATGATGAGCCTGATCACCGAGGATGGCAGCGCCCCGGCCTACTCCGGAGGCCTGTCCGACGAGGCGCTCCTGCGCTGCTACCGCACCATGCTCCTGGTGCGCGCCTTCGACGACATCTGCATGAAGCTGCAGCGCTCCGGTCGCATCGGCTTCTCCGTTCCGAACAAGGGCGTCGAGGGGACCCAGGTGGGGGCCGCCAGCGCCCTGCGCAGCACCGACCTGTTCTTCCCCAGCTATCGCGACTTCGGCATGGCGCTGTACCACGGCGTCCGGCCCGCCGCGATGATGAACAACATGTTCGGCAACGCCGGCGACTCTGCGAAGGGCCGCCAAATGCCGGTCCACTTCTCCTTCGTGGACCCGATCAAGTACTTCTCGATCAGCTCGCCGATCGGGACCCACCTGCCCCAGGCCGTGGGCGCGGCCTACGCGAGCACGCTGCGGGGTGAAGACACCGTGACCCTGGCCAGCTTCGGCGACGGGGGCACCTCGAGCCTGGGCTTCCACAGCGGCCTGAACTTCGCCGGCGTCTGGAAGGCGCCGGTCATCTTCCTCTGCCAGAACAACGGCTGGGCGATCTCTTGCCCCTCCGAGGGGCAGACCGCCTCGGACGGCTACGCCATCAAGGCCAAGGCCTACGGGATGCCCGGCATCACCGTGGACGGCAACGACGTGCTCGCGGTCAATCAGGCCGTGGCCGAGGCCGCCGAGCGGGCCCGCCGCGGCGAGGGCCCGACCCTGATCGAGGCGCACACCTACCGCATGGGGGGCCACTCCACCTCGGACGACCCGACCAAGTACGTCCCGAAGGAGGAGCTGGAGGCATGGGCCGCCAAGGACCCGGTGCTGCGCCTCCGCAGCCACCTCACCAGCCGCGGCCTCTGGAGCGAGGACCTCGAGGCGCGTCTCGTCCAGGAGTGCAGCGAGGAGGTCACCGCCGCCGTGCGCGAGGCGGAGGCCCAGCCCGCGCCTGCTCTCGAGACTGTCTTCAGCGACGTGTACGAGAGCCTCCCCGACCACCTGCGCCGCCAGGGCGAGCAGGCCTTCGACCTCGCCCGCCGCAAGGGCGACGCCGCCGCAGGAGACGGCGCCTTCCCCCTCTGATCCCCAGCCCTCGATCGATCATGGCGACCCTTACCCTGCTCCAAGCCGTCAACGACGCCCTGCGCACCAAGATGCGCCAGGACGACAGCGTGCTCGTGTTCGGCGAGGACGTCGGCCCCAAGGGCGGCGTCTTCCTCGCGACCGAAGGCCTGACCGCCGAGTTCGGCGCGAAGCGCTGCTTCGACACCCCGCTCTCCGAGGACGGGATCATCGGCACCGCCATTGGCATGGCTGCCAACGGCCTGCGCCCGGTGTGTGAGATCCAGTTCCAGGACTTCATCTTCCCGGCGTTCGACCAGATCGTCAGCGAGGCCGCCAAGCTGCGCTACCGCTCCGGAGGCCAGTACACCGCGCCCATGGTGATCCGCACGCCCTACGGCGGCGGCATCCGCGGGGGCCTGTACCACAGCCAGTCCGGCGAGGCCTACTTCGCCCACACGGCGGGCCTGAAGGTCGTCATCCCGTCCACGCCCTACGACGCCAAGGGCCTTTTGATCGCAGCCATCGAGGACCCCGATCCTGTGCTGTTCATGGAGCCCAAGGCCCTGTACCGCTCGGTGAAGGGCGAGGTCCCCGAGGGGCACTACACGGTGGACCTCTCCACCACGCGCACGGTGCGCGAGGGCAAGGACGTGACCGTGTTCTGCTATGGGGCGATGGTTCCGGTCTGCGAGAAGGCGGCTGCTACTGCGGCCGAGCAGGGGATTGAGACCCACGTGGTCGACCTGCGGACCCTCCTGCCCCTGGACGAGGAGGCTGTCCTCGACGCCGCCCGCCGCACGGGCCGGGTCGTCGTGGTCCACGAGGCCCCTCGCTTCTGCGGCTTCGGCGCCGAGATCAGCGCGCTGATCGCCGAGCACGCCATCGAGTACATGGAGGCCCCGGTGCGCCGCGTCACCGGGTTCGACACGCCCTTCCCCAACACCCTCGAACACCACTACATGCCCGATGAGCGCCGCGTCCTCGATGCGATCGAGGCCACCGCGTCCTTCTGAGCACCCACCAGGTCCCTGACATGATCGAGTTCAAGCTGCCGGACATCGGCGAAGGCGTCGCCGAGGGCGAAATCGTGAAGTGGCTCGTCGCCGAGGGCGACGCGGTCCAGGAGCACCAGTCCGTCGTGGAGGTCATGACGGACAAGGCCACCGTCGAGGTCCCCGCGCCCGCCGCCGGGACGGTGTCCAAGCTGCTGGCGTCCGAGGGGGACACGGTCCCTGTCGGTACCGTCATCTTCCACCTGGAGTCCGGCGGCGCTGCCCCGGCGGCGGCCTCCGCCCCGGCTCCCGCGGCCGCGCCGGCGGCCTCCGCTCCCGCTCCTGCCGCTGCGACGGCGGCCGCTCCCGTCGCCGCGACGGGAAAGGTCCTCGACTTCAAGCTGCCGGACATCGGCGAGGGCGTGGCCGAGGGTGAGATCGTCCGCTGGATCGTCGAGGTGGGCGCGACCGTCGAGGAGCACCAGTCCGTCGTCGAGGTGATGACTGACAAGGCCACCGTTGAGGTCCCGGCTCCGGCCGCGGGCACGATCACCGAGCTGCTCGTCTCGGCGGGGGACACGGTCCCCGTCGGTGAGGTCATCTTCCGCCTTGCCACGGCGGGCGCTGCGAGTGCGCCTGCTGCTCCTGCCGCCGCCGCCGCGCCCGCTGCGGCTCCGGCCGCCGCCCCCTCCGCGGCCCCCGCGGCTACCGCTCGGGCGGCCGCCTCGGACGCGAAGGTCCTGGCCGTGCCGAGCGCCCGGCGCGTGGCCCGCGAGCTGGGGATCGACCTGGCCCAGGTGCCCGGCACCGGTCGCAACGGCGTTGTGCGCCGGGCCGATGTGGAGGCCTTCGCCGCGGCTGGCGCACCCGCCGCGGCTCCGGCGCCTGCCGCGGCAGCCCCCGCGGCGAGCACGCCGACCTTCTCCGCGCCCTCGGCGGCCGAGGAGCGCATCCCCTTCCGCGGGGTGCGTCGCAAGATCGCGGAGGCCATGGTGCGCTCGAAGCAGACCGCCCCGCACTTCACCGTGGTGGAGGAGATCGATGTCACCGAGCTCGTCCGCGTGCGGCAGAAGGCCAAGGAGCTCGGTGCCAAGCAGGGCATCAAGGTGACCTTCATGCCCTTCATCATGAAGGCCGTCGCTGGTGGCCTCATGAAGCACCGCATGCTCAACGGCCACCTCGATGAGGCCGCCGGGGACATCGTGCTCCCGGGGACAGTCGACCTGGGGATCGCCACCGACACCCCGAACGGGCTCATCGTGCCCGTGATCCGCTCCGTCCAGAGCAAGGGTCTGCTGGAGCTGGCCGCGGAGCTGCAGGACCTGGCCGAGCGCACGCGCTCCGGCAAGGTGCGGCCCGACGAGCTGAAGGGCAGCACCTTCTCGATCACGAACGCGGGCAACATCGGCGGCACCCTCGCCACTCCGATCATCAACTTCCCGGACATCGCGATCCTCGGCGTGCACCGCATCGTCAAGCGCCCGGGAGTCGTCGAGACCCCCGAGGGGGATGTGATCGAGGTGCGCCAGTACATGAACCTGTCGTGCAGCGTGGACCACCGCCTCGCCGACGGGGCCGACGCGGCTCGCTTCCTGGCCTACCTGCGCCAGATCCTCGAGGAGCCGGGCCTGCTGTCCCTCTGACGGATCGGCCTGGCCCCGAACCGCGACCACCAGCGCATGACCGCGATGCTCCAGATCCTCGAGAAGGACGGCGCCGTCGTTGGCGAGCTCCCCGGGCTCGACGACGGCCAGCTGAAGGAGCTCTTCGTGCACATGCTGCGCATCCGAGTCCTCGACGGACGGATGCTCAAGCTGCAGCGGGCCGGCCGCATTGGCTTTGTGGGGACCTCGACGGGGCTCGAGGGCTCCCTCGTGGGAGCGGCCTCCGGGCTCGAGGCGCAGGACTGGATGTGGTCGGGGCTCCGTGAGGGGGGCGCGGCGCTCGTGCGCGGGCTGCCTCTCTCGGAGTACGTGGCCCAGATGTACTGCAACTCCAACGACACGGCGAAGGGGCGGCAGATGTGCAACCACTTCCAGCACAAGGGGTCCAACTACCCCAGCTGGTCGTCGGTCATCGGGACGCAGATCACCCACGGCGTGGGTGCGGCCTACGCCAGCCAGCTTCGCGGTGAGGATGTGGTGCACTCCATCCACCTGGGGGACGGCGCCACGAGCTCGAACGGCTTCCACTCGGGCATGAACTTCGCCGGGGTCTGGAAGGTCCCGGCGGTCTTCGTCTGCGTCGACAATGGCTGGGCCATCTCCGTCTGCTCCAAGGAGCAGACCGCCGCTGACAGCTATGCCGACAAGGCAGTGGCCTACGGCATGCCGGGCGTCGAGGTAGACGGGAACGACGTCCTCGCGGTGCACGCCGCCATGGCTGATGCCGTGCGCCGAGCGCGGGCGGGGGAGGGGCCGAGCCTGCTCGTTCTCAAGACCTACCGGATGCTGGGGCACTCGAGCTCCGACGACCCGAGCAAGTACCGCGAGGACAGCGAGGTCGCCTGGTGGCAGGAGCGCTGCCCCCTCGAGCGCTATCAGGCCTTCCTGACTCAGCGGGGCCTGCTGGTGCCTGGCGAGCGCGAGCAGCTCGAGCGCTCCCTCGAGGCCGAGATCGACGCGGTCATCCACGAGCAGGAGAGCGCGGCGCCCATGCCCTTGCGCTCCCTCGTGGAGGATGTCTACGCGGAGGTGCCGCGTCACCTCAGGCTGCAGTTCAACGCCTTCCTCGAGGTCGCCGAGCGTCGCGGCGAGGCCACCCGCGGCGACGGCGCCTTCCCCCTCTGATCCAGCGGGGCGGCCCGGCCGCCCCTCCTGACCCCACCCGCACCATGTCCAACCCCCGCAAGGTCGTCGTCATCGGCGCCGGTCCCGCCGGCTACGTCTGCGCCATCCGCCTCCGCCCGCTCGGTCAGGAGGTCGTCGTCGTCGAGAAGGAGGCTCTCGGGGGCACCTGCCTCAACGTGGGCTGCATCCCCTCCAAGGCCCTGATCGCCGCGGGCAGCCTGATGGAGAAGGTGGCCCATGCCAAGACCTTCGGGCTCACCGTCGAGGGCATGCAGCTCGACGTGGCGAAGCTCGTCGAGTGGAAGACCTCGATCGTGGGCAGGCTGACTGGCGGCGTCGGCGGCCTGCTCAAGAACCACGGCTGCACGGTGCTCATGGGCGCCGCGCGCATCGTCGACCGCAACACGGTCGAGGTGACCGGGAGTGACGGCCAGCAGCGCGTGACCTGCGACGACATCGTGGTCGCCACCGGCTCGATCCCCATCGAGATCCCCGGCTTCGCCTTCGACGAGGACGCGGTGTGGTCCTCGACGGGAGCCCTCTCGCCCAAGGAGATCCCCGGCCACCTGGTCGTGATCGGCGGCGGCTACATCGGCCTCGAGCTCGGGATGATGTACCGTCACCTCGGCTCCCAGGTCACCGTCCTCGAGGCCACGCCGGGCGCGCTGCCCGGCCAGGACCGCGATTGCGTCAAGGTCATCGAGCGCTCGCTCAAGAAGCAGAAGATCAAGCTCATGACCGAGACCTTCGCCAAGGAGTACCGGCGCGGCGACGGGGGAGGCCTGGTCGTCACGGTCGAGCGCGGCGGCCAGCGCGAGGAGATTCCCTGCGATCAGATCCTCAGCACCGTTGGGCGGCGTCCCTTCAGCGAGGGCCTCGGCCTCGAGAGCGTCGGGCTCACCACCGAGCGCGGCTTCCTCAAGGTGGACAAGCAGATGCGCACCGCGGTGCCGAACATCTACGCCATCGGCGACATCGCCGGCCAGCCGATGCTGGCCCACAAGGGCAGCAAGGAGGGCCTCGTCGCCGCCGCCGTGATCGCTGGCCAGAACGAGGAGTACGACGCGCGCTGCGTCCCCGCGGTCATCTTCACGGCGCCCGAGATGGCCTCCGTGGGCATGACCGAGGACCAGGCTCGCGAGGCGGGCTATGAGCCCGTCACGGGCTCCTTCCCCTTCGCCGCCTCCGGGCGCGCGATGACCCTGCAGGAGACCGAGGGCTTCGCGAAGATCGTCGCGGACAAGGACACCGACCTGGTCCTGGGGCTGCACATGGTCGGGCCCGAGGTGACCGAGCTCGTCGCCGAGGGCGCCCTCGCCATCGAGATGGGAGCGACCACCGAGGACCTGGCGCGCACCATCCACGCGCACCCGACCCTGCCCGAGGCCGTGATGGAGGCTGCGGAGGCGGTCCACAAGATGGCCGTCCACATCTTCCAGCGCTGAGCCTTGTTCGCGGACGACCCCAACCTGCCGGTCCTCGAGGTGATGCGCCTCGGGCGGCGCGGCTACGAGGAGACCCACGCGCTCCAGCAGGAGCTCGTGGAGAAGCGCCTCAAGGGTGAGATCACCGACACCCTGATCCTGGTGGAGCACGACCCGGTCGTGACCGTCGGGCGCGGGGCGGACCGAGCCGCCGCCGAGGCGGCTGGCCTGCCGGTCTTCGAGGTGGAGCGCGGGGGGGAGGCCACCTACCACGGGCCTGGCCAGGTCGTGGCCTATCCGATCCTCGCCCTGCCGGAGGGCAGGCGCGACCTGCACCGCTACATGCGCGACCTCGAGGAGGTCGTCATCCGGGTGCTGGACGAGCTCGACCTGGCCGGCCGCCGCGAGGAGGGCAAGACGGGCGTGTGGATCGCGGAGCGGAAGGTGGCCTCGATCGGCGTCGCCGTGCGGCGCTGGGTGACCTGGCACGGGCTGGCCCTCAATGTTCACACCGACCTGGAGGCCTTCCAGCCCTTCCGGCCCTGCGGGCTGGACCCCGGCGTCATGACCCGCGTGGCCGACTTCGTCACCCTTCCGCCGGCAACGATCCTCTTCGAGGTGCTCCTGGTGAAGCACGTGCTCGAGGTGTTCGGCCTGCGCCTCCCGGACCCGCCGGCCCCGCCCTCGGCCCCTGGACCCGGCGAGCTGGGCCCTGACGGCTTCCCCGTGCTGCCGCTCCTCCCCGACGGCCCCGGCTGAGCCGCGCCTCGCATAGGGGCCCCACGCCAGGCCGATCGGGCGTCCCCGTCTCGATTCGAGGCGCACCGATCCGAGACAGGGCTGCACCCGGGGCCCTGGGATGGCCGATCCAGGGGGTGTGCCGCTCCCGCTCGGGGCGGCGCTCCCCCCGCCATGCAGCACCCCGAGGACACGGGGCTCCCCACGGAGTCCGAAGCGAACACCGCGCCGCTCGTCAGCCAGGAGTCCATCGCCCGCATCGAGGCGCTGGACCGCCCGGGAGAGACCGCGGTGCTGGTGGAGATCCTCGATCTGTTCCTCGACAGCGCGCGCGACCGGCTGCCCCGCCTAGTGGCGGCCCTCGAGTGCGGTGACCTCGAGGCGGCGCTCGTGGAGGCGCACGGGCTCAAGGGCTCGGCGGGAACGGTCGGCGCCCAGTCCCTTGCCGCGGCGTGCTCGCGCCTCGAGCAGGAGGCGCGGCGCGGTGCCCTGCCCGACGGAGCGCCCCGCGCCCTGCGCCAGCTCTGGCGCGACACCGAGCTCGCGCTCATCCGCATCCAGGCCCGCGCGGCCCGGGGGGCCTCTTGATCGCGCGCGCCTTCGAGGACCTGCGCCTCTCCGGGAGCCTGCCCACGCCCGCCGGCGTGGGCATGCGCATCCTGGAGCTGACCCGGACGGAGGACTACAGCGCCGAGGAGATGGCCGAGGTCCTGCGCTCGGATCCCTCGCTCACCTCGCGCATCCTCAAGCTCGCCAACTCGGCCGAGCGCAGCGGCGTCGAGCCCTGCACCAGCGTGCAGGACGCCCTGATGAGGCTGGGCGGTCGCACGGTGCGTGACCTGGCCCTGGCCTTCTCGCTTGTCTCCGCGCGCCGCGGGGACACCTGCCCTGGCTTCGACTATGAGCAGTACTGGGGCCGCTCCCTCGCACGGGCCGTTGCGGCCCAGGCCCTGGCGGCGAGGATGGGCCACAGCCGGCCTCAGGAGGCCTACGTGTGCGGGCTGCTCGCCGAGATCGGCGCGCTGGCCCTGGCGTGCGTGCACCCGCAGACCTACGGCGGCCTGCTGATGGAGCATCGCGGCGTGGACCGCGCCGAGCTGCGCGCCGCTGAGCAGCAGGCCTTCGACATCGACCATGTGCAGGCGGCTGCGTGCCTGTTCTCGGACTGGGGTCTCCCCGATCATCTTGGCCTCGCTCTGCTCGACGCCTTCGGCGGGACCGAGACCCAGGACGCCGCGGCCACGACCCTGGCCCGCGTCCTCGAGGCTGCTGACTGCCTGGCCGAGGGCATGAGCGCCCCGCGCAGCCGCGAGCCGCGCGAGTGGCAGGCCACCCTGGCGTCCCTCGGCGAGCTGGCCGCCACCCTCGGCCTCAACGACGAGGCCTTCGCGGTCCTCTTCGACGGCTCCTCGAGGGCGTGGGTTGGCTGGGGGCGCCTGCTCGGCATCCCGACCGCGGACCCCCGCGGACTCGAGCAGCTGCGGCGCTGGTCCCAGCGCCCCACCCCGCGGAGGGAGGCGGCGGCGGGCGGTCCCCACTCGCGGCGGACGGCCGCGGCTCAGGACGAGCCGAGCGAAGGAGCCCGGGAGACCGGGCGCGCCCCGATCCAGGAGGTCAGCGAGCGCTTCCGCATCCTGGTCGTGGACGACGACCCGGTGTCCCTGCGCCTCGCGAGCCACCTCCTCAGCGCGGACGGCTACGAGGTGCTCGAGGCCCGCGGCGGCCAGGAGGGCCTGCGCATGGCCCTCGAGCACGCTCCGGACATCGTCCTCTCGGACCTGGCGATGCCGGAGATGGACGGCTTCGAGCTGTGCCGCGCCCTGCGCCAGACGGAGCTGGGCTCGCGCATGTTCATCGTGCTCGTCACGGCGCACGAGGAAGACGAGACGATCGTCAAGGCCTTTGACGCCGAGGCCGACGACTTCATCGTCAAGCCCTACCTCCCTCGCGTGCTCTGCGCGCGCGTCCGCGGAGGCATCCGCGCCACGCGCCTGCAGCGGAAGGTCGCCCTCGACCGCCAGAAGCTCGAGGCCCAGAAGGCCGAGCTGGGGCGCCTGAACCGCAAGCTGCAGATCGCGTCACTGACTGATCCGCTCACCGGCCTGCCCAACCGACGCCACGCGATGAACCGCCTTCAGCAGTGCTGGGCGGCGTCGCCGGAGCAGCCCCGGGCGCTCAGCCTGGCGATGCTGGATGTGGATCACTTCAAGCGCGTGAACGACGAGCACGGGCATGACGTGGGGGACCTGGTCCTGGTCGAGGTCGCGCGCACCCTCGCGGCTCAGCAGCAGGGCCGGGGTGAGGTCTGTCGCCTGGGTGGCGAGGAATTCGTCGTGGTCCTCCCCGGGATCAGCGAGGCCCGCGCGGCCGAGCTCGCCGAGGCGTGGTGCCGCGCCATCGAGGCCTCGGTGGCGCGCGCCGCCGGCCTGCCCCGCCCGCTGACCGTCAGCATCGGGATCGCCTCCCGAAGGGTCGACACCCTGGACAGCGACCAGCTGCTCAAGGCGGCCGACCAGGCGCTCTACGCCGCCAAGGCCAGCGGCCGGAACCGCGTCGTGGTCGACGGCTGGAACGCGCTGCGCCGGAGTGCCTGACCATGGGGCCTCACCGCTTCGACGAGCTGCGCCTGGCGCGGAACCTCCCGAGCCCCTCGGCGCTGGGGCTGCGCATCCTCGAGCTCACCCGCGGTGAGGAGTTCGAGCAGGCCGAGCTCGTGGAGCTGTTGCGCAGCGACCCCGCGCTCACGGGGCGCATTCTCCAGCTGGCCAATGCCGCAGCCTCTGGCGTCCCCGTTGCGGACGTGCACGAGGCCGCCATGCGGCTCGGAGCCCGGACCATCCGCAGCGTGGCTCTTGGCTTCACGCTGCTCGA
This sequence comes from Planctomycetota bacterium, assembly GCA_040265735.1. Taxonomy (GTDB): domain Bacteria; phylum Planctomycetota; class UBA1135; order UBA1135. The sequence goes on along the minus strand of JBDQFW010000041.1, from coordinate 8,047 downwards.
GACGCGCGTCCCGGGGGGCGGCGCGTTCCAGGCCGACCTGTACTGGAGCCGGGCACTGGCGGTGGCCGTCTCGGCCCAGGGCCTTGCCGAGGATGCGGGCCTGGATCCCGTCATGCACTTCACCCTCGGGCTCCTGAGCGAGGTCGGCCAGCTCGCCCTGGCCTGCGTGCACACCGAGCGCTACTCGCGCGTCTGGGAGGATCCGCGCGCGGCGCGGCGCGCGGGGCTGATGGCCCTCGAGCTGCGCGAGTTCGAGATCGATCATGTGGAGGTGAGCGCGTGCCTGCTGCGCGACTGGGGTCTCCCGGACGCGTTCGTTCACGCCCTGCTCGCCTCAGCTGGGCGCCTCCGCGGCGGCGAGGGCGACCATGAGGCAGCGGAGCGCTCGGGGCAGCTCCTGCGCCTGGCCCAGGCCCTTGGGCGGGTCCTCTCCAACGATCCGCGCGAGCCCGTGGTCAGCCGAGGGGTCGCCCTCGACGAGCTGCTGGGCGTGGCGGCCTCCCTTGGGCATGACGCCAGCGCCCTGCTGCAGCGCGCCGCCGACCTTGGAGAGATCTGGCGCAGCTGGGCGCGGTCCACGGGCGTGCGCGCCATCGGCGACCCCCTTGGGGATCTCTCGCTCGCCCTCGTTCAGGCACGCCTGCGCGAGCCTGCTCCCGTGCCCATGGTCGCTCCGGCTGCGCCCCTCGAGCCGGACCCGTTCGCCGTGGACCTCGACGCGCCCGAGGTCGAGAGTGAGGAGGGTACGGCGCGCCCGGACCGCGTGCTCCTCGTGGAGGCCCGGGCCGGAGCCCTTGGCTTGCTGGAGGAGGCCCTCGAGAGCGGCGAGTACGAGACCCTGCAGGCCCGCGGCCACCGCGCCGCGCTCGAGCTGGCCCTTCACATGCATCCACAGGTCGTGCTCATCGAGTCCCCGGCCGACCCGGCCGCGGCTCTCGAGCTGCTGCGCGTCCTCCGCCGCTCGACTGTCGGGCGGAGCCTGCACCTGATCGTGCTCACCGGGGCGACCCACGAGGAGGTCTCGGTCGATCTCCTCGATGCGGGTGCGGACGACGTGCTCGTGATGCCGGCCACGGCGCGCCTCGTGCTCGCCCGCGTGCGCGTCGGCTGCCGCAACGCCCGCGAGCGCGCGCGTCTGCTCGACGCGGAGCGGAGCAGCTTCCGCAGCGCGGCCGAGATGGGGCTGCTCGGGCGCAGGCTGCGCTCGGCGGCCCTCACCGACCCGCTCACGGGTCTGCCCAACCGCCGCTTCGGCATGCAGCAGCTCAAGCAGGAGTGGGAGCGCAGTCGCCGCAGCGGCCAGCCGCTGTCGGTGGCCCTCGTGGATCTGGACCACTTCAAGGCCATCAACGACGGCGGAGGCCACGACATCGGAGACGCGGTGCTGCGCGAGGTCTCCGACACCCTGGGTGAGAGCAGCCGTGCCGGGGACATGGTCGCCCGCGTTGGCGGAGAGGAGTTCCTCGTGCTGGTTCCCGGGGGAGACCTCGAGACGGCTCAGGTCGCTGCCGAGCGCCTGCGGCGCGCGGTGGAGGACCTGCCGCCCCTGCACCTCGACGAGCCCGTTGCGCTCACGATCAGCGTAGGCGTCGCGACGCGCGAGCCCTGGATGCGCGGCATCGACGACCTCCTGCGGACCGCGGACCAGGCCCTCTACCGGGCCAAGGCCGCCGGGCGGAACCGCGTGTGCAGCGGAGGCGAGGAGCCCGGCCCCCGCGCCGTGAGCGCCTAGGGAGCTCCGAACCAGGGGCTCGACCAGACGCAGCCGCCGTCGGCCTGCTCGACGCGCAGGTAGGCGTAGTCCCCCGGCGCGAGGGGGCCGCCCGGGAGCGCGAACCGGCCGACCAGCTCGCCTGCCGCGGCCTGTTCGCCGAGGTCGAGGTCGAAGAGCGCTCCGTCGCGTACGACCACGGCCCGGGTGAGGGGCGCGGTGCCGTGCAGCTGCACCTCGAGCGTGTCGCCGGCCTCGCGGCCAAGACCCGCGCCGGGCGCCTCTCCCGCGAGCCGCGCGTGCAGCAGCACGCGCGGGCCGTTCGTCGCATAGGTTCGCCGCGCGCGCAGGCACTCGAGCACGCTCGCGCGGTCCAGGTCCTCGCACTCGAGGCCCGCCAGGCCTCCGGTGCCGATGCGCCGCGTTCCGAGGGCCCCATAGATGGGGGAGCGGTGGGCCAGGCCAGGGTGTCCGTCGTGGCCGTCCCCGGAGGCGACGAAGCCGAGCTGCACGCCGGAGTCGAGCTGGTCGCGCACGAAGCGGCCGGGCCGGCTGCCGCGCACGGTCTGGGGGCCGTCCGCGGCCTCGCTCGAGCCGTGCACGCTGGCGATCTCGGTGAGGGGCTCCAGCACGGGGTCGGGCCGGAAGGTCCAGTTGACCGGGATCGGCTCCCCGGACGAGTGGTGGGCGAGGGTCATGGCCGGAAGCCCGCGCAGGGCGTCCCACAGCTGGTCCGGCCGCTCGGTCTCCTCGGCGAGGGACGACAGCAGGGGCCCGCTCTCGGCGAAGTGCAGCACGTGGCGGTGGCCGTGGATCCAGCTGGTCCACTCGTAGGCCGGCAGGGTCACGAACGCGCCCGGCTCGTGGTGCCGGGCCGCGGTCGCGACCAGCTCGTCCCAGAGGCCGTTGGGCTCGTCGAGGAAGCGCACCCCGAAGTGGTCGTGGTCAGTGAGCGCGGCGATGTCGAGCCCCGCAACCTCGCGCGCGTAGCGATACCAGTCGTCGGGTGTGCCCGTGCCGTCGGAGAGGCCCGAGTGTCCGTGCAGATCCGCCCAGCGCACCCGGGGCCGCTCCGCATCCACCAGCAGCGGGGCCGTGCGAACCTCGAGCGGCGGCTCGGTCCCGTCGAAGGCGAGGTCGAGGCGTACGACGCCGGAGGCGCCCGTGCGGAAGGGCACGGCCAGCACGCCCTCGGCCTCGGCGGGCAGGATCACCTCAGCGGGCAGGTCCCAGTCGCCCGGGGCCCCCTGGATGCGAATCGTCCCCGAGGCCTGGACCCCGCGATTCGCCAGAGCATCCAGCACGGCGATGCGCAGCACGCCGCGCTCGCCGGGGCGAACGACCGCGGGAGCCGCTGCCGAGAGGAGGGCGGGTGGGCCCGCGAGCACCTCCACCGTGGGAGAGTCGGTGAGCACCGTGCGCACGCCGTCTCCGTCCGCGTCCACGGCGAGCCAGATGCGCGCCGCGCGCTCAGCGTGGCGATCGGAGAGGGCGCCGGAGCCCGCGCCATAGACCACGGTCACCCGCTCTCCCGGGCGCAGTGCCCGCCCGCGCACCGTGGCGAGGAACAGGCCGCCCCCCGCGCTCGTCTCGAGCTCGACCCCCTCCGCGTCGGTCGACGCCGTCGTGAACCCGAGGCGCCCCGCGCCGCTCTCGTGCGGCGGGCTCCAGCCCCAGAACGGCTCCGGCATGAGGTACACGCCGCCGCCCTCGGCGATGCCCTCGGGGCCCACCGTGAGCTCGAGGGTCCAGGTGCGCGGGGTGCTGACGGGGACGCGCGCCTCTTCACCCTCGGCGAGGACGAGGCGGACCGTGCCTCCCCCGTCCCCCGCGTGCCGCGGCGCGTCGCGGCCGGCCCGCAGCTGCTCGACCTGGTCCCAGCGAGCGGTGGGCGGTGCCGGGTCGTTGATGCGCACCGGGGCCTCTTCGGGGTCCGTGGGTGAGCACGCCGCGAGGAGGAGCGCGCACCCCAGGGGCGGGACGCGTCCGCGCAACCGCGCTGAGCTGCCGGGCCGGCGCCGGTCGCGGCACGCGCGCGGCCGCTGCCTCTCGCGTCTCACGGCGCCTCCTGCACGAGGTACGCCATGGCGAGGACCGATTCGACCTCGAAGAAGCCCGAGCGCGGCGTTCCCGCACGGGCCCGGAGGGCCAGGTCGGGGTGCTCTACGCGGCCGGCGCTCAGGATCCCGACCAGGTCCTCGAGGGTCAGGGCCTGCTCGAGGGTCTCGAGGCGCGCGCCGCGCAGCGTCAGCGAGCTGCTTCCCGAGGGCTCGCAGACGCGCTGGAGGGCGCCTCCATCCTCGCCGGCCGGGGCGCAGCCGTGGCGCTCCACCAGCCAGGCCTCGACCGCGGCGACCGGCCCGCCGCTTCGTACGCGCAGGCGGTGGGAGACCGTGACCAGGCGCGCTCCGGGCTGCAGGTCCCAGGGGTCCTCCGCGGCAGCGCCGGCGGCGGGCGGCTCCACGATGCGCAGGTCGTCGCCGGGCTCGAGGCCGAGGCGCGCCAGGCGCTCTCCGAGCTCGGGGTCGGCGCAGCTGCCCCGCAGGGTCGCGCAGTCGAGCCCCTGCTCGGCCAGGAAGCGCACGAGCGCGTCCGGGACCGGGAGCCGGTGGAGGGCCGAGCGTGGCGCGAGGCGGACGGAAGGCGCCATGGCCTCACGCTACCATCGAGGCGCCGCAGGAGCATCCATGACGCCGCCGACCACCGCCGAAGCCGCCGCCCACCTCGACCCCGAGTCCCTGCGCGCCCATGTGGCGCGCGCCTTCGAGGACAGCATCGTCCCGACCCTGGTCGACTACATCCGCATCCCGAACAAGTCGCCGCACTTCGACCCGGACTGGGCCGCGCATGGGCACATGCAGCAGGCGGTGGACCTGATCGCGGACTGGTGCCGCAAGCGCCCCATCGAGGGCCTCACGGTCGAGGTGGTCGAGCTCGATGGCCGTACGCCCGTGATCCTGATGGAGATCCCCGGCACGGCACCCGGCACGGTGCTGCTGTACGGTCACCTCGACAAGCAGCCGGAGATGGAGGGCTGGCGCGAGGGCCTCGGACCCTGGGTGCCGCACATCGAGGAGGGCAAGCTCTACGGTCGCGGCGGCGCGGACGACGGCTACTCGGCCTTCTCCTCCCTCTGCGCCATCGAGGCCCTCAAGGCCCAGGGCGTTCCTCACGCGCGCTGCGTGGTGCTGATCGAGGCCTGCGAGGAGAGCGGCTCCTTCGACCTGCCCGCCTATGTGGAGCACCTCGCCCCGCGCATTGGCGCGCCCGAGCTCGTGGTCTGCCTGGACTCGGGCGCAGGCAACTACGACCAGCTCTGGCTCACCAGCTCCCTGCGCGGGAACCTCATCGTGAACCTCACGGTCGAGGTCATCCGCGAGGGCGTCCACTCCGGCGACGCCAGCGGCGTGGTGCCCTCGAGCTTCCGCGTCGCGCGCCAGCTCCTCGACCGGCTGGAGGACTCCGCCAGCGGCCGCATCCTGGTGGAGGCCTTGCACGAGCCCATCCCCGAGGGCCGCGTGGCCCAGGCGCGCGTGGCGGCTGAGGTGCTCGGAGACGCCGTGCACGCACGCTTCCCCTGGCACGAGGGCGCCGGCCCCGTGACCGAAGACGGCGCCGAGCTCGTCCTCAACCGCACCTGGCGCCCGCAGCTCGCCACCACCGGCCAGGACGGCCTGCCGCCCCTGGCCAACGCGGGCAATGTCATGCGCCCGCGCACGACCCTCAAGCTCTCCCTGCGCCTGCCGCCCACGAGCGACCCCGCGGCCGCAAGCCAGGCGGTGAAGAGCGCGCTGGAGGCCGACCCGCCCTACGGCGCGCGCATCACCGCGCAGGTGCTGGACGGCGCGCCTGGCTGGCAGGCTCCGCCCCTGGCTGCTTGGCTCGAGGAAGCCGTCGACCAGGCCTCCCGCACCCACTTCGACGGGCGCGGCGCGGTCCAGATGGGGGAGGGCGGGACGATCCCGTTCATGGGCATGCTGGGGTCGCAGTTCCCCGAGGCTCAGTTCCTCATCACCGGCGTGCTGGGCCCCGGCTCGAACGCGCACGGCCCCAACGAGTTCCTGCACCTCGAGTTCGCCGAGCGGCTCACCTGCTGCGTCGCCGACGTGCTGGCGCGCCACGCGGCGCGCGCCTGAGGGACAGAGCCCGGGGGGAAGGAGCCCTGGGGGAAGGAACTCCGCGGGGCGGCCCGGCTCAGGCCAGCCCCAGGACCTGCCGCCCCAGGGCCAGGTGGTGCTCCGCATGCATGCGCGCGAAGGTCGCCCACTGGGAGGCGTCCAGCGCTCCCAGATCCTGGTGCACCACCCTGCCGGGCACGGAGGCCAGGTCCGTGCCGGCCTCGAGCAGGCGCGCGGCCGCCTCGCGGGCGGCGGCCAGCTCGGTCGCCAGGAACTCGGGGTTCACGGCGTCCGGGGGCGTGACGATGCGCGGGGCCTGCGCTCCCGCGGGGAAGTGCCCCAGCGCCACCAGCTCGGGCATGCGAGTGCTGGGCGGCGCGTCGTGATCGATCAGGCGTCCCTTGCCGGCCGCCAGGGAGCGCACGTTGCGCAGGCCCAGGTCCGTCGCGAGGGCGAGGTGGTAGAAGTGCTGGGCGGCCGACCAGCCTGAGCGCTCGGCGTCGACGCGGTGCAGGGCGTCCCCCTGCTCCCGCATGAGGGCCTCCATCTGCTCGAGGGTCGTGATCAGGCGCTGCAGCTCGTCCATGGGGGGCGGGCTCGGGCGGCCCGAAGGGTCAGCCAGAGGCTACCCTCGGCGCACCCCACCGGGCCCCTAGCTCAGTCGGTTAGAGCAGGCGACTCATAATCGCTTGGTCGTGGGTTCGAGTCCCACGGGGCCCACCAGCCTCCCGTTGGTGCGTGCGCGCCGCGCCCCTAGACTGGCCCGCCATGGCTCGTCGCGCGGTGCACTTCCTTGGCTGGGACGGAGCTCCCATTCCCCGGGTGGTGGACTGGCTGCGCGAGAACCTCGGCGCCGAGCTCCACGAGTGGACGATCGCGCTGCCCGGCGGTCGCGCCGTGCGCACCCTGCGCCGCGCCCTGGCCGCCGCGCCCCAGGGCTCCGGCGCGCCCGAGGTCCTGACCGGCGGCGCCCTCACCGACCGGCTCCTGGACCTCCCCGGCGAGGCGGCCACGCGCCTCGCGCGCACCCTCTGCTGGGAGCAGGTCCTGCGCGGTGCACGCCCCGCAGACCTGCGCCTGCTCGCGGGCATGGCGGTCGAGGGCGGCGATGACGGACGCCTGCGCGGGCTGGCCGGGCAGCTGCGGCAGGCCCACGCGGACCTCGTCGGGGCGGGACTGGGCGTCGAGCAGGTGCTCGCGTGCGATGTCCTCGCCGCCCGGCCGCGCGAGCGTGACCGCTGGCAGCTCTTTGGGCGCCTGCAGGGGGACTACCGCGGCCTGCTCGCGGAGGCGGGCCTCGAGGATCCCCACGACCGTCGGCGCAAGGCCCTGGACGAGGGTCGACTGCGCACGGGGGCGCGGGTCGTGCTCGTGGACCTTGCCGAGCCGCAGCCCCTGCGTGACGCGGTGCTGGAGAAGCTGGACGGCACGGTGCATCACCTGGTCCTTGCTCCGGAGGACGAGGCTCACCTGTTCGACGGGGACGGGTGCCTCGTGCGCGATGCGTGGCTCGAGCGGCCGCTGCAGATCGCCCTCGACGACTGGCGGGTGGTCGCGGATCCGGCCGCCCAGTGCGAGGCCGTGCTGGCCGGTCTGGCAGAGGCCTCGCTGGACGGAGAGACCGCCGTGGGCCTTGCGGATCCGCGGGTCCTCCCCGAGCTGACCGAGGCCTTCGCGCGCCAGGGCGTCACCCTGCGCGACGGCTCGGGGGCGCCCCTGCTGAAGACGCCCGAGCTGCGCCTCCTGCGCCTCGTGGCCAACGCCCTGCGCGAGCCCACTCCGCGCTCCTTCGCCGACCTCTGGCGACACCCTTGGTTCGAGGCCGCGCTCGCCCGGGCCATGGGGGGCGAGCCCGCGCCGATCGGCGACCTGGATGCGTATGTGACCGCGCACCTGGTGGACGACCTGCGCGAGGAGCTGCTGGGGACGCGCCGCCGCGAGACCGAGCGCAACACGCGCATCCAGCGCGCGCTGGAGCAGACCGAGGCCCTCCTGGCTCCGCTGCTGGGGGCCAAGGGCCGCACCGACACCCTCGAGGCTCTGCGTGCTCTGCTGGCGGAGGTCGCGCCGGTCGCGGAGCTCGACTCCGACGACCCCGGCCAGCAGCCGCGCATCGAGGCCCTGCGCCAGCTTGCGCGCATCCTCGACGAGCTGGCCGCCGTGCCGCAGCTCATCGCCTCGGGCCGTCAGCCCGCGGACCACCTGGAGCGCGTGCTGC
>JBDQFW010000040.1:0-20033 GCA_040265735.1 Planctomycetota bacterium | reverse complement strand
TGCTGGAGGCGGGGCGCCTGATCATGCAGGCCTGCATCGACCGCGGCGGCTCGCTCACGGGCGAGCACGGGGTGGGGCTCGAGAAGCAGGCGCACATGTGCGATGTCTTCGACGACGAGGACCTGGCCGTCATGCACCGGGTGCGTGACGCCGCCGACCCGGAGCGTCGCCTGAACCCCGGTAAGACCCTGCCGGTGCACGCCTGCCGCGAGGCCCGCGGCACCGGGCTGCCGACCGACCCCAGGGAGGTGCACCCGTGAGCCTCGTGGAGCCGGGCACGGCCGGCGCGGAGCGCCGCGAGCCGGTCCGGGCCGCCCGCGGGCGCGCGCCGCCGCCCGCGGGCGGCGGGACCCAGCGCGGCTGGTGCCGAACAGACCTCGACCCCGAGGCGCCGCTGCTCGACCTCACTGGGCTCTCGGGGATCGTGGAGTACGAGCCGGGCGAGGGGACGCTGACCGCCCTGGCCGGGACGACCTGGGAGGAGCTGGAGCGAGCCGTCGCCGAGGGCGGGCACCGGCTGCCCGCGGACCTGTGCGTCCGGCCCGGCGGGACCCTCGGCGGCGTGGTGGCCGTCGGGCGGTCGGGGCCAGATCGCTTCCACGCCCAGGCGCTGAGGCATCACCTGCTCGGCATGCAGGTCCTCCTCGGGGACGGCACGGTGGCCCGCAGTGGCGGGCGCCTCGTGAAGAATGTGACGGGCTTCGACCTGCACCGGCTGCACTGCGGCGCGCGTGGGACCCTGGGGGCGATCCTCGAGGTCAGCCTGCGCCTGCGGCCCGAGCCCGAGGCCGAGGCGGTGGTGAGCCTGGCGTGCGACGCGGCCTCGCCGCGGACGGCCTCGGCCGTGGCGGAGCTGGTCCGCTCGGGTGCGCGGCTGCGCTGGGGCGTGCTCCGGGCGAGCGACGCGGAAGCGCGCCTCGACCTCGGCCTCGATGGGCGCAGGGCCCAGATCCTGCGCGACGCGGAGAGCGTCGCGGCGGCCCTCGGAGCGGACGCGACGATCTCGCTGGACGCCGAGGCGCGCGCACTTCGCCTCGCCGCCCGGGACGCGGGCTGCGAGGACCTCTTCACCCACGAGCTGCAGGGCACGCGCGCCGCAATCCTGCGCGGGGTCGAGGAGGGGCGCTGGCCGGAGGCGTGGTGCGACCTGCTCGCGCCGCGGGTGCTGCTCGCCGGAGCCCCCGCGGAAGAGGTCCCAGGCGACCTGCACCTGCGGCCCCTTGCGGCGCTCGGCGCGGCCCGCTACCCGCACGCGCGCGCCTGGGAGGCCCGCGTGCGGCAGCAGCTGGATCCGGACGGAGTGTTTGCGGCCGCCTCGTCGGCAGGAGGCGCCTCATGAGCAGCGCTCCCCGCACCGGCCCGCAGATCCTCGACTACGCGCGCACCCTGGACTGCATCCACTGCGGCCTGTGCCTCAACTCCTGTCCGACCTACCGCCTCTCCGGCCGTGAGGACGAGAGCCCGCGCGGGCGCATCCACCTGATGCGCGCCCAGGCGGAGGGGCGGCTCGAGGCGGACCCGAGCTACGCGGCGGACCTCGAGTCGTGCCTGGTCTGTCGCAACTGCGAGACGGTCTGCCCGGCGGGGGTGGAGTTCGGCGCGCTCATGGAGACCGCGCGCGAGGCCCTGCCCGCTCCCGGTCCGCTCGGGCGGCTGCTGCGCTGGATCGGCTTCGGGCGCGTGCTGCCCTCGCGCAGGCTGCTGGGACTCGCGGCCGGCGCCATCCGCCTCACCCAGAGCCTCGGGCTCGTGCGTCTGGTCGCGCCGCTGCTGGGCGCACGCGGACGCGCGCTCGCGGCGACCCCGGCCTTCCCCCCGGCGGAGCAGCGGCGCCCCCTGCCGGCGCGGACGCCCGCGCGAGGCGAGCGCCTGGGCGCCTGCGCCGTGCTCGAGGGCTGCGTACAGCGCGAGCTCTTCGGCCGCGTCAACCGCGCCACGGCCCGGGTGCTCTCGGCCGCGGGCGACGAGGTCCACGCCTGCGCGGAGCACGCCTGCTGCGGAGCGCTCCACGCGCACAACGGGGAGCTCGAGGGCGCGCGCGCCCTCGCGCGCGAGACGATCGCGCGCTTCGAGGCGCTGGTGGACCGCGACGGCGCGCCCCTGCCGGTGGTGGTGAACTCTGCGGGCTGCGGCGCGCACATGCGCGAGTACGGGCGGCTGCTCGCGGACGATCCGGCCTGGGCGGCGCGGGCGGAGGCGTTCGAAGCGCGGGTGCGTGACCTCTCGGAGCACCTCGCGGAGCCCGCGCGCCTCGAGCGCCTCAAGGAGCGCCTCGAGGCCACCCGCCCCGAGGACCTGCCCGGGCCCGTGGCTTGGGACGATCCCTGCCACCTGTGCCACGGCCAGGGCGTGCGGGACCAGCCGCGGGCCCTGCTCGCCGCGATCCCGGGCCTGGACCTGCGGCCCCTGCAGCGCCCGGAGGCCTGCTGCGGCTCGGCCGGGATCCACGCGCTGCTCCACCCGGAGGACTCGGCCGCGGTCCTGGCGGAGAAGCTCGACGACCTCGAGGCCTCGGGGGCCACGAGCGTGGTCACCGCGAACCCCGGCTGCCAGATGCACTGGCAGGGCGGGCTGACGCAGCGGGGCGGCGCGGGCCAGGCCCTGCACCTCGCGGAGGTGCTGGACCGCTGCCTCGGCAACCCGGACGGCGGCTAGGGCCCCGCGGGCCCGGGAGCGTCACCCGTCCGCGCGCCCCTCGGCGTACGCTTCGGAAGGGGCCTCGGGCGGCAGGGGCTGCAGCGCGGCGAGGAACGGGTCGAGGGCCGCAGCCGCGCCACGGACGCGCTCGGGGAAGGCGAGGTGCAGGAGCCACGCCTCGCGCCCGCTGGTGAGGTCCACGCGCACCGTGTCGTGGAAGGTGGGGCGGTCGCCGTCCTTGCGGTAGTGGCGCACAAGGACCCACGGCACCTCGTAGGGGCCCCAGGGCTTGCGGCCCGCGTCGAGCAGGGCCGCCTCCCCCTTGGAGTCGACCTTGTCGAGCTCCTGGTACTTGAGGCCGGTGAACGCCGCCTTGCGCGCGCGCACGCCGCTCGGTCCAGTGCCGTGGCCCTCGAGGAGCGCGGCGCGCGCGGGACCCTCGGGCAGCTCCTCGAGGAGCGGCCAGGGCTTGGGGCCGAAGCCGCCGCCCGGGCCGCCGGGCCCTCCGGTCGGCAGCTTGGCCAGGGCCCCGGCCTCCGCCTCGGAGGGCTGGTGCGCGGCGGCCTCAGGCGCGCCTTCGCGGGCGAGCTGGACCAGCACGCGGCGGTCGGGGAGGCGCTCCGCCGTGGAGAGGCTCCAGCCCTCGGGCAGGTCGGCGCGCAGGAAGCCCTGCGCCAGGATGGGCTCGGCATCCACGACCTGGACCGGCGCGGGCCACTGCACCGCGAAGGTCGCGGCCAGCGCCAGGACGCCGACGAGGAGTCCGAGGACCCCCATCGGGGTCTCCCGAGCGGGCAGGCCGTCAGCCGCTGCGCTCACGCGTCCTCTCCGTCCCCGGCGGACGGCGCGGGCTCCTCGGGCTGAGCGCCGTCCGTACCCTCGGGCGCGTCCTCGGCGACCTCGCCCGTGACGTCCTCGAGGACCGCGTCCTCTTCAGAGCTCGTCGCGGCATCCTCCCCGGCCGGGGCCGCGTCGGACGGCGGGAGCGCCTTCGCCGGAGGAGGTGCGTCGGGCCAGATGTCGAACCAGCCCAGGAGCGACCGCAGCTGGTCCTCGGTCGGCGCCTCGCCCTCCGAACCGTCCTGCCGGTCCAGGACGAGCAGGATCTGGCGCTCGGGGAGGTCGGTGGGCAGCAGGACCCCGAGGCCCGTGGAGGAGGCATCCGGAGCCACGTCATCGGTGCGCCAGGCCTCCAGCACGACCCCGCGGTACTCGAGCTCAAAGGACTCCGTTCCGTCGCCCGGGCCGCGGAACTCGTCCTCGGGGAGCTCGCCGTCCACCACGATCAGCGCGGCCTTGAGGCCGGCGACCTCCTCGCCCTCGAGGCCCTCGAACACGAAGGCGTACAGGTCCACGAAGGGCAGCTTGCTGCCCCCCCGCAGGGCCCAGCCGTTGGCCTCCGACTCGCCCGGAGCGGGCTCGAGGGCCATGAGCTCGCCGAGGCGGCCGCGGGCCGAGGTCGGGTTCAGGAAGTCCTCAGCGAAGCCCTTGAGGCCGTAGGCGCCCACGGCGCCGAGGATCAGCAGCCCGAGGCAGCCCAGCCCGCAGCCCCAGCCGAGCCAGTTGCGGCCGCCCTTGCGCCCGCCGCTCTCCAGGTCACCCCAGTCCTCGCTCATGACGCGCTCCAGTCGTGGAAGCCGCGGCCGGACTTCTTGCCCAGCTCACCCGCGGCGACCTTGTCGCGCAGGATCTGCGGAGGAGCGAAGCGCGGGCCGAGGGTGGACTCGAGGTACTCGGCGATGGCCAGGCGCACATCGAGGCCGACGAGGTCAGTGAGCTTGAGGGGACCCATGGGGAACCCATAGCCCAGGGTCATGGCCTGGTCGATGTCCTCAGCGCTCGCCACGCCCTCCTCCACCATGCGCATGGCCTCGAGTCCGATGGCGATGCCGAGGCGGCTCGAGGCGAAGCCCGGCGCGTCCTTCACATCGATGGGGCTCTTGCCCATGCGGCGGGCCAGGTCCAGGGCGCACTGGACGGCGGCCTCCGACGAGGCCTCGCCGCGCACGACCTCGACCAGCTTCATGATGTGGACGGGGTTGAAGAAGTGCATCCCCACCACGCGCTCGGGGTGCGCGGCGGCCGAGGCGATCTCGGTGATGGACAGGCTCGAGGTGTTCGTCGCGAGCAGCGCGTCCGCGGGCAGCTGGCCAAGCCGCGCGAAGAGGGCCTGCTTCAGCTCCATGCGCTCCGGCACGGCCTCGACGGCGAGCTGGGCGCCCTCGAGCGCGGCCTCTTGATCGGCCGTGGCCACGAGCCGCGCGAGGGTCTGGTCGCGCTCCTCGGCGGTCACCTTTCCCCGGGCGACGCCCTTCTCGAGGTTCGCGGCGATGGCGGCCAGGCCGCGCTCCGCCGCCTCCTGCGACACATCGAAGAGGTGCGTGGTGATGCCGCACTGGGCGAGGACCTGGGCGATGCCGTGGCCCATGGTGCCGGCCCCGAAGACCGCGGCGCGCTGGATGTCTGCTGCTTGCATGGGAGGAGTCAGGGAGTGAGGACGATCTTGCCGCGGACCTCGCGCGCCTCGAGCAGGCGATGGGCCTCGCGCACCTCGCCCAGGGGCAGGATCCGATCGACGGCGGCGCGGTAGGTGCCGGCCTGCAGGCGCTCCAAGAGCACCGGCAGGGCGCTGCGCGGGCCCATGGTGGAGCCCAGGATCGACTGCTGCTTGATGAACAGGTGCGGGAGCAGGAGCGAGACCTCCGCGCCGGTGGTGCCGCCGCAGGTCACGAGCCGGCCGCAGTGGGCCAGCACGCGCAGGGAGCCCTGCCAGGTGGCCGGCCCCACATGCTCGACGACCACATCCACCCCGCGACCGTCGGTGAGGCGCTTGACCTCCTTGGGCCAGGCCGGGTCGGCGTGGTCGAGGGCGACCTCGGCGCCGAGCTCGACGCCGAGCGCGCGCGCCTCCTCCGAGCGGGCGGTGGTCAGGACGCGGCAGCCGGCCTCGCGGGCGAGCTGGATCGCGGCCGAGCCGACGCCCGAGCCCGCGCCGAGAACGAGCACCGTCTCGCCGGCCGCGATGCGGGCGCGCCCGTGGAGCATGCCCCAGGCGGTGAGGAAGGTGAGCGGGGCGGCCGCGGTGGCGACCGGATCCAGGCCGCCGGGGAGCGGCAGGCAGAAGCGCGCGGGCAGGACGACGAGCTCGGCGTCGAACCCGTCGCAGTGCTCGCCGCGGATCTGGTAGTCGGGCGCCAGGTGATCGCGGTCGGGATCCTCGTCGCGGTCCCCGGTGAAGCCCGGCTCCAGCAGGACGGGCGTGCCGGGGGCGGGTCCGTCGGTGTCCGGACCCAGGGCCACCACCTCGCCGGTCCCGTCGCAGCCGGGGATGCGCGGGAAGGGCACGGGGAAGCCGGGCATCCCCCTGCGCACCCAGAGATCGAGGTGGTTGACCGAGACGCCGAGCACGCGAACCAGGGCCTCGCCCGGGCCGGGGGTCGGGTCCGGCAGGTCGACGACCTCGAGGACCTCGGGGCCCCCGTGCGCGGTGATGTGGACGGCGCGCACGGCTCAGGAGCCCTCGAAGGAGGGCTTGCGCTTCTCGGTGAAGGCCGCGATGCCCTCGCGGGCGTCACGGCTGGTGAAGAGCCGCTGCTGGAGCTCGCGCTCCAAGGCGAGGCCGGACTCGAGGGGCAGATCGAGGCCGCCCTTCACCGCGCGCTTGATGAGGCCCACGGCCATCGAGGCGCGCCCGGGGGTGGTGTACTCGCGAGCCCGCTCGAGCACCCCGTCCAGGAAGGACGCGTCGTCCTCCGCGTCGAGCTGCTGGTCCACGAGGCCCAGGCGCTCGGCCTCGTCGAAGTCGAAGGTGCGCCCGCTGGCCATGAGGTCGATGGCTCGGCTCGCGCCGACGATGCGCCCCAGGCGCTGGGTGCCGCCGGTGCCGGGGAGGACGCCGAGGTGCACCTCGGGCAGGCCGCACTTGCCGCTGCCGCGGCGCGCGATGCGCAGGTCACAGGCCAGAGCGACCTCGAGGCCGCCCCCCACGCAGTGCCCGCCGAGGGCGGCGATCACGAGCTTGGGCGTGTGCTCGAGCCGCAGCATGGTCTCGTTGGCGTGCAGGCAGAACTGGTACTTGAAGGCGGGCGTAACCGCATCGAGCATCGAGATGTCGGCCCCGGCGCAGAAGAACTTCTCACCGGCGCCCGCGAGGACGAGGACCTGCACCGCATCGTCGAAGCGAGCGCGCAGGACCGCCTCGTCGAGGTCCCGCATCATCTCGTGGCTGTACCCGTTGGCCGGCGGGTTCGTGAGCGTGAGCAGGGCGACGCCGTCGCGGGCGGCGTAGGTCACCCGGCCGTTGGGCAGGGTCTCGGCGGGTCCGAGGGGCTGGTGATCGGTCATGGGGCTCCTGCGATGCAGCCGCGCAGGATACCCCAGGCCGCGGCCCGGGCTGGCCCGGGGGCGCGCCTGCCGGGCGCGCCCAAGGGAGGCCGCCGCGCCCCCGCCGGGGCGCCGCGGGAGCAGGAGTCAGGCGTCAGTCCACCAGTACGAAGCGGTTGTCGCGGGGCGGCCGCACCGGCTCGTCGCCCTGGGCTCGGAAGTGCTCCTCGAGCAGGTCCCGCTGCAGGATCGGATCGGTCACGCGCTCGCTCGCGAGCATGAACTCCTTGTAGGCGTCTCCCCCGCTGGCGAGGAAGTTGTTCGTGGTCACGCGATAGGTGCCCTCCGGGTCGAGCGGCGTGCCGCCGACGAGGAACTGGACGACCTCAGGGAACTTGCCGCCCCGACGCACGCGGGCCACCAGGCCGCTGAACTCGAGGCCCGAGCGGCCTTGGCCCTCGATGGAGCGCTCCATCAGGTCGCTGAGCTGCTGCCCCGTCATGGTCAGGGTCTCGAGGTGGTTGTCGAAGGGCAGGATCCGGAACAGGTCCCGGCGGGTGACGGGCCCGGCGTCCAGCGCCGCGCGAATGCCTCCGCGGTTGTGGATGGCCACATCCGCCCCCGTCCGGCTGCGCATCAGGTCGGTGATGAAGTTGCCCGCGGCCGAGGAGCGGCTCGAGCCCCCGTCGCGGTCGAGCTCCTCGGCGAGGTGCCCCACGACCAGGTCCATCGCCTCGGCGCTGCGGCGCTGGAGCTCGGCGCAGTGCTCCTCGAGCGCGTCGAGGCGGTCGGGAGCCTCGTAGTCCGCGTAGAGGTTGACGAGCTTGGCCTCGCCGCGAACCAGCTCGCGGGTCTCCGCGTCGAACCACAGGTCCACGCGGCCGACGCTGCGCGCCTTGGAGCCGGCCTGCACGATGAGGGTGCGGCCCTCGCGGACGCCGTTGTGCAGGACGGTGTGGGTGTGCCCGCCCACGATCAGGTCGAGGTCAGGATGCTCCTGGGCAAGCTCGCGGTCCGCGTCCACGCCGCAGTGGGTCACCGGGATCCAGAAGTCGACGCGCGGGGCGTCGGGGCGCGCGGTCGCAGCGGCCTTGATGCGCGTCAGGCAGTCCGGCGCCGACTCCCATTCGAGGTCGCGGGTCGTGGGGTGGCTCATCTGCGGCGTCTGGTCGGAGCACATGCCCACGACGCCGATGGAGAGGCCCGCACGCTCGAAGACCTGGTACTCGCCCGTGCCCGGGAGGGTGGCCCCGGACTTGGTGCGCGCGTTGGCCAACAGGGCCGGCAGCGGTGCCTCCGCGAGCATGCCCTCGAAGTGCTCGACGCCGTGATCGAACTCGTGGTTGCCGACCGCGAGCGCGTCGTAGCCCATCATCGCCAGGGCGCGCAGGATGCCGAGGCCCTTGTCGAGGCCGCCCTCCGGCGTCCCCTGGTACCAGTCCCCCGCGTCGAGCACGAGCACCGCACCGCCCTCGGCCTTCACCTCGCGGCGGACCTTGCGGAGGTAGGCCCCCACGCGAGCCAGGCCGCCGGAGGTCGGCGGGGGGTCCTGGTCCTTCACCCAGGTCGCCGGGAGGGGAACCACCTGGCCATGCATGTCGTTGGTGTGGAGCACGACGAGGTGCACCTCACCCGCCGGGGGTGCGCCGAGCGCCAGCAGGAGAGGCGCGAGGGCGAGGCCCAGGAGCGCGGGCACCAGGGCGCGGGAGGCTGAGCGGGGCTTCATGGGCCTGGAGCGTACCCGCCCCGGGATCCGCCGGGAGGGTCCTCAAGCCGCCGGGGGGGAGCTGGTCGAGGAGAGGACGGGGCCCTGTGCCCTGAGCTCCTGCCATGAAGACCGCCGCCCCGCTGCTCCTCCTCGCCCTCGCCGCCTGCACCCCGGACCCGGCTCAGCCGGGGCCCCAGGCCGAGGGTCCCGCCCGGCCGCCCGCCGCGCGCCAGGCCGCTCCGGTGGCCCCTGCGATCGCGGAGGTCCGCACCCAGGAGGAGGTCGTCCCGAGCCAGGCCCCCGAGCAGGCCGAGGGCGACCTGCGTGACCTGGTGCCGGCCGCCGCCACGGTCTGGATCGAGTGCACCTCCCTCGACCGCCTCGAGGAGCTGGCCCTCGCCGCCGAGGACCTGGGCGCCCCGTTCGCCGTGAGCGTCGACGACCTCGTGGCGCAGGTCGAGCTCTACGGCGGGCGCGCCCGGTCGGTGCGGCGCGATGAGGCCGCCGCTCTGGCGGTCACCCATCGCGGACCCGATCGAGCCTCCCAGTGGTCGCCCGTGCTCCCCGTGCAGCAGCCGCGCGCCTTTGCCGAGGGCCTGCGCGTCGCGCCCGGCCAGGGCCCGGCGGCCAGCGCCGGCACCTGGGTGACCCTGCCCGGGAACGCGGCGCTCGCGCGCCGCGCCGAGTGGCTCGACTCCGTTCCGGAGGCGGACCTCTGCGCGCGCGGTCGCGTGGACCGCCTGCGCGCCCTTGGCCACGAGCCCCTCGCCGTGCTCCACGACCTCTGCGGTCCTGCCAGCGCGGGCCTGCTCGCCTTCCCGGGTCTGCTGGAGGAGCTCCGCGAGGCCAGCCGCCTCGACCTGCTCCTGTGGGCGGAGGAGGGCGCGCTCACGGTCGAGCTGCGCTTCGACGGCGTGCCGTTCGGCGCGTCCAGCGGCAGCCCGACCGAGGCGCCCAGCCTCGAGCAGCTCGACGCGTGCCACGGCCTCGCCCTCGCGGGGACCCTCAGCGGGCCCGGCGATCCCCTCGCCCGCTGCGCGGCCCTGTGGACCCCGGCGGTCGGTGAGGCCCTCGAGGCGGGTCTGGAGGGTCCGACTGCGTTCACCTGCGGCGTCGACGGCACGCCCGGAGCCGCGCGGCTCGTGCTCGCCGCCCAGGGCGCGGACCTCACCGGCTGGCAGAGCGGCCTGCGCGAGGCCGTGGCCGCCTCGACCCTGGATGAGAACGCCGCCCTGGCGCTGACCGAGCCGCGCTCGCGCGAGGGCGCCTTCGGCTCGTTCACGCAGGCGGACCTCGTACCGCGCGCGGGCACCCGCCAGCAGGAGGCCACCGACCTGCTCGTGGGGACCTTCGGCACAACGCGCGCGCGGGCCCGTCTCGCCACCACCTCTTGCGCCCTGCTCTTCGGCCTCGGGGAGGCTCCCGTCTCCGGAGAGGCCGAGCCGCACGAGGGCTTCCGCTCCTTCGAGCCGCGCGAGGACTGCGATGCGTGGCTGCGCCTCTGCCTCGAGCGCGCCTTCGTCGAAGACGCGCCGCCCCTGGTTGGAGCGTGCGCAGCAGCGGCCCTGTTCGACGCGATCCCCGCACCCTTCGCCTGCGTCCAGGCGGAGCGCGCCGGCACCGAGCGCCGCGTCTCGGTCCGGTGGAGCGCGCGTCCCTGAGGCGCGGATCCCGCGCGCCCGAGCCGCCGCGGCGAAGGCGTTCCGGGCTCCCTTCGAGATCAGCGCAGGCGCCGCGGCACAAGGCTCTGCCGAGCGGTTCTGGATTGCCCGCGCGCGTGTGGAATCCAGGGCGAGGCACCCCTAGCGTGCGCCCATGGTCGAAGCGTCCCCCGCGCTGCCCTCGGGCCCTCTCGTTCTCGTCCGGCGCACGCGCCCGGCGGGTCCGACCCCGCCGCCGGTGACCCTGCTCGCGCTGGCCGGCGCCGCGCGCGAGGCCGGCGCGGCTGAGGTCCAGGTCCTCGATGGGGCCCTCCTGAGCGACGACCAGGAGCTCGGCGCGCGCCTGCAAGCCGCCCGCCCCGGCACGGTCGTGGTGGACGGTGAGGACCGGGACGCGAGCGGCCTTGCGGCGGACCTGCGCGCGCTGCGCGCCCTCGCTCCCGAGGCGCGCTTCATCGTGCGTCCCCCCCACGGACGCGACCCCCGCGAGGATCTCCCGGGGGCCGACTTCGTGCTCGGGGGCTCGCCCTCGACCCTCGCCGCTTTGCTCCGCCCGGCCGCCGACCTGGAGCAGGTTCCCGGCGTAGCCTGGCGCGACGCCGATGGACGCCTCCGCACGGGCCGCAGCGCCCCGGAGAGCCCGACCCTCGACCACGCGGCCCCCCTTGCCTGGGACCTCGTGGACCCGCGCGCCTACGGGCTGGGCCTGGGCTCGGCGGCCCTCGTGACCGCGCGCGCCTGCCCCGAGGGCTGCCCCTCCTGCCACCACTCCTTCGGCCGCACGGTGCGGTACCGCCCGCTGGCGGAGGTGGAGGCCGAGGCCCACTCCGCCCGCGCGCGCGGCGCCGCAGAGCTCGTCGTCCTCGACGAGGCCTTCGACCACGACCCGACGCACGCCCTCGCGGTTGCCGAGGCCCTCGCCCGCGTGGGCTTCCCGCGGCTGGTGCTCGCGAACCCGCTGCTCGCAGAGGCCGTCGACGAGCGCCTCGCGCGCGCCCTGGCCGCGGCCGGCCTGAAGGAGGCTCGGCTGAAGGCCGGTCCGCCCCCGCGCCTGCAGGGCCTGCTCCGCAGCCACCAAGACCGCCGCGCCCTCGCGGCGAGCGCGCGCGCGCTCCAGGAAGCTGGGATCGCCGTGCGCCTCGAGCTGACCCTGGGCTGGCCCGGGGAGGACGCCACGGACCGCCGCTCGACCGCACGCCTCGCGTGGAGCCTGCCCTGGACCCGGCTGTCCGTCCGCCCCGCGTGGGAGGCCGGCGTCGCCGCGACCGCCAGCGTCATGCCGGCGCCCCCGCGTGCGCTCGTGCTGCGCGACGCGCTCGCGCTGCGCCTGCTGGCCCACCTGCAGCTGGGGCCGTGGCTGCGGCGCGCCCGCGCGTGGAAGGCACGCAGGTCCGCCTGAGCAGCGGGTCTTCCTGAGCTGTAGGGCCCTGCCGCATGCGGCGCACCCGCGCGGGCGAGGTGAGCCCCTCCGCATTCGTGCGCATGCGCACGCGAGCGGATGCCCCTAGAGTGCGTGCATGACGACGGCGCCCCTCCTTCGCCTTCGCCCGGGTCCTCTCGCCGCGGCGGCCGCCGGCCTGATGGGGCTCGCGGCCGCGGGCCTCGAGCCTGGGCGCTCGGAGGTCGAACCCGTGCCGCTCCCCGCGGGGCACCCCACGCTCCCCGCGCAGGACGACGACACCCGCTACCTGCACGGGCGCGAGCTGTGTGCACGCTGCCACGACGCGTCCCCGCGGGCGCGCGCCCTGCGGGCCGCGGACGGTCGGGACATCTCCCCGGTGCACACCCTCGGGGGCACCGTGATGCAGGCCGCCTTCGTGGACCCCTTCTTCCGCGCCCAGCTGGAGCGTGAGCGTCGGCACGCCGCCGATCCGGAGGCAGCCCGCGCCCTGGAGGCCGAGTGCCTGCGCTGCCACGCGCCTGTCGCGCACCACGAGCGCACCCTGGCGGGCCGCGACGCGCCCGATCTCGAAGAGGCGCTGACCGACGCGTTCGTGGCCGAGGGCGTCTCGTGCACGGTCTGCCACCGCATCGGGCCGGAGGGCCTGGGGACGCCGGAGACCTGGAGCGGACACCCGCCCATGGACCGCGAGGCGCGCCTGTATGGACCCTACCCGGAGCCCTTCGTCGGCCCGATGCGGGTCAACACGGGCTACGAGGTCACCTACGGACCGCACATGGTGCTCTCGAGCCTGTGCGCCACCTGCCACACCCTCGAGACCCACCACGGCGAGGAGGCCTTCCTCGAGCAGGGCGCGTACCTGGAGTGGCGCAACAGCGTGTACTCCTACGAGAGCAAGGGGGTGACCGAGGAGACCCGCTCCTGCCAGGCGTGCCACATGCCGGATGTCGGCCCCACGCGTCTGGCTCACAACCCGGGCGGGCGCGACTTCCCCTTCCTGGACGAGCGGCCGGAGGTGCGAAGTCACCGCATCGTCGGCGGCAACGCGCGGCTGCTGGACCTGCTCGCGGCCGGCGGCGAGGCCCTCGGCGCGCCGGGGACGCCCGAGCAGTACCGGGACACGGCGCGAGCCACGCGCGAGCAGCTGCAGGGCCGGACGGCCGAGCTGGCGCTCGAGGACCCGCGTGTCGAGGACGGGCGCCTCCGCGCCGAGGTCCGCGTCACCAACCGAGCCGGGCACAAGCTCCCGACCGGCTTCCCCTCGCGCCGCGTCTGGCTCGAGCTGGAGGTAGAGGGGCCTGACGGGACCTGGTTCCACAGCGGTGCGCCGGACGCGCAGGGACGCGTGCTGCCTCCCGAGCGGGCGCTGCGCGAGCCCCACCACAAGGTGTTGGAGCGCGCGGATCAGGTGCAGGTGTGGGAGCGCGTGGCGGTGAACGAAGCGGGCGAGCCGACGACGCGGGTCGGGGCCATGGTCGGGACGCGCAAGGACAACCGCCTCCTGCCGCTGGGCTGGAGCCCCGCGGGCCCGGACGCGGCACGGACAGGGGCGGTGGGAGCCGCCGCCGAGGACGAGGACTTCGCGGGCGGAGAGGACCGCGTGGCCCTATCGATCCCTCTACCCGAGGGCCTGGCCCCTGGCCGCCACCGCATCCGCGCGCGGCTGCACTTCCAGACCATGCCTCCTGCCTGGGTGGACGACCTGCGCGGGGGGACCAGTCCCGAGGAGCAGGGCTTCGTGGCCCTCTTCGACGGGACGCCCGGGACCAGCGAGGTCCTGGCCGAGACGCGCGGCGTCGTCCGGGTGGAGTGAGCCTGCGGGGTGCCGCAGGATCGCGCGATCCGCGGACCCGACCGGTTGAGGGCGCCAGCGTCGTCCTACGATGGGCGCCATGACCCGCCCCCAGGCTCCGCGCTCCCAGGACTTCCTGCCGACCACGGCGGAGGAGGTCCGCGCCCGCGGCTGGGACGAGGTCGACATCGTGTTCGTCTCGGGCGACGCCTACCTCGACCACCCCTCCTTCGCCGCCGCCCTCCTTGGGCGCGTGCTCGAGGCGAGGGGCTTCCGCGTCGCGATCCTCCCCCAGCCCGACTGGCGCAGCGTCGAGCCCTGGCGCGCCCTGGGCCGCCCGCGCCTGTTCTACGCGGTGAGCGCGGGGAACATGGACTCGATGATCAACCACTACACGGCCAACCGGAAGCGTCGCAACCAGGACGCCTACTCCGAGGGCGGCCGCATCGGCCTGCGCCCGGACCGGGCCACGGGCGTCTACGCGCAGCGCTGCCGCGAGGCGTTCTCCGGCGTACCGGTCGTCGCGGGCGGGGTCGAGGCCAGCCTGCGGCGCGTGGCCCACTACGACTGGTGGTCGGACACCGTGCGGCCGAGCGTGCTGGTGCAGAGCAAGGCCGACCTGGTCGGGTACGGGATGGGCGAGGAGCTGATCGTCGCCGTCGCCGAGACCCTGCGCGCGGGGGGCACCATCGAGGATTGCCGCGCCCTGCGCGGGGTGGCCTATCTGCTCGGCGCCAAGGAGGACCTGCCCGACCACCGCTTCGACGAGTACCGAGGGGACGGGCGCACGGTCACCATGCCCTCCTTCGAAGAGGTCCAGGAGGACAAGCTCGCATTCGCCAAGGCGACCCGCCGGGTCCACCTGGAGACCAACCCCTGGAACGCGCGCCGCCTGGTGCAGCCCCACGGCACGCGCCGGGTCGTGATCAACCCGCCGGCCATGCCCCTCGACGAGGGCGCGATGGACGGGATCTACGACCTCCCCTACCAGCGCAGGCCGCACCCTCGCTATCGCGACGAGATCCCCGCGTTCCGCACGATCCGTGACTCGGTCACGATCATGCGCGGCTGCTTCGGGGGCTGCACGTTCTGCTCGATCACCCTCCACCAGGGGCGCACGATCCAGAGCCGCAGCAAGGAGTCCATCCTCGGCGAGGTGGAGCGCGCAGCCTCCGCGCACGACTTCAAGGGCACCATCAGCGACCTCGGCGGCCCGACCGCGAACATGTACCGGATGCGGTGCAGCAAGCCGGAGGTCGAGCAGGTCTGCCGGCGCATGTCCTGCGTCCACCCGACGGTCTGCAAGCTGCTGAACACCGACCACCTCCCCACCCGCGAGCTGATGAAGGAGGCCCGGGAGACGGAGGGCGTGAAGCGCGTCCATGTGGCCTCGGGGATCCGCATGGACCTGGCGCGCCACGACGACGACTACCTCGAGGAGCTCGCCGCGCACCATGTGGGCGGGCACCTCAAGGTCGCGCCCGAGCACGTGGCTCCCGGCGTCCTCGAGCTGATGAAGAAGCCCGACGGCGACGACTTCGACCGCTTCGCTGAGCGCTTCCAGGCGGCGAGCGCGCGCGCGGGCAAGGAGCAGTACCTCGTGCCGTACTTCATCGCCGGCCACCCCGGCACCGGCGTGGAGGAGATGATCGAGCTGGCCGAGTTCCTCAAGGCCCGGGGCTACCGCCCGCGGCAGGTGCAGGAGTTCATCCCCGCGCCGATGGACGTGGCCACCTGCATGCACCACACGGGCCTCGACCCGATGACCCTGAAGCCGGTCAAGACGGTGCAGCGCATGCGTGACCGCCGGGTGCAGAAGGCGCTCATGCAGTTCTTCGAGCCCCGCAACTGGTTCCTGGTCCGGGAGGCCCTGGTCTCCGTTGGCCGCGAGGACCTGATCGGCGAGGGCCGCACCTGCCTGATCCCCTCGAAGCCCCCGCGCGAGGCCCTCGAGGCGAGGGCCCAGGGCGAGGGCGAGCGGCCCCAGGTGCGCGGCCGACGCTCGTCGGGCGGCTACCGCCCGCGCCCGCGGCGGTCCTGAGGGAGCCCGGGCCGGGGGCCCTCATGCGCATGGCGCGCCTCCGGGAGCCGGATGCGCGCCATGGCGAGGTCCGCGGCAGGGCCCGGACCGGGTGTGAGAGGCCCCTTGGGGCCGCGCACGGAACTCAGCCCGCGAAGGGCTCCTCGGAGAGGTGCTCGCGCTTCTCCTCGACGTCCTTCCATTCGTCGGCGTCGTCGAGGGCGTCCTTCTTCTCGCTGATGCTCGGCCAGATGCCGGCGAGCTTGGCGTTGAGCTCCACGTACTCGGCCCACTTCTCGGGGACCTCGGTCTCCTCGAAGATGGCCTCGGTCGGGCACTCGGGGACGCAGGCACCGCAGTCGATGCACTCGTCCGGGTTGATCGCGAGGAAGTTGACGCCTTCGGTGAAGCAGTCCACGGGGCACACGTCCACGCAGTCCGTGTACTTGCACTTCACGCAGGGTTCGGCAACGACGTAGGCCATCGGATCGGTAGGGGGTCGGTGGGTTCGGTGGGTTCGAGGGAGCGGGGTCAGCGCCGCGGAGGCCGTGGCACCGCCCTGGGGGGCTGGATTCGCTGGGGAGCAGCCCCCGGGCCCAGGAGTCTAGCCCCTGGTGCACGCCATGTCAGGCGCGTCCCTTTCTTCGGCCAGGATCCGCTCGGGGATGCGCGAGAGTCCCGAGATCCCCCGCTCCCAGGCCGCGGACGCCCCTAGCACCAGGAGTTGTTGAGCACCTCGCCCACGCCGCCCGCGCCGGGGACGATGTAGCCGTGCTCGTTCAGGCCCCGCTCCTCGTCCCAGAGGGTGCCGGGCGCCTCGGCGAGCGCCGCCGCCGAGGACAGGCCCCGGTCCAGCCGTGCGGCCCACAGCCGCACCTCGGGCCCCAGCTCGACCGCCGTCCGGACGGCCTCGGGGGTCGCGATCAGGTGCAGGGCAAGAACCAGCCGCGGCCGGCCGTGGTGGGCCCGGATCCACTCCACCGCCTGGCGGACGGTGCTGCCCGTGGCCCCCATGGGATCCGGGATCACGAGGACGGCACCCTCGGTGCTCCCCCCCACCTTCGCCGCGCGCAGGTCGACGCCGGCCACGTGGCCCTCTGCGTCGGAGACCCGCGCCATCTCCAGGTGGTCGAGGCGCAGACTCTCGATGGGCAGGGCCAGGGTCAGCTGCTCGAACAGGGTCTGCGACGGGATGATCCCGCCGCGCATGATGTCGAGCACCACCACCGGCACCTCCGGGTCGAGGACCTCGCCGCTCCACACCCCGGTGGCCGGATCGACCGCGGCCATGCGCGTCTCGACCGAGGCATTCACCCGCGGGAGCTCGGTCCCCAGGGCCTCCGTGCCCAGGCGCTGGTACACGGCGCGCAGGGCCGCGACGACCTCCGCGTGGGGCGTGTTCGGCTGGGACAGGCGCGCCAGGGCGCTGTTGCAGAAGGCGTCGTCGAGGAGGGTGACCTGCGGCCCGTAGGCGTGCGCGAGGTGCCCCCCGCGCGGCGGGGCGGCGGAGGCGGACAGGCTCACGAGGCGCGCTCCAGGGCAGAGGCCAGGGTCTTCACCAGGCGCTCCACCTGGCCCTGGGGCGTGGCGCACAGGGCCACGCGAACGCCTCCCTTGAGCGGCACGAGATACACGCCGTCCTCGCGGCACAGCTCGGCAACGCGCGCGGCGTGCGGCGTGAACACGGTGACGAAGAACCCGCCCTCGTAGCGCGGGAAGTCCAGCCCCGCGGGCCGCGCCAGGGCGTTGAAGGCCGCCACGCGCTCGTTCAGGAGCCGCACCAGCTTGGCGCGATCGCGGTCGGCCGCGGCGCGTGCCTCGGGATCGGCCAAGAGGCTGGTGATGGCGAGCAGGCCGAGGTGGTTGCAGTTCGACCAGGTGCCGCGGCACGAGTGCAGCAGGGCAGCCTTCACCCGGCGGCGCGCCTCGGGCTCCCCCACCACGGCGATCAGGGAGCCCACGCGAGCGCCGTACTGCGCGTACGACTTCGACGCGGACCAGGCGACCAGGAGGGGGACCTCGGGGGCCAGGCCCTCGACCGCCTCGAGCCACGCGTCGCTGCCCTCGGCCCCGTAGCGGGCATAGGCCAGGTCCACGCAGAGCGCCACGGGTCCGCGCTTGGCCGCGCGGTTCAGGGTCTCCACCACGCAGCGCCACTCGAACGCATCGAGGCTGTAGCCCGTGGGGTTGTGGCAGGGGGAGTTCAGGATCACCAGCGCGCGCCCCTGAGCATCCAGCTGCCGGCCGAGTGCGGCCTCGAACGCCTCCGTGTCGAAGCGTCGCTCGCCGTTGAACATGGGGAAGGTCTCGACCTCGCGCCCGGTGTGCTCGGCGATCGTCCGGTACGGACCCCAGAAGAAGTCCGTGGTCAGGAGGGCCTGGCCCGGCTCGAGGAAGTTGACCACCGCGTGGTGCAGGGCTCCGGTGCCCCCGGCGGTGGCCACCGACACGGCCTTGGAGACGAGCCCCGCGCGCCCGCCAAGGGCGTCCGCGGTCACGGCCTCGAGGAACTCGGCGTCGCCCGCGATCGGCGCGTAGGCGGCGGCGCGGGTGGGGTCCACGGCCTGGAACGCGCCGAACACGGTCGGCATCACGCACAGGGCGCCCTGGTCATCGACGAGCGCGCCCAGGGTGGCGTTGAGGATGTCCTCCCCGGCGGCAGCCCGACGGGTGGCCTCTCCGTGGAGCGCGAAGATGGGGTCGTCCCCCGGGCGGGCCGCGGCGGCGCGGGTCAGCATGTCGGGGGCACCTTCGAGGTCGGGCTGGCTCGTCGAGGTCATGGGCGCAGGGGCCCCGCCGAGGGGGGCGCCGAGGGAGACTCGTGCTGATCTCCCTGGCAGTCGGGGCAACCGACGAGTCTAGCGATCTCCGTAGGCTCCGGGGCCCGCGGCGCTCGCCGGTGGATCAGGAGGGGTCAGGACCCGCGTCAGGGTGTCCTGCTGCTCGGCGGTGCGGGTGCGGCCGGTGACGGTCCAGTCGTCGTAGAAGCGGATTCCCTCCAGGTGCAGAGAGCGGTCTAGCCAGGGGAGGGCGAAGAACCGTCCTCGGCTGGCCTCGGTCAGCAGGCCCACCAGCCGGTTGAGCTCGGCGTGCAGGGGGTCGCGCAGGAGCGCCGTGCGCCCGAGGGCCTCGAGGCGCTGCTCCTCCGAGCCGCCTCGCGGGAGTCCCCCAGCGAGGAGCAGGCCCTCGAGCCGCTCCGCGGCCTCCTGCCGGAGCTCGCGGCAGGCCTCAACGGCGGCCGCCATCCCTCGCGCGCGTTCGTCCAGGGGGGCCGCCGCGAAGCGGTCGAAGGCGGCCAGGTGCGAGGCGGACAGGAGCGCGTCCCGCGCGGTGGCCGCGTCGGCCACCCAGAGGGACCAGGCGCGCCCCTCCTCGCGGTCCCCGAGGACGAAGGCCTGGGCGATCCGCAGAGCGTCGGCGCCGGGGGCTCGCAGCTCGCTGCGTGCCAGCGGCGGAGCGAGGCCGTCGAGGTCCTTCACCGCCGCGCGCAGGCGCGCCAGGGAGAGGTCGAGCTGGGTGCAGAGGATGGCGAGCACGCCGGGCTCCTCGAGCCTCCCCAGGCCATGGGTATGGGAGTCGAGGAGCGCGAAGCCCGCGCGGACCCGACCGGCCTCGAAGCGAGCCTCCTCCAGGAGCACGACCCGCGCGGCGCGACGCGCGTCGCCCAGGACCCGCACGAGCACCAGCGCCTGCTCCGCGTCGAGGCCTGCGCTGAAGGGGTCGGTGGCGGCGAAGGCCAGGGTCTCGGCGACCGCGCCTCCCGGCTCGAGGGTGGGGCCGAGGCCCGTGACTGAGCGCGCCAGGGCAGGGAGCCCGAGCCGCGCCTCGGCGCGCTCGTGGCGCTCCCGATGGAGGTCCACGGCGCGGAGTAGGCTCCACCAGGACCGCACCTGGTCGAGGTCTCCGTCCTCGGGCCTTCGCCAGAGGCGCTCGACCGAGCGCAGCTCGGGGTCCGAACCCAGGCCGGGCTCACCGTCGAGCGCAGCCACGAACGGATACTCGTCGCCGCGCGCCTCGAGCGGAAGCGCCGACCCGGCGAGCAGGAGACAGAGGGCGAGGACGGCCATGGAGTCCGGCCTGCGCCGGCGGGGCTCAGGCGAAGGGGCCGCCGATGCCCTCGGCGGGCTGGTCGGCCGCGGGATCCTGGCCGTGCCCCTTGGCCCCGACCTCGCGGCGAGAGGGGATCACGAAGTCCCAGCCCAGGCTGGTGTCGTCCTGCACGGCCGCGGCGGGCTGCGCCGCAGGGAGGTCCGCGGATTCCGTCGCGCTGCTCTCCGGAGATCCACCCTCCAGGTCGGACGGCTGCTCGGGTGCAGGCGCCCCGGCTCCCTCGGCTGCGAGGGGAGCGGCCTCCGCAGCCCCCATGGCGGGGGCGTCCACCGCCACGGCGGTGCAGGTGCTGGAGGCGGCGTCCTGCTGGCCGCGCCAGGCCGCTCGGACCTGCCAGAACGGAGGACGCACGGTCGGGTCCTCGGTGATGGGGACCGGGG
>JBDQFW010000039.1:0-20700 GCA_040265735.1 Planctomycetota bacterium | reverse complement strand
GTCCTAGTGGACGAAGAGCATCTCGCGGTACTTGGGCAGCGGCCAGAGGTCGTCGTCCACGAGGCGCTCGAGGAGGTCCGCGGCCTCGCGCACCTCGCTCATCGCCGGCAGGACGCGCTCGCGGTAGGCCGTCGCCTGCGCAGCGAGGTCGTCCACCATGGGCTCGACCTCCTGCTGGATCGCCAGCAGGCTGTCGACCGAGGCCTTAAGGCGGCCGATGGCGTCGGTGACGACCTGCAGGACCTCCTTCTGGGCAGCGGCCGCGCCCTCGCCCATGGCCTTCTCGAGGGCCAGGATCGACTCGGCCAGCTGGCGCTGGTGCTCCATGGCGGCGGGCAGGATCATGGTCATGGCGAGGTCACGGGTGGCCATCGCCTCCACATTGACCTTGTTGACATAGATCTCGCTCTGGACATGCCAGCGGGACTCGAGCTCCTCGCGGGAGAGGACGCCGAAGGTCTCGAAGAGGCGGGCGTTGTCCTCGGAGGCGAGGGCCTCGTGGGCCTCGGGCGTGCCGGCGCGGTTGAGCAGCCCGCGGCGAGCGGCCTCCTCGCGCCACTCGGCGGAGTAGTTGTCCCCCGAGAACAGGATCCGCTGGTGGGCGGTCAGGGTCTCGCGCACGATCTTCTGGATGTTCTCCGTGCTCGGGCCGCCCGCGCCCTCGATGGCGTCGGACAGGAACTCGAGGGACTCGGCCAGGATCGTGTTGAGGAATGCCGCGGGATAGGCGGGGGACTGGTAGGAGCCGACGGCGCGGAACTCGAACTTGTTGCCGGTGAACGCGAAGGGCGAGGTCCGGTTGCGGTCCGAGATGTCACGCGGCAGCTCGGGCAGGCTCGTGACGCCCAGGCGGATCGTCGCGTCGTTCGAGCCGTCCGCGGGAGCGCGGCCCTCGATGAGCGAGCGCACGACCTCCTCGAGCTGGGAGCCGAGGAAGATCGAGATGATCGCCGGCGGGGCCTCGTTGGCGCCCAGGCGGTGGTCGTTCGAGGCGCTGGCGATCGCCGCCCGCAGCAGGTCCTGGTGCAGGTCCACGCCGCGGATGATGGCGGTGAGGAAGAGCACGAACTTGAGGTTCTCGTGGGGGGTGGTGCCCGGGTCGAACAGGTTGTTGCCCAGGTTGTCACCCACCGACCAGTTCAGGTGCTTGCCGGAGCCGTTCAGGCCCGCGAAGGGCTTCTCGTGCAGCAGGGCAGCGAAGCCGTGGCGCTCGGCGACCTCCTTGAGGACCGCCATGATGAGCATGTTCTGGTCCGTGGAGATCGAGATCGGCGCGTACACGGGGGCCAGCTCGAACTGGCTCGGGGCCACCTCGTTGTGGCGCGTCTTGGCGGGCACGCCGAGGGTCCACAGCTCGTACTCCAGGTCGTGCATGAAGCGCAGGGCCCGGGTCGGGATGCTCCCGAAGTAGTGGTCGTCGAACTCCTGGCCCTTGTAGGGGCGCGCGCCGAACAGGGTCCGGCCGCAGGCCAGCAGGTCCGGGCGCAGGGTGTAGAACTCGCGGTCGATCAGGAAGTACTCCTGCTCGATCCCCGCGCTCGCGCTGACGCGGTTCACCTGGGACTCGCCCACGAGCTGCAGCAGGCGCGTGGCAGCCTTGGAGACGGCCTCGTTCGAGCGCAGCAGCGGCGTCTTCTTGTCGAGGGCCGCGCCGGTCCACGAGCAGAACGCCGTGGGGATCGTGAGGGTCGCTCCCTCCTGGGTCCTGCGCAGGAACGCGGGAGAGGTCGGGTCCCACGCGGTGTAGCCGCGGGCCTCGAAGGTGGCGCGCAGGCCGCCCGAGGGGAAGGAGCTGGCGTCGGGCTCGCCCTGGTAGAGCTGGGCGCCCGAGAACTCGAGGATGGCGCTGCCGTCGCCGGTCGGCTTCAGGAAGGAGTCGTGCTTCTCCGCCGTGAAGCCCGTCATGGGCTGGAACCAGTGGGTGTAGTGGGTGGCTCCGTTCTCGATGGCCCAGTCCTTCATGGCGCTGGCCACGGCGTCCGCGATGTCGCGGCTCAGGGGAGCGCCGGTCTCGATGACCTGGCGCAGCGCCTTGTAGACCGGCGAAGGAAGCCGCTCGCGCTGGACGCGGTCATTGAAGACATAGCGCCCGTAGTACTCGGGGATGCGCGCGCTGGCGGGGGCGTCGACGATGGCGGCGTCGAGCAGACTCTCGTGCGAGATGCGGCGAACCGCCTCTTGGCGGGTGCTGGCAGTCATGGGGTGACCGATCCTCGGGTCGGGGGGTGAAGGGACAGGACTCGTACGGAGCCGGCCCCTCGGGGGGGGGATCGGGCCCACTCCGAACGGGGGCGTACCTTAACGCGGCTCTTGCGAGGGTCGAGGCTGATCTGCGGAATCCGGTGGCCGCGGCAGGCCCTTGCTTGTCCGCGCCCGGGCGCTCCGCAACGATGCAGGCATGCGCACGATGACCCTGCTCACGCGGCTGGCTCCCCTGGTCCTCGTCGCCTGCGCGGCGCCTCTGGGGGGCAAGGGCGCGGCGCCGCTCCAGGCCGACTCCCTCGAGCGCGCGGGGGAGGAGCGGCGGGCCGACCTGACCCACCTGGAGCTCGAGGTGCGCGTGGACCCGCGCGAACGCACGGTGGAGGGGGTCAGCAGCAGCTGGTTCCGGGGGCTGCGGTCGTCGGTGGACGAGCTGCGACTCCACGCCGCGGGACTCGAGATGCTCGGGATCGAGGACGCAAGCGGCCGCGAGCTTCGATTCCGCATGGAAGGAGAGGAGCTGCTGGTCGAGCTGGCAGCCCCGCTCCGGAGGGGCGAGGAGGAGGTCGTGCGCGTGCGCTACAGGGCGCGCCCGGAGACCGGCCTGCACTTCCGCGAGGCGCGCCGATTCGGGGCAGAGCCCGTGCCCCTGGCCTTTTCCCAGGGGCAGCCCAACGACCACCGGCACTGGCTGCCCCTGTGGGACGAGCCCAACGACCGAGCCACTCTGGAGGTGCGCGCGCGCGTGCCCGAGGATCTCGAGGCCCTCGCCAACGGGCGGCTCGTGGGAGCCGAGCGTCACGCTGACGGGACCCGCACCTGGCACTGGCGCCTGGACGAGGAGGTCCCGACCTACCTGCTGGGCCTGGCCGTGGGGCGCTTCGACCGCGTCCGTGACGCTGCCGGTGAGGTCGAGCTCGAGTACGCGGTACCCGCAGGGGCGGGGGAGGACCGGGCGCGACGCGCCTTCGGCGAGACCCCCGCCATGCTGGCCTGGATGGAGGAGCACCTGCAGGAGCCCTTCCCCTACGCCCGCTACGGACAGGTCGCGCTGGAGGGCTTCGTCACCGGCGGGATGGAGAACGCCACGCTCACCTTCGTCCACGACCCGATCGTCTGCGACGAGGGCGAGGCCCTGGACCTCGGCCACTGGCCGCGCAGGCTCGTCGCGCACGAGCTCGCCCACCAGTGGTTCGGGGACCTCGTGACCTGCTGGGGCTGGCGAGACCTGTGGCTCAACGAGGCCTTCGCCTCGTGGATGGAGCTGGCCTGGCTGGGGCAGGCCGCGGGTGAGCCCACCCGTCGGCTTGCTCTGGAGGAGTGCGCCGAGCGCTTCCTCCGCTCCGCCGACCCGCGCATGCCCCTCTCTGCGGGCTGGCGCGTGGCGGGCGCCTGTCCAGACGCGGCGCACCATGTCTACACCAAGGGCCCGTGGGTGATCGAGATGCTGCGGCGGGCGGTCGGCCCCGAGGACTTCGACCGCGCCGTGGCGCACTACCTGGACCGCCACGCCGGGGGCTTCGTGGAGACCGCCGACCTGGTGCGGGCCGTGTTCGACACCACCGGCCACAACCTGCGGCCCCTCGTGCAGCAGTGGGTCGAGGGCGGCGGGGCGCCACGCCTCGAGGTGCGCCAGGAGGAGCGTGCCGGCACCCTGCACTTGGCCCTGCGCCAGGCGCAGGTGATCGACGAGCTGGTGCCTCTCTTCCGCCTCGAGGTCGAGGTCGAGGTGGTCACGGACAGCGGCCGCGGCCGGCACCGGATCGAGCTCGCGGGGCGTGAGGTCGAGGTGACTCTGCCGCTCGAGGGGGCCCTCCTCGATGTGGTCGTCGATCCCGACGGCGACCTGCTCATGGAGCTGGACCACCTGAAGCCCGTGGGGCAGTGGGTCGTCCAAGCCATGGACGGCGGCGAGCTGCGGGACCCCAGCCCCGGTGCCGCCTCCGTTCGCAGCTGGCGCGCCGTCCCCGCCCTGGCCTCGGCCGCGGCCGGCAGCGACCCCGCAGGGCTCGCGCGGGACGCCCTGCTGGGGCTGCTCGCGTTCCACGCTGAGCCTGCCCTGCGGACCCGCGCTGCCCGCGCGGTCCCCGCGAGTCCCGAGGCCCGCGACGCCTGGGTCGCGGCCGCCGTGGAGGACGACGATGCCCTGGTGCGACGCGCGTGCCTGGAGCGGCTGGTGCGGTCCGCGCCCGCGGGAGCGCTGCGTGGGGGGCTGACGGAGTCCCAGCGCGCCCGCCTCGAGGAGCGGCTCGAAGCCGAGCCCTCACCGCGCGCGCGCCAGGCCCTCGAGCAGCTGCTCGGAGTCCGGCCGTGAGCGGGACGCACGCGACGGGGCTGCCCACGGCGCGCGCCCTCGCGTCCCTGGCGCGCCGCGATCCGGCCCTGGGCCGCGCCCTGCGCCGGGTGCCGGCCTTCCCCGGCTTCCCCGCGGCGGGAGGGCCCCGCAGCCACTACGAGGCCCTCGCCCACGCCATCTGCTTCCAGCAGCTCGCGACCCGCGCTGCCCAGACGATCTGGGGCCGCGCCTGCGCCCTGACGCCGGGCCGCGGCTTCCCGCGTGCCGAGGACCTCCTGGGGCTCGAGGACGAGCTGCTGAGAGGGGCGGGGCTCTCGGGCAACAAGGTCCTCGCCCTACGGGACCTCGCGCGCCGCAGCCTGGACGGCAGCCTGCGGCTTCGCGGGCTGCACAGACTCCCGGACGAGGAGGTGGTGGCGCGTCTCGTCGAGGTGCGGGGCATCGGCCCCTGGTCGGCGCAGATGTTCCTGCTCTTCCGCCTGGGCCGGCTCGATGTGATGGCGCCCGGGGACCTCGGCCTGCAGGAGGGGCTGCGGCGCCTCGACGGCCTCCGTGAGCGTCCCGGGCCGCGCGAGCTCGAGGCGCGGGCCGAGGCCTGGCGGCCCCTGCGCAGCGTGGCCTGCTGGGTGCTCTGGCGCCTCCTCGACGAGGGCGAGGCCTGAGCCCAGCGGCACGCCGCAGCGGGTCCCTCTGCTCCGGCCTCAGGCCTCGCGGAGGGCCGCGATCGTGCGGGCCGTGGCCTCGGCCATCCCAACCTCCTCTCGCCAGCCCAGGGCCTGCTCGAGGGGCTCGAGGTCGTAGGAGTGGCTCGTGGAGAGCTGGGCGGCTACGAAGCGCGTGAGGGGCGGCTCCTGGGCGCGGCCGGCGAGGCGCCAGGCCGCTTCGAGCGCGGCGCCCAGGACCCGCGCGGCACGAGCGGACACCCGCCGCCGCGGCCCTGGCGCACCGACGCCGTCGAGCACCTCCTGGATCCAGGCCCACAGGTCCACGGGCTCGCGCTGGGCCAGGAAGTAGGCCCGCCCGGCGACCGGGGCTTCCACCCCGCGCGCGAGCAGCTGGTCCGCCGCGGCGAGGTGGGCGCTGGCGGCCGTGTCGATGAAGCACAGGCTCACCTCGGTCGGCGTGCCGTCCGCGGAGCCCACCTGGACCAGGCGTCCGGCGCGCGCGCGCTGCAGCAGCCGCGGGACGAGGTGCGGGTCGCCGGGGCCGAACAAGAGGTGGGGACGGAGGATGGTCCCGGGCAGGTCGGGGCCAAGACCTCGCAGCACGAGCTCCTCCGCGCGCGCCTTGCTCTCGGGGTAGGCGGCGAGGAAGCGCCGGGCGAGGGGCAGGGAGCGCGCCATGCGGTGGCTGTGCCCGTCGAAGCAGACCGAAGGGGAGGAGGTGTGGACCAGGGCGCGGACCCCTGCGCGGGCGGCGGCGGAAACGACCTCCTGCGTGCCGTCGAGGTTCGGGGCCAGGTAGCTCTCCGCCGGGCCCCAGACCCCCGGGCGAGCCGCACAGTGGAAGACGGCGTCGACGCCCTGCATCAGCTCGCGCAGGCGTGACCCAGGGCGCGCGAGGTCGAGGGCGTGGTGCGCGATGCCGTTCGCCGCCAGGGCCGGGTGGCTCCCGCGGCTGACCGAGAGCACCTCGTCCCCGCGCGCCCGCAGCCGCCGTGCGATCGCACCGCCGAGGAACCCTCCCGCACCCGTGACGAGGGCCCTCACGAAGTGACCCCCAGCTGGCCCTCGGCCCAGGCCTTGAGCTCCTCGCGGTGGATCTTCGAGTTGTGCCGCGGGTCCACCGGGAGTGAGGGGTGGAACAGGAAGCGCTTGATGCCCGCGGTGCGCGGTGTCGTCCGGGCCGTCCGCCGCAGCGCCGTGATGAACTGCGCGATCTCGTGCTCGCCGCGCGGGACCGGCTGCCCCGCAGGCTCGACCACGAGCACCGGGAGCTCGCGGCCGCGGGGCCCCACGCCCACCAGAGCACAGCGCTCGACGAGCGCGCTGGTCAGGAACACGTTCTCGAGCTCCACCGGGGCCAGCATGCCCTGCTCGGTCTCGAGGCGGTGACTCTTGCGCCCGAGGAACCACAGGCAGCCCTCGTCATCCAGGCGTCCCAGGTCACCCATGCGATGCCATGCGGGGCCGCCGCCCTCGTGCGCCACCTTGGCGAGGCGCGTGGCCTCGGGGGCTGCGTCGTACTCCTGGGTGATGGCGGGCCCGCGGACCAGCACCTCCCCAACCCGGCCGAGGGGGAGCGCCTGCTCGCGGGTCCAGCCCTGGAGGGGGCCATCGGTCACCTCTGCGATGGCGAGCTCGATGCCCGGGGCCGCCGCGCCGACCGGCGTGCCAGCGCCGGCCGCGATGCGCTCGGCGTGCCCGGCGAGCGTCGCGCCGTCGATCACGCACACGGGGAGCCCCTCGGTCGCGCCGTAGGGCGTGAACAGCTCGCCGTTCTCAGGCAGCAGCGCACGCAGGCGGCGAGCGATGTCCACCGGCAGCGGCGCCCCCGCTGAGGTCGCCCGTCGCAGCGTGCCGAAGCGGCGGCCCTCGGTCTCCATCCACGGAACGAGCCGGCGCCAGAGGGCCGGCGAGAGGAACGCCGTGGTGGCGCGCTCCTCCTCGCACACCGCAAGCAGGGCCGCCGGGTCGGCGGTCGCGGGGCGCGCGGGGTCGACCGGCGGGAAGATGCTGGTCAGGCCGAGCGCCGCGTCGAAGAGCGCGAAGGCCGGCAGGCCGCAGAGGTCACGCTCTCCGGGGGCGAAGCCGAGGGCCTCGCGCAGGGCGCGGACCTGGGCGTCCAGCATGCCGTGGGTGTAGCGCACGCCCTTCGGAGGGCCGGTCGAGCCGGAGGTGAACAGGATGGCCGCGGGGGAGTCGGCGCTGGCGTCGAAGGGCCGGTGCTCCGAAGTCCCCGCGGCCTCGACGCGCTCGAGGGGGACGGCCCGGAACGGCAGGCGCGGGCCCAGGGAGAACGCGAGCTCGACGGAGCGGAAGGGCGCGCGAAAGAGGGCGCGCGCGAGCAGGGCGCGGCGAACCCCGATCAGCACCCGGGGTGCGGTGCGCTCGATCGCGCCCAGCAGCCGCTCGCGACCCATGCCCGGATCGGCCAGCACGGGCAGGGCCCCCATGCGGAGGAGGGCCCACACGACCGCGATCAGGTCCTGACCGGGGGGCACGAAGACCGCCACGCGGTCGCCGGCGCGCACTCCGCGGGCCTCCAGCCCACTCGCCAGGCGCGCGGTGCGCGCGGCCAGCTCGGCGAAGGTGCAGCTTTGGCGCGTCCGTCCGGTGCGCTCGACGATGGCCTCCTGCTCGGGCGCCGCGGCGGCGTGGGCGAGCAAGTGCTCGGCCACGTTCACGCGCTCGCGCAGCGGGCCCAGGGCGAGGAACGGGTCGGACAAGGCGGCGCTCAGTCGCGGTCGAGCAGGTCGCGCAGGGCGTCGAGGACCTCGGCGCCGGCGTCCTCCATGACCAGGTGTCCGGCGCCTTCGATGGCCCGCACCTCGGCGCGGGGCATGCGCTCGCGCCAGCCGCGGAGGATCGTGGGGGTGAAGACCCAGTCCTGCATGCCCCACACGAGGGTGGTGGGCTTGGTGCGCAGGGCGGGCAGCGAGGCGTCCACCGCGGCGAGGGCCTCGTGGTTCTCGTGTCCCGGTCCGCGCGGGATGGCGCGCACGAACGCGGCCACCGTCCGTCTCCGGCCCGCGGTGCGGTAGGGCGCGAGGTAGCCCTCGGCGACCTCGGGGGAGAGCCCTTTGGTGGTGGTCGTCGAGGCCAGGAGGCGATTCATGAGGCCCAGGCCGCCGGTGAGGAACGGGCCGAGGAAAGGGAGGCGTCCGACCGCGAGGGTGGCCGGGAGCTGCGCCTCGGGCCACACGCAGGTGTTGGTGATGAGGAACCGGCGGAAGCGGTCGGGCTGCCGCGCCGCCACGCCGAGTCCGATGGGGCCGCCCCAGTCGTGCACGGCCAGGGTGATGTCGCGCAGGTCGAGGTGCTCGATCAGAGCCTCGAGGCCGGCCTGGTGGGCGGCGAGCGTGTCGCTCCAGTCGTGGGGGCGCTCGGAGAGCCCCATGCCCATGTGGTCCAGGGCGACGACGCGGTAGCGGCCCCGCATGCGCATGAGGACCTCGCGCCACTGGAAGGACCAGGTCGGGTTGCCGTGCACGCACAGGATCACGGGAGCGTCGCGGGGCCCCTCGTCCACGAAGTGCAGGAAGGCCCCGTCGAGTTCGAGGAAGCGCGGGGCGAACGGCCACAGCTCACCGAGGCCGCCGCCGAAGACGCGGGCGTCGTCCAGGGCGTTCTCGAGGGGGGTCTGGGGACGGATGCGGGCGACCTGGTCGCCCTCCTTGCCGACGAGTTCAAGGGGCATGTTGAGGACCCGCGCTTGCCGCGGGACCCCAGAGCATAGCGGCCGGCGGACGGCCATCGCTGGGGCTCCTGCCGCGATCGCGGTAGGGTGCGGGCATGGACCTGCGCCACCTCCTGCCGGCCACGGCACTCCTGCTCGGAGCTGCCGCCGAGGGCACCGTCGCTCCGACCGCCAAGCACCCCTCCGAGGATCCCGCACCCCGCGCGCGCCACATCGTCCTCTTCCTCGTGGATGACCTGGGCTGGCAGGACGCCTCCGTCCCCTTCCACGCCGAGCGGACCCCCTTCAACGACCGCTACCGGACGCCGCACCTGGAGCGCCTAGCCTCCGAGGGCATGGTGCTGCGGCACGGCTATGCGTCCGCTCCCGTGTGCACCCCCACGCGGACCGCCATCCACACCGGACAGTCCCCGGCGCGCTCGCACATCACCTACTGGACGCTGTACGCGGACCGCGATCAGACCGGGCCTTGGAAGCGGAGCGAGGGGGAGCGCCTCGTCGCTCCGGACTGGCGCAAGGAGGGGCTCGGGCCCGAGGACCCGACCCTTGCTCGTCTGCTGGCCCAGGCCGGCTTCTGGACCATTCATGTGGGCAAGGCGCACCTCGGGGGCATCGGCTCGCCTGGGGAGGATCCGCGGGCGCTCGGTTTCCAGGTCAACGTGGCGGGCCACGCGCCGGGGGGGCCGGGCTCGTTCCTGGGGCTGCACCAGTTCCGGGCCAACGGGCGTCAGGGCAAGCCCGGCGCCTCCGTGTGGGACGTGCCCGGCCTGGAGGACTACCACGACCACGACGTGTACCTCACCGAGGCCCTGGCGGTCGAGGCCTGCCGCGAGGTGCGCGAGGCCGCGCGCGCGGGCAAGCGCGTGTTCCTCTCCTTCGCGCCCTACGCCGTGCACGCGCCGATCATGGCGAACGCGAAGTACCTGGCGAACTATCCCGACCTGCACCCGACCGAGGCGGCCTACGCGACCATGGTCGAGACGGTGGATCACGCCCTGGGCGCGCTGCTCGCGACCCTCGAGGCCGAGGGGATGCTGGACGAGACGCTCTTCGTCTACACCTCCGACAACGGCGGCCTGAGCGCCCACGCGCGCGGCGGGGAGCGTCACTCCCACAATGCGCCCCTGCGCTCGGGCAAGGGCTCGGCCTACGAGGGCGGCGTGCGCGTGCCGTGGGTCGTGCGCTGGCCCGGCCAGGTGGAGCCGGGCAGCGCGAGCGACGAGCCCGTGATCAGCCACGACCTCTACCCGACCCTGCTGGCGGCGGCGGGGCTGGAGGCACCCGAGGGGCATGCGGTGGACGGGCGCGACCTGCGGCCGCTGCTGCGCGGTGAGAGCCCCGGCGAGGCGCGCCCGCTGGTGTGGCACATGCCGCACTTCTGGGGCGTTCACGGGCCAGGGATCCAGCCCTACAGCGCCGTGCGCCTGGGGGACCTCAAGCTGCTGTTCTTCCAGGGGGCCGGCCGCCTCGAGCTGTTCGACGTGGTGCAGGATCCAGGCGAGGAGAAGGACCTGGCGGGCGAGCGCCCCGAGGACCTGCGGCGCCTGGCCGGCGTGCTCGCCGCCGAGCTCGAGCGGCGCGGGGCCCAGCCGCCCCTGCTGCGGGTGGGGGAGGCTCCGGCCGTCCCCGCGCGCGGCGTGCTCGAGGTGCTGGCGGAGCAGGAGCAGGGGCGATGAGGCCCGCCCTCGGAGCCCTGGCGCTCCTCGCCGCCTGCGCTGCCCCCGGCGAATCTGGCGCGGACTCCGAGGCGCCCTTCTGCGCAACGCACCTGCCGCCCAACGTGGTCGTGATCTTCGCCGACGACCTCGGCTGGGGTGACCTCTCCTGCTACGGGGAGACGCGCTGGCACACACCGCACCTCGATCGCCTCGCTGACGAGGGGACGCGCTTCACGCGCTTCTACGTGAGCCAGCCCGTGTGCTCCGCCTCGCGGGCGTCGCTGCTGACGGGGTGCTATGCCAACCGGCTGTCGATCGCTGGCGCCCTGGGCCCCGGATCGCGCCGCGGGCTCAACCCCGACGAGACCACCCTGGGCGAGCTGCTGCAGGCCCAGGGCTACGCCACCGCGCTCTTCGGCAAGTGGCACCTGGGTCACCACCCCGAGTCGCTGCCCACGCGCCACGGCTTCGATGAGTGGTTCGGGCTGCCGTACTCCAACGACATGTGGAGGTTCCATCCCGAGTCCCCGGGGGCCTGGGCGCCCCTGCCGCTGATGCTCGGGGACACCGTCCTCGACCTGGACCCCGACCAGACGACCCTCACGCGCTCGGTGACCGAGCGGGCGGTCGAGTTCGTCGAGCGCGAGGCAGGGGCGGGGCGACCGTTCTTCCTGTATCTCGCGCACCCCATGCCGCACGTGCCGATCTTCGCGTCCCTTGGCTTCGCCGGGCGCGGGCCGACCGCCTACGCGGACACGGTGCGCGAGCTCGACTGGAGCGTGGGGGAGGTACTGGCCGCCCTCGACCGCGCCGGCGTCGCCGACGACACGCTCGTGCTGTTCACCTCGGACAACGGTCCCTGGCTCAGCTACGGCGATCACGCGGGCGGCACCGGCGGCCTGCGCGAGGGAAAGGGCACGACCTTCGAGGGCGGCGTCCGCGTTCCGGCCCTGCTGCGCTACCCGCGCGCCGTGCCGGCGGGCCGAGTCGTCGAGGACCCGCTCATGACCATCGATGTCCTGCCCTCGATCGCGGAGCTCGTGGAGGCGCCCCTGCCGGGCCTGCCCATCGACGGACGCAGCGCGCTCGACCTCTGGCTGGGCGCGGAGGGAGCGGGCTCACCGCAGGACCTCTACGGGCTCTGGTACCACGCGGGGGATCTGGAGGCCGTGGTGAGCGGGCGCTGGAAGCTCCACTTCCCGCACCGCTACCGGTCCCTGGGTGCGCGCGCAGGAGGGCTCGGCGGCATCCCCGCCCAGTACGACTACGGCGTGGAGCAGCCTCTCGCGCTGTATGACCTCGAGGCGGACCCGGGCGAGAGCGTCGACCTGGCGGCCGCGCGCCCGGAGGTCGTGGCGCGCCTGCGCGCGGGCGCGGACGCCCTGAGGGCGCGCCTGGGCGACCGCCTCACCGGGGTCGAGGGCCGCGAGGTGCGGCCCCTCGGCCCGCCTCGGTGAGCCTTGCTCAACTCCTCCTGACGGCCCTGCCCGGGGGCGCGCGTCAGCCCTCGCTCTCTACGGGCAGGTCGATGGCGGGCAGGGGGAACTGCTCCGAGGGCGTGCGTGCCTCGAGGAAGAGGGCCTCCATGCGCGCGAGGACCTCGGGCCGCTCGGAGGCCAGGTCGTGCCGCTCTGCGGGGTCGGTCTCGAGGTCGAAGAGCAGCGTCGTCAGGTCTCCCTTGCGCAGGCGGGTGCGCACCGCCTTCCAGCTGCCCTCGCGCACGGCCTGCTGCCCCGCGTATTCCCAGTAGAGGTGGTCGTGGGGGACCTGGCCCGCCGCTCCCGTCAGGGTCGGCACCAGGCTGACCCCGTCGGTGGCCGCGGCCGGCGCGCGGCCGGCGACCTCCAGCAGGGTCGGCAGCCAGTCCTCGAAGGCGCTGGCGAAGTTGGAGCTGGTTCCCGGCGCGATGCGCCCGGGCCAGGACGCGACCGTGGGGACCTTGATGCCGCCCTCGTGCACCGAGCACTTGAGGCCTCGCATCCCGGCCGCGCTCGCGAAGAAGGTCGAGTCGGTGCCGCCGTTGAAGGTGGGGCCGTTGTCGCTCGTGAAGACCACCAGCGTGTTGTCGGCCACGCCCAGCTCCTCGAGGGTGTCCAGCACCGCGCCGACCTGGGCGTCCAGGTGGGCGACCATCGCGGCGTAGGCGGCGCGCGGACGCGGGTGGGGCAGGTAGCCCTTGGTCCCCAGGTATGGCTCCTCGTCCCACTCCCGCGGGAAGGGCAGCAGCCACTCGGGCGGCACCTGCAGGGAGGCGTGGGGGATCGGCGAGGCGTAGTAGAGGAAGAAGGGGCGGTCCGCGTTCGCGTGGAGGAACTCGAGCGCCTGCTCCTGCATCACATCGTGCGCGTACACGCCCGAGTCGAAGCGCGCGTAGTACTCCTCCTCGCTCTCGAGGGGCTCGGCCAGCTTCTGGTGGGAGTGGTACCAGGCGTTGTCCCCGAGGGGCAGCCGCTCGCCGTTGCGCCAGAGGTGCGTGGGATAGTGGTTGTGCGCGACGCGCTGGCAGAGGTAGCCACAGAAGAAGTCGAAGCCCTGGTTCTCGGGGGCGCCGGTCGTGTCCGGCCCGCCCAGGCCCCACTTGCCCACCGCGCCGGTCGCATAGCCGGCATCCTGCAGCTGGCGTGCGAGCGTGGCGGTCCCGGCGGCCAGGGGCCACTGGCCCTCGGGGTCGCCCTCGCCCCAGCCGCCGTTCTCCCAGTTGTTGCGCACCTCGCAGTGCCCCGTGTGGAGGCCGGTCAGCAGGACGCAGCGGCTTGAGGCGCACACCGGGCTGCCCGAGTAGTGCTGCGTCAGGCGCATTCCCCGCTCGGCGATCGAGTCGATGTGCGGGGTGGGGATCAGCTCGGAGCCGAAGGAGCCCACCTCGCCGTACCCAAGGTCGTCCGCCAGGAAGAAGACGATGTTCGGCGGCGCCGGCTGCTCGGGCGCGGATGCGCCCCCCGTCGCGGCGGAGCAGGCCGCCAGGCTTCCGAGCAGACCGAGGAGCGAGAGAGCGCGCGTCGTCATGCCCCGATCCTAGGGGCTCGCGTGCAGGGGACCCACCGCGACCCCGCTCCATTCCAGGCTCCACTCGGCCCCCGCCGCCGTCACGGCCACGACGCTGTCGTCGACGCGGGCCTGCTCGACCCGCCACTCCTCGCCATCCAGGCCAAGCAGCAGCCGCTCGGGCTCGACGACGCGGATGCGGCAGCGCGAGAGCCCCGCCATCCCGATCCCGCGCGCCTTCAGCACGGCCTCCTTCGCACACCAGCTGCGCGTGAAGGCAAGCGCCGGATCCTCGTGCGCGAGGAGCGCACGCTCCTCCGCGCTCAGCACGCGCTGGGCCAGGGCCAGGCGTCGCTCCTGGATCCGCTCGGTGTCCACGCCGACCGGCCTGCGCGCGAGCCCGCCCATCGTCAGGTGCGCGTCGTGGCTGATGGACCAGTGCCAGCCCTCGAGAGGGAGGGGGCGCCCGCCGTCCTCCTCCTGGGGCCACGGCCCCGCGGGTCCGCAGACGGTCCTGCTCGCGAGGTCGAGGGTCTCGCGGGCGTGAGCCCGCTGGACGCGCACGCGCTCCGCGCCGGTGGGCGGCGCTGCGGGCGTGCGCCGCACGGCGACCTGGACCATGAGCGGAGCGTCCACGACCGTGAGTCTAGCGGCCGGCGGCCAGTGCGCCGTGTACTCTCCAAGCCGTGAAGGTGCTGCAGGTGACGACCCAGCGACCGGGCTGGACCGGGAGCGGCACGACCCTTGAGGCGCTGGCCTCCGCGGCCGAGGCGTGGACCCACGCGGTGCTCTGCGGGGTCCCTGCCGACGAGCCGCTGCCCGCCGTCGCCGGGGTCGAGCCCGCGCGCGTGCATGCGGTCCGCTTCGGCCCGGGCGGCGACCTGCCCTTCCCCGTGGTGGGCATGAGCGATGTGATGCCCTACCCGAGCTCGGTCTGGAGCCAGCTCGGCGCGCAGCAGCTCGACGCCTGGCGCGCGGCGTGGCGGCCCGCCCTCGAGCGCGCGCTCGAGGCCGAGCGGCCGGACGTGCTCCATGTCCACCACGCCTGGCTCGGGGCCGCCCTGGCCTGCGAGGTCGCCGGGGAGGTCCCCGTGGTCCTGCACGGCCATGGGACGGGCCTGCGCCAGATGCAGCTCACCGCGCACCTGCGCGAGGAGGTCACGGCGGGAGCGTCCCGCGCGCACAGCCTGTGCGCCCTGCACGCCGACCACGCCGCGCGCTACCGGGAGGCGCTCGGCCTGCCTCCCGAGCGGATCACGGTGGTGGGTGCCGGCTTCGACGCCGCCCGCTTCCGGCCGCGCGGCGGCGAGCCTGACGCCGATTCGGTGCTCTTCGTCGGCAAGTGGAGCGAGGCCAAGGGGGTGGGCCCCCTGCTCGATGCCTTCGCCGCCGTGCGCGCGCGCAGGCCGGGCGCAGCGCTGCGCCTCGCGGGCGGAGGTGCCGGGCCGGAGGCCGAGGCCCTGCGCGCCCGCGCGCTGAGCCAGCCGGGGGTCGAGGTGCTCGGGCGCCTCTCGGACGCGGATCTCGTCGCGGCGATGCAGGCTGCTCAGGTCTTCGTGCTGCCCTCGCTCTACGAGGGCCTGCCCCTGGTGCTCGTGGAGGCCGCGGCCGCGGGCTGTCGCCTGGTGGCCACCGCGCTCCCTGGCGTCCTGGACGCGCTGTCTGAGCCCCTCTCTCAGCGCCTTCAGCTGGTTCCCCTGCCGGCCCTGGAGGGACCCGATCGCGTGGCGCCCTCCGCGCGCGCAGCCTTCGTGGCAGACCTGGCCGCCGGGCTCGAGGCCGCCCTTGCCGCCGGCACCGCGCCGCCGTCGGAGCCCTCCGAGCTGGCCCCGTTCACCTGGGCGGCCGTCACTCGTCGCGTAGAGGCCGCCTGGTCCGCGGCCCTCGGCAGGGCCTAGTTCAGGACCCGCCGGGCGTCCCCGTCGATCCAGACCACGGGGCCCGCGGCCGAGGGGCCGGGCGCGCTGCGCCCGCCGGTGAGGATCCAGCCGTCGCTGCGCACCGCGAGGTGGCGAACCTCCTCGTGGTAGTCATCGCCCAGGGTGCCGTCCTCGATGAGGAACCCGACGCCGTTCCAGCCCGGCGGACTGGGGCCCGTCGGGGGCAGGGCACCGCTTGCCTGCAGGCGCAGCCACACGGCGTCGGTGTGGCCCTCGCCGTTCGGGCGCGTCCCCGCCGCGAGGAGGCTCCCGTCGGGGCGCGCGACGACGCGGGCGAGGGAGGCGCCCTGGGGGAACGGCGCGGTGTCTCCCTGCAGGTAGACCGAGGGCAGCAGGACGAGGCCGGTGGCGAACTGCGGCTGGCCGGTCATGCCGCGGAACTCGGTGTCGGGCGAGCCGTCGAACTGGAAGCGCCAGGCTGCGGGCTGCGCCGGGCTGCCCACCGAGCCGACCACGACCAGGCGCCCCTGGGCATCGACGGCCAGGGCGCTCGGGGCCTCGGCGGACAGGCCGAGGGCCGGCGCGCTCGCCA
Organism: Planctomycetota bacterium; assembly: GCA_040265735.1. Classification (GTDB taxonomy): domain Bacteria; phylum Planctomycetota; class UBA1135; order UBA1135. The sequence continues at coordinate 4,728 of JBDQFW010000039.1, read as the reverse complement.
CGCCGCCGGCGCCGAACGCGGAGACGAGGGCGCCCGTGGAGTCGAACCGCACCAGCCGCACGCCGCCACCCGGGAGGGTGGCCAGCACCGCGGGGGAGCCGGCCTCGGCGAGGGCGACATCGACGCCCGTGGCCGTGGGCTCGCCGGACCAGGTCGCCAGGCCATTGCCGCCGAACGTCGCGTCGAAGGCGAAGGGCTGGCTCAGCACGCGCCAGAGCGAGACGCCCTCCGCGTCCACCTCTCCGAGGACGAAGGCCGCCTCCTCCTCCGCACACAGGGCGAGAGCGCGCGCGAGACCCGTGTCCGCATCGGCCAGGGGGCCCGCGACCTCGAGCGCCCCGTCATCGGCGATGCGCAGGAGCGCGATCCGCGGGCTCGGGTCCGCGGGGCCGTTCCGGGTCGTGACGAGGGCCAGCAGACCCGCGCTCGTGCGCGCGAGGCCCGCGCAGGTCAGGTGGTCGTCCCCGTCGACCGCGGAGACCAGGAGGCCGCCCGCGGAGCCGTAGCGGTCCGTGGGCGCGAGGTCCGCGTCCCAGCCCTGGAAGCGGAGCGAGCGCGAGGCCCCGCCCGCACCCTCGCTGGCGAGCGCCACGGTCGCAGCACCCTCGGCCTCTGCGAGCAGGCCGTCCACCGCTCCGGGGAGCAGCGGGTCGAGCCCCAGCTCCTCGGAGCCGCGCGAGTCGAGGAAGCCGCCGCCCCCCGAGAACAGGTCGGCGGAGAAGACGAGGTCGAGGGACGCGCTGCCTCCGTCGGACACCGCGGTGACGGTCAGGTCATGGGTGCCGGCGAGCTTCGGAGAGAGGTAGCCGATCAGGTAGAAGCTGTTGGCGAGGTCACGCACCTCGCTCGCCACATCCACGAACCCCGGCGTGAGGTCGGGCAGGTTCGCGGCCTGCACGAAGCCGTCGGGGCCCAGCAGCCCGAGGGCGGCCGGGTCGATCTCGGCGCCGAGTCCAATCGTGTAGGAGGAGACTGGGCGCGTCCCGTCGGACACGGTGACGCCCGCCTCGAGGCTCGCCAAGGCCTGGGCCTGGGAGACCAGCCCGGCCTGGTCCGTGCCGTCCGTGAAGGTGACCTGGCTCAGGGAGAAGAACTCGAGGTCTGCCTCCTCTGCGTCCGCGGCGGCGTCGGCCAGGAGGTCGAGGCCTGCGACGAAGGCGCCGTACAGGTTGGTGGAGGTCGAGGTGACCACCACCTCGTCGCTGTCGATCGCAGCGTGCAGGGCCGCCGCGTCCGAGGTGAAGCCGAGGGGGACTCCGGAGTTGGGCACCGACCCGGGGATCAGCCCCGGGTCGCCCGCGAACCAGGACACGGCCAGCGCGACCGACGGCTCAGCCAGGGCCGCGTCTACGAAGGCGTGGGCCGCCGCGCGCTCGGCCTCGAGGCCCTCGGAGGTGCCGCTCACGCTGCCCGAGCGGTCGAGCAGCAGGTGGGCGTACGCCTGGTACACCCGCGGCTTGGGGAGCAGGCGCTGGGCGCTCTCGGTCAGGCTGACCGCGGCGCCGTCCTCCTCGAGCCGGAAGTCGGTAGCCTCGAGCCCCGCGACCGGGCGCCCGTCCTCGGTGAGCACCTGCAGGAGCACCGAGATCCGCCCGGGCAGGTCGATGCGCGGGTGGGGCCCCGGGCCCACGGTGAGCAGCTGCCCGGGCGCGGTGTCTCCAGGGCCCGTGGGCTCGTCGAGGCCGGCGCCTCCGCCCCCGCCGCAGCTCGAGAGGAGCAGGGCGGAGCCGAGGGCCCAGGGGAGCGCTCGTCGGAGCAGGGGAGTGGCGCTGGAGGAGTGCGGGATGCGCATGGTGCGTTCGGGGCGGCGGCCCCGATCCGAACCTAGGGACCGGCCCCGAGCGAATCCAGCAGGGCCCCTCAGCGATCGCGCTTCTCGATGCGCGTGAGGTCGAAGAGCTCGCCGTCCAGCCCGAAGGCCTTGAACTCCAGCGTGCGGCCGTTCACGGCGACCATGCAGTAGTGGTGCCCGTGGCGCACGTTGTTCTGGAAGGGCGGTCGCACGGGGCCCGCCGTCTCCAGGCCGCCCCCGCCGCCGCCCGTGACGAGGTAGGTCGTGCCGCCCTCGTCCACCGGGCGTCCGTCCACCAGGGGCCAGGTGCGCTCGTAGGAGTGGATGTGCCCGTTCCAGACCAGGTCCACCCCGTAGCGGTCGAACAGGGGCACGAGGGCGCGCGTGCGCAGGTCTCCAGCGGTCCCGGGCCCGCGCCAGCGGTCCCCGTAGTCGTTCTCGTCGGAGCTGAAGGGGGGGTGGTGGAACGCCACCACCTTCCAGAGGGACTTAGAGGCCGCGAGCCGCTCCTCCAGCCAGGCGTGCTGCCGCGAGCCGGGGCCCACCTCGCGGTTCGAGTCGAGCATCAGGAAGTGCACGTCGCCCCAGGTGAACTCGTAGTGGAACTCAGGGTCCGGCAGGGAGACGTAGTCGTAGTAGAAGCGCGCGTCCTGCTCGTGGTTGCCGAGCACGGGATAGAAGGGCACGCGCTGGATGAGCTCGCCCATCCCCGGGAAGAAGTGCTGGGTCCAGTGGGTGAGGTCCTTCCCGGTGGAGACGAGGTCGCCGGCGTGGACCAGGAACTGCGGGCGCTGGGCCCAGGCCAGGTTAGCGAGGGCCAGGGACACCTCCGGGTTGCCCTGGGTGTCGCTCATCACCGCGAAGGACACGGGTGTCCCCGGGAGGACCGCCGTCTGGAACGAGCGCACGGGACCCTGCAGCAGGTTGCCGGCAGCGTCGGTGGACTCGACCCGGTAGTAGTAGACGCCGCCCGGCTCGAGCCCCTCGAGCCGCAGCTCGTGGATGCGGCCGGGCTCGCCCTCGGCCTCGTTCTCGAAGCGGGGCGGCTCCTCCTCGGTTCCGAGGACACGGTCGCCCCAGGCCACGCGCGTGGTGGCGTGGCGCGTCGTCTCCCACATGATCGTCATGCCCGTGCCGGTCCCGTACTGCAGGTAGGGGCCGAGCACGAGCTCGAAGGTCTCCGCGTCCGCGTACCAGGGCGGCAGCGCCCGCAGCGCGCGCCCGTGCTCGAAGCTCTCCGCGACCCAGGCCTCGCCCGCGCACAGGTCGTAGAGCGCGACGCTGGCGATGCGCCCTCCGAAGCGGTGGTCCTCGTCCTGGTCGGCGTACGCGCCCAGCGTCACCGGCGCCGCGGCGGGGTAGAGCACATCTCCCGACTGGGCCCTGCTGGAGGCGTCCAGCTTGCCGTCCACGTAAAGGCGCATCTCCTGCCCGTCGTAGGTGGCGACCAGGTGGTGCAGGCGGCCGGTCTCGAACGCAGTGGACCCCTTGAGGTAGGTCATGCTCCCGTCCCCGTCGTCCGCGCCCGCGCTCGCCAGCCCGAAGGTGAAGACCCGATCGTCGTGCCCCACGACCCAGCCGGCCTCCGCGTTGCCGTTGTCCTGCACGACTCCCAGGACCGCGCCCCAGGCCTGCGGGCGCTCGACCGCGACCCAGGCCTCGACCGTCAGGTGCCTGCTGGGCAGGATCCCGCGCACTGCGCTCAGGTCGTCGGCCAGCACGACCCGCGAGGCGCCGTCGAAGTGCAGGGCCTCGAAGTCCTCCAGGCGCACGGGGCGCAGGCTGCCCTCGATGCGCCCCGCAGGTCCCAGGCGGGCCTCGAGGCGGCTCCCCTCGACCTGCTGTCCCGTGAGGTCCCAGGCGGCCAGGGGATCCGGCCCGTCGTGGGCAGGGAGCGCCGCGGCGTGAGCGGCCAAGGCGGCGAGGGGGAGGAGGAACCAAGCGCTGCGCATGACCGCATCCCAGCCGCCTCGCCCAGGAGGGTCAAGGCGCTCGGCCCGGCGCGTCGGTCCTCGCCCAGATGGCCAGCGGTCAGTCGGGGCGCGTGGCGCGGGTGAGGATCTCGCGGTCGAAGTAGTTCGAGCCCATGCCCGCGTCCACCACGAGTCCCTGGCCCAGGACGCCGGAGGAGCGTGGGCTGAGCAGGAACAGGGCCGTGGAGGCGACCTCGTCGGTGCCTAGGCCCCGCTTGCGGACGGTGGCCTGCTCGGCGAAGAGCCACGCGTCCGCGTAGCCCGGGATGCCCGCGGAGGAGCGCGTCTTGAGCAGGCCGGCTCGGACGGCGTTCACCCGGACGCCGCGCGGCGCAAGGGACTTGGACAGGAACGCCACCGCCGAGTCGAGGGCCGCCTTGGCCGGCGCCATGTAGCCGTAAGACTCCGACGCCATCGTGGTGGTGGAGATGGAGATCGTGACCACCGAGGCTCCCTCGAGCAGCTGGTCCTCGAGCGCGCCGCAGAGCGCCATGAGCGAGTAGCAGGAGACCTCCACCGCCTCGAGGAAGTGGGCCCGCGGGGTCTGGTGGAAGGGCTTCGCCCCGCCCTCGTAGCGGGCGAACGCGATCGAGTGCACGAGGCCGTCCAGGGGGCCGAGCGCGCGGACCTGGTCCGCCAGGGCTTGGATCTCCTGCTCCTCGCGCACATCGCAGACCAGCACGGGGTCGTCCCCCGTGAGGCGAGAGACCTCCTCCCGTCGCTCCGCGGTGCGGACCATCCAGACCGGCTGGGCGCCGGCCTCCCGCAGCTGCAGCCCGATGTGGGCCGCCACGCTGCGCTTGTTCGAGAGCCCGGTCACGAGCACGCGCTTGCCCGCCAGCCCCAGCCAGTCGCTCATGCGGGAGCCTCCGCGTCCGCAACTGCGAGGACGAAGCGGAGGCGCACGGCGTCCTTCCCCCCGACGCGGACCGTGGCGGAGCACCAGCGCGCGTTGGAGAGGAC
>JBDQFW010000038.1:0-20855 GCA_040265735.1 Planctomycetota bacterium | reverse complement strand
TTGTTGATCTCCACCGCTGCGCCCAGGACGAAGCGCAGTGTCGGGGCTTCCTGCACCTCGTTCCAGAACCGCACCACCCCATCCAGGCACGTGGTGAGCAGCCCTGTGGAGCCAGCGCCCACCCCAGGACCCTCTAGGAGGGTTCGGCACCGTTCTTGCACACGGGGCGGTGCGAACGCACTTCCAGCCGGACGGCACGGCGCTCCTAGGCGCCCCGGCCGGCCACGAGCCCCACACGGGGGCACCACCCCAACGGATCCCAACGATCACCCCTCCGATCATGGCCAAGCAGATGATCTTCCAGAGCGACGCTCGCGACGCCGTCCGTAAGGGCGTCGAGAAGCTCGCCAAGGCAGTCACCACGACCCTCGGGCCCCGCGGCCGCAACGCCGTCCTCGACAAGGGCTGGGGCGCCCCCACCGTCACCAAGGACGGGGTGAGCGTCGCCGAGGAGATCAAGCTCCAGAACCCCTACGAGCAGATGGGCGCCTCGCTGGTGAAGGAAGTCGCCAGCAAGACCAGCGACGTGGCGGGTGACGGCACCACCACCGCGACCCTGCTCACCGCCTCGATCTTCGACGGCGGCCTGAAGGCCCTGACGTCCGGCGCCGCGCCCGCGCGCCTAGGCGCTGCCCTGCAGGACGGCTGCCGCGCCGTGATCGACAAGCTCGAGGGGATGGCCCAGCCGGTGGACGGCGAGTCCGGCATCCGCGACATCGCCACCATCAGCGCCAACAACGACCCGGCCGTCGGCAAGCTGATCGCCGACGCGATGAAGAAGGTCGGCCGCGACGGCGTGATCACGGTTGAGGACGGCAAGTCCACCGAGACCACCGTCGACATCGTCGAGGGCATGCAGTTCGACCGCGGCTTCCTGTCGCCGCACTTCGCCACCGACACGGACACCATGGAGTGCGCCCTGGAGCGCGCCATGATCCTCGTGCACGAGGGCAAGATCTCCGCGATCCAGCCCCTCCTGCCGCTGCTCGAGAAGGTCAAGGCCAACGGCGGCCAGCTGTTGATCATCGCCGAGGACATCGAGTCCGAGCCCCTCGCGACCCTGGTCGTGAACAAGCTCCGCGGCGTCGTGCAGACCGTCGCCGTCAAGGCCCCTGGCTACGGCGACCGTCGCAAGCAGATGCTGCTCGACATCGCGGCCCTGACCGGCGCCACCGCCGTCATGAAGGACGTGGGGATCGAGCTCGAGCAGGTCGGCCTCGAGCACCTGGGCAGCGCCAAGAAGGTCACCATCAATGGTGACAGCACCACGATCGTCGGCGGCAAGGGCCGCCGCGAGGATGTGGAGGCGCGCGTCCAGCAGATCCGCATGGAGGTCGAGACGACCACCAGCGACTACGACCGCGAGAAGCTCCAGGAGCGCCTGGCCAAGCTGACCGGCGGCATCGCCCAGGTCAACGTGGGCGGCGCAACCGACACCGAGGTCAAGGAGCGCAAGGCCCTCATCGAGGACGCGCTGCACGCCACGCGCGCGGCCGTGGCCGAGGGCATCCTGCCCGGCGGAGGCACCGCCCTCCTGCGTGCCCGCGAGGTTGTTCTCGGCCTCAAGCTCCAGGACGACGTGGACTACAACATGGGCCTCGAGGTCCTGCACGGAGCCCTCTCCAAGCCCGTCGAGACCATCGCCCGCAACGCTGGTCACGAGGGCCCCATCGTCGCCCACCGCGTCCTGCGCGAGAAGAACAGCGCGTGGGGCTTCGACGCCCTCAAGGGCGAGTACGTGGACATGATCAAGGCGGGCATCATCGACCCCGCCAAGGTGACCAAGAGCGCGCTCCAGAACGCGGTCAGCGTGGCCAGCCTGCTGCTGACCACCGACTGCCTGATCGCCAACAAGCCCGATCCGAAGCCCGCCGGCCCGCCCGAGGGCATGGACGACATGGACGGCATGGGAGGCATGGGCGACTTCGGCATGTGATCGCAGCCGCCCTGCCAGCACCCCCTCAGAACACCCCCGAGACCCACCCACCACCCAAGCACCATGGCCAAGCAGATCCTCTTCGACGACAACGCCCGCGCAAAGATGCGCAGCGGGATCGAGAAGCTCGCCAAGACCGTCCGCGTGACCCTCGGCCCCGCCGGCCGCAACGTCATCCTCCAGAAATCCTTCGGCGGCCCCCACGTCACCAAGGACGGCGTCAGCGTCGCCAAGGAGATCGAGCTGGAGGACCCCTTCGAGAACATGGGCGCCAAGCTCGTGCTCGAGGTCGCCAGCAAGACCAACGATGTGGCCGGTGACGGCACCACGACCGCGACCGTGCTCGCCTCGGCGATCTTCACCGAGGGCCTGAAGTACGTGACGACCGGCGTCTCTACCATCGCCCTGCGCAACGGCATCGACAAGGCGACTCAGGCCGCCAGCGAGGCCGTCCTGGCCCAGGCCCGCAAGGTCAAGACCCGCGACGACAAGCTCGCCGTGGCCGCCATCAGCGCCAACAACGACCCCGAGGTGGGCGCAATCATCGCGGACGCCTTCGAGGCCGTGGGTGACGACGGCGTCATCACGGTCGAGGAGAACAAGGCGGTCGAGACCGAGCTCGAGGTGGTCGAGGGAATGGAGTTCGACAAGGGCTACCTCTCCCCCTACTTCGCCACGAACATGAGCAAGCTCGTGTGTGAGTTCGAGGACGCCAACGTGCTGATCTGCAACAAGAAGATCAGCAACGTGCGTGAGTTCATCCCGGCCCTGGAGGCGGCCGCCCAGACCGGGCGTCCGCTGCTGGTCATCGCCGAGGACGTGGAGGGCGAGGCCCTCACCGCCCTCGTGCTCAACAAGCTGCGCGGCGTCCTCAACGTCTGCGCGGTCAAGGCGCCCGGCTTCGGCGAGCGCCGCAAGGCCATGCTCGAGGACATCGCCGTCCTGACCGGCGGCACCGCGATCACCGACGACCTCGGGATCTCGCTTGAGAGCGTGACCACCGAGCACCTGGGTCGGGCCGGCCGCATCGTGGTCTCCAAGGAGAACACGACCATCGTCAAGGGCTCCGGCACCAAGAAGGCGATTGGCGACCGCTGCAACCAGATCAAGGGCCAGATCGAGCGCACCTCGAGCGAGTACGACCGCGAGAAGCTCGAGGAGCGCCTCGCCAAGCTCTCCGGCGGCGTCGCCATCATCAAGGTCGGCGGCAAGACCGAGGCCGAGATGAAGCAGACCAAGGATCGCGTCGAGGATGCCCTCAACGCGACCCGCGCCGCCATCCAGGAGGGCATCGTCCCCGGTGGCGGCGTGGCCCTGCTGCGCGCCTCCGAGGCCGTTGCCAGCCTGAAGCTGCGCGGCGACGAGAAGTTCGGCGGCCAGATCGTGGCCCGCGCCCTGGAGGCTCCCCTGCGCCAGATCGCGGAGAACGCTGGCATGGACGGCTCGGTGGTCGCCGAGACGGTCCGTGAGAAGGGCAAGTCGGTGGGCTTCAACGCCCTGACCGGCGAGTACGGCGACATGTTCAAGGCCGGGGTCATCGACCCGGCCAAGGTCGTGCGCACCGCCCTCGCCAACGCCGGCTCGGTCTCGGGCCTGCTCCTGACCACCGACTCGATGATCACCGACCTCAAGGACGACGAGGACGCCGTCGACGGCTCCGTCGCCTGAGCCAGGTCCCACGAGCGGCCGGGAGCGGAGGCGTGAGGCCCCCGCTCCCGGCCGCTGAGCAGGGGCTCCAGCCGAGCGCCTCTCCAGCCGCCCTCCGTCCCCGCATCCGCACCTCACGACTCGACCCATGAGCGACAAGCGCGACTACTACGAGGTGCTGGGGGTCTCCAAGGACGCCGACGCCACGGCGATCAAGAAGGCCTACCGCAAGCTCGCCCTGCAGCACCACCCCGACCAGAACCCGGGGGACGCCGAGGCGGAGCGCAAGTTCAAGGAGGCCGCCGAGGCCTACGACGTCCTCTCGGACGAGACCAAGAAGGCGCAGTACGACCGCTTCGGTCACGCGGCCTTCGACGCGGGCGGTGGCTACGGCGGGCCCCAGTTCAACAACATCGAGGACATCTTCAGCGCCTTCGGGGACATCTTCGGCGGAGGCGGCGGGGGCGGCATCTTCGGCGACCTCTTCGGCGGCGGCCGCCGGCGCCGAGGCCCGGCGAAGGGTCGCGATCTCAAGATCCAGCTGGAGCTCTCTCTCGAGGAGATCGACAGCGGCGTCGAGCGCACCATCAACCTCAAGCGCCGTGAGAGCTGTGGAACCTGCTCCGGCTCCGGTCAGAAGCCGGGCACCGACAAGCGCACCTGCTCCACCTGCGGGGGCCGTGGCCAGGTAGCCCAGAACCGGGGCTTCTTCCAGGTGGCGGCCCCCTGCCCCTCCTGCCGCGGGGCGGGTGAGACCATCGACTCCCCCTGCACCGACTGCAGCGGCAGTGGCGGCCACACCCAGCCGGCGGAGGTGACCGTCGAGATCCCCGCGGGCATCGAGGACGGCATGCGCCTCGTCGTGCGCGGAGAGGGCGACGCGGGCCCTCCCGGCGGCGTGCGCGGGGACCTCTACGTGGTCGTGCGGGAGCGGGACCACAACCTGTTCCAGCGCAGCGGCCCCGACCTCGTCGCCGAGCTGCCCTTCAGCTTCGGACAGCTGGCCCTGGGGACGAAGGTCGAGATCCCGACCCTGCGAGGCAAAGTCGAGATGAGCGTCCCGGCCGGGACCCCCCCGGGCAAGGTCTTCCGCCTGCGCGCGCAGGGGCTCCCGCGCCTCGAGGGCAGCGGCCGCGGCGACCAGCTCGTGCGCGTCTTCGTCGAGGTGCCCAAGAAGCTCACCAGCGAGCAGCGCGAGAAGCTGGAGGAGTTCGAGGAGCTCCTCGCTGAGTCCCAGGGCAAGCGCTCGTTCCTGGACCGTCTGATGGACAAGTTCTCCTGACCGCAACCAGCGCCGCCGCCGCCATGAGGAAACGTCGCAAGCAAGAAGAGGCTCCCGAGGCCGAGACTCCGGAGACCGCCGAGAACTCCCCTCAGCCTGAGGAGGGCACCGAGGGCGAGAGCCCGGCTCCCGAACCCACCCCCGAGGAGCGCGTGTCAGAGCTCGAGGGCCTGCTAGCCCGCTCGCGCGCGGACTACGCGAACCTCCGCCGCCGCACCCTGGCGGACCAGGACGCCGCCGTGTCCCGCGCCGAGGGCGCGCTCTTGTGCGAGCTGCTGACCTTCGCGGACTGGCTCGACATGGCCCTGATCACCGAGGTCACCAGCCCCGACGCGATCACCATCAAGGAGGGCGTGCGCCTCACGCGCGACCAGCTCTCAGGCCTCTTGTCCGCCCGCGGGGTCGAGCCCATCTCCACGGACGGCGCCTTCGACCCAAGCGCGCACCAGGCCGTGGCCACCGTCGAGGATCCCGAGGCCGAGCCGGGCTCCATCGCGGCGGTGGTCCGCAAGGGCTGGCGGCGCGGGGACTCCGTGCTGCGCCACGCCCAGGTGAAGGTCGTGGCCGCCCCCGAGCCGCCGACGAGCGCCGGAGACGAAGGCGACGCGGCGACGACCGACGCGGCTGGCGCCGCCGAGGAGGCCTGATGCCCACCTACGACTACCGCTGCAAGGCCTGCGGCCACGAGCTGGAGCTGTTCCAGTCCATGTCGGAGCGCCCCAAGCGCAAGTGCCCCAGCTGCGGCAAGAGTGCGCTCGAGCGCCTGATCGGCGCTGGCGGGGGCCTGCTCTTCAAGGGCTCGGGCTACTACCAGACCGACTACCGCAGCCAGTCCTACACCGAGGGCGCGAAGGCGGACAAGGCGGCGCAGAGCGGGAGCGGGAGCGGCAAGGAAGGGACGAGCAAGGACAGCGGGGCGAGCTCTAAGGCCTCCGACAAGCCCGCGAAGTCGGGCAAGCCCGCCGCCAAGACCAAGGACTAGAGGTCCGGTCCCTCAGGCCCGCAGGGCCGCGGCGAGCCACTCCAGCGGCGGCCCCCCCAGCCAGGAACGGGGCCGAAGGTGTCCCAGTGGGCCCGGCCCCGGCTCGAGGAACCCCACATGCCCGCCGTGGGCGAACACGGCACGCTGGACCGCGGGGGAGACCGCGTCCGGCCCGGGCGCCACCTCGGGGGTCATGAAGGGGTCGTCGAGGGCGTGGACCACGAGGCACGGGCGCTCGACCTGCGCGAGGTAAGGACCAGCGGAGGCCCGCCGGTAGTAGTCGTCGGCGTCGCGGAACCCGTGCAGCGGCGCGGTCAGCCGGCCGTCCAGGTCGCGCATGGTCACCGAGCGCAGGACTCCGTCCACATCCACGCCTGCTGCCTCCAAGAGGGCGCGCTTGGCGCGGACCAGGGGGAAGGTCTTGCGCAGCAGCCAGCCCCGGTACATGCGCGCGGCGCCGTGGTCCAGAGCGTCCGCGCAGGCGGCCAAGTCGAAGGGCACGCTCACGGCCACGCCCGCGGCGAGGGGCGTGGCCGGTCCCTCCTCGCCCAGGTGCTTCACGAGGACGTTCCCGCCCAGGGAGAAGCCCACCGCACCCAACACCGTCTCCGGCTCGCGCCCCCGCAGCCAGGCGAGCACCGTCCCGAGATCGCCCGTCTCGCCCGAGTGGTAGCCGCGCGCCAGGCGGTTGGGCTCTCCGCCGCAGCCGCGGAAGTGCACGAACAGACCCCGCAACCCGAGGTGCCGAAGCCCCGCGAGGGTGGCTCCAGCGTAGGGAGAGCGCAGGGAGCCCTGCATCCCGTGCAGGACCACGACCAGCGGGGCACCCGCGGGTCCGTCGAGCCAGGCCAGGTCCAGGAAGTCGCCGTCCGCGAGCTCCAGGCGCTCGGGCCGCACGGCCACAGCCGCGGGCCGCTGGAGCAGGCCGGCCCAGAGGGTCTGCGCGTGCGGGCCCGTGAGCAGCCCCGGGGGGACGAAGGGCCGCAAGCTCACGAGGCAGGCGCGCCCGCGTGCAGGGAGCCGGACAGCAGGCCCTCGACCAGCTTCGCGACCGCGTCGCTGTCATTGTCGCCGATGACGAGGTCCGCCTCCGCCTGGATCTCGGGGAGCGCGTTGCCCATCGCCACGCCCAGCCCCGCGGCGCGCAGCATCGGCAGGTCGTTGTCCGCATCCCCCACGGCGCACACCCGCGCGGCGGGGATGCCATAGCGCTCCTCCACCACCCGCAGGGCCTCGGCCTTGCCTAGGCAGGGTGCGTGCACGTCCACCGCGATGAAGCGGCTGGCGCGGTGGCGCGAGAGGATCGAGAGCGGGAAGTGCGTGGTGTAGACCGGCCGCGCCACCCGGGCCGCGATGGCCCGCGCGTACGCCTGGGGGTCCTCGTCCCGCTCGGCGAGGAAGGTCGCACGGATGACGCACTCCTCGGCTACGAGCTCCTCCTCGGTGGCGTATTCGACGCCGATCAGCCCATCCAAGGAGCGCTCCTCCGCCTCCGTACGCGGGGTGAGGCAGAGCTTGCGCCGGGCCCCCATCAGGATCATCAGGTCGTCATGCTCGCTGCGGAAGGCGTGCAGCCGCTCCATGGTGCGGTTGGCGAGCAGGCGCTCCTCGACAAGACGCCCCTCGCCAGGCTCGAGCACCGCGGCTCCGTTGAAGAGCACGGCGGGGGTGTCGAGGTCCAGCTCGGCGAGGATGGGCTCGGAGGAGACCCAGGAGCGGCCGGTGACCACGAGCACCCGGACGCCCGCCTCACGCGCGGCGCGCAGGGCCTCGAGGGAGGCGGGGCGCACGCGCTCCGAGCGGTCCAGGAGGGTCCCGTCGAGGTCGAGCAGGAGGGCGTCGCAGGTGCGTTCCACGGCGAGGAGCATAGGCCCCTTCCCCGCGGGGACCGAGCCCTGGCCCGACATTGCAAGAGGCTTGCAGGATTCAGCCGCAAGCCCCTTGCAGCTGCGGGCAAGCCCCGCCTAGAGTCTTTGCCGTGAGCCGAGCAACCGCGTCGCGCCGGGACCGCAGGTCCCCCGGGTCCGCCCAGAGGCGGGCGCGACGCGTGTGGTCCCTGCTGGCGCTGCCGCTGACGCTGTGCCTCCTGGTGACCGGCCCGGCGCACATCGCGTTCCATGACCACGGGTCGACCGACGCGTGCGACCACTCCCATGCCGAGGGGCAGGGGGCGCGGGTTGCTGAGGCCCACGCTCCGGACCGCGAACCGTCCGCGACGCTCCACGCCGGGGAGGCCTCCTCGGCCGGCGAATGCGGCCTCTGCCTGTTCGCAGGCGCGCCCCTGGCCGGCGCCCCCGCACACCCCGAACCGTGCACCGAACCGCCGTACTGGGCGCCGGGGCCCCCGTCCGCCTGCTTCGGCGGGGACGCCCTGGAGCTCCCGGCGCCTCGGGGTCCGCCGGCCCTCGGCTGACGGGCCCCTGGAGAGAGCCCGACGGACGAGGACCCGCGGCGCGCAGCCCCCCCCTGCGGGAGGCGCAGCGGCACGCGGGTCGGGGCGCGCGCGCCCCGTGGCAGGGAGGCTGACGCCTCCGTGCCCGAATCTCGCGGGCGAGTGCTCGCTCGCGATCGTAGGCCGGCGCGTCAACCGCGCGCCCGTCGCCGCCAACAACCACTCATCCGCGGCGCCCAGCGCCGCAGCCCGACAGGCTCCGCTCTGCGCGGAGCGTCCCCCATGACTCACTCCCCCGCGGCCTGCGCCGCACGCACTCTCCTCGTCCACGCGTTCCCCATCGGCCTCGCCCAGGCCCAGCTGCCGCAGTCCGACGCGCCCCCCCAGTCCCCGGTCGGCCTGCTCAAGAGCCCGGGCATGCCGCGCATCTACTGGGGTCAGACCACGCGCTTCACGAGCGCCTGGAACCCGGCGGCGGGCGTCGCCTTCGACGGCTCGCTCTCCTTTGGGGACGACGGTGAGGAGGAGGGCTTCGCCCTGGACCTGAATGTCGCCGAGCTCACCCTGCAGGGGGCGATCGCCCCCGACTGGTGGGGCAACTTCGCCCTCGAGACCAACTCCGAGGAAGTCGAGCTCACCGAGAGCGCGCTCTTCTACATGGGCCTCGCCGAGCGCACGAGCCTGCGCGCGGGCAAGTTCTTCATCGACTTCGGCAAGCAGATGCAGGTCCATGTTCACGACCTGATGACGCCCCAGCGGCCGGCGGTCCTGCGTGAGTACCTGGGGACCGAGGTGCCCGGCACCGGGTTCCAGCTTGACCACTGGAGCCCGATCGGCGACGAAACTGCGTTCCGCTTCTCCCTCGGCCTGTTCGGCGAGATGGAGCAGCACGGCCACGGGTTCCTGTTCGGGGACGACGGGCACGGCCACGGCGGCGAGGGCGGCGACGAGGTGGAGGTCCACCTCGAGAACAGGCGTGCCCTCCAGGACCTCATCGTCACCGCGCGCGCCACGGCCATGACCGACGCCGGAGACAACGGCGTGCTCCAGGTGGGCGCGTCGTACCGGTCGATGCCCGACTTTGGGTTCGAGTATGCCCCCGACGGCCTCGAGGTCGACGGCCTCGACTCCAGCGTGCTCGGCCTCGACCTGACCTACGGCTGGAACAGCCTGGACGGGACCCGCGGCTGGACCACTGGCGCGGAGTTCCTGCGCGCCGAGGGGGCCCTGGCCGCGGAGCTCGACGATCCGAACAGCCCCACTGCGCTCCAGGTGTTCGACGGCTCCGTCCAGGGCTGGCTCGCCTACGCCGACCACGCCTGGAACCAGCAGAACAGCGTGGGCGTGATGGTCTCGGCCTTCGAGCACCTCGAGGACGAGCGGCCGGAGGACACGGAGCTGACCCTCTACTGGACCCACTTCCCCACGGAGTTCGCCCGGATCCGCTTCGCCGCCGTGCACATGGACCGTGAGGAGGGCGAGGACGCCCAGGCCCTCATGATCCAGCTGACCGGCTACATCGGGGCCCACGGGCACCCGTACAACTGGTGATCCCCATGCGGCGCCTGCTCCTCCTGCTCTCGGCCCTGGTCATCCTGGGCCCGCTCTCTCCGGCGCGGCCCGCCGGCGCGGCGCGGGTGGAGGAGCCGCTGCAGGTCGTCACGACCATCCCCGACCTCGCGGACATCGCCCGCGAGGTCGGCGGCCCGGCGGTGGAGGTGCGCTGCATCGCGCGCGGCCTCGAGAACCTGCACAGCGTCCGCCTGCGTCCCTCCCACATGGTCATGGTCAGCCGGGCCGAGCTGTTCGTGCAGGTGGGCCTCGCCCTGGAGCACGGCTGGGTGCCGGGTCTCCTCGAGAGCGCGCGCAACGGCCGGATCATGGCGGACGGGCCGCTGAATGTGGGCGAGGACTGGCCCGGGCTGCTGGAGATCCCGGCCACCCTCGACCGCTCCACCGGCGTGGACATCCATCCCCTGGGCAACCCCCATGTGAACCTGGACCCGAGCTTCGGCCCGCACGCGGCGCGGCGCCTTCGGGATCGACTGAGCGAGCTGCGGCCCAAGGAGGCGGAGGGCTTCGCCGCGCGCTGCCGCGCCTACGAGGAGCGCGTGGCCAAGCGCGCCCAGCGCTGGGCGCGCGTCCGCGCACTCCTCGAGGGCCGCAAGGTCGTCCAGTACCACAAGGAGTACAGCTACCTCTGCGCGGCGAACGGGCTCGAGCTGATCGGCGCGCTGGAGCCCCAGCCGGGCGTGCCCCCCACCCCCGCGCACCTTGCGGACCTGGCGCGCCGCATGCGCGCCGAGGGTGCCACCGTGGTCCTGCACGGGCCGTGGACGCCGGGGCGCGTGGCCCAGGACGCGGCCGCGCGCGGCGGCGCGCGCGCCGTCGAGCTGCAGGTCATGACGCAGCGGGACGAGGACACCTGGCTCGACTTCATGGACCGGCTCCACGACGGACTCCTTGCGGCCTGGGACCTTGAGCTCCCCGAGCCCGAGGAGGGGGACTGAGCCACCGTGACCGCGGACCCGCCCGCATCGACCGACTCCCCCGCCGGGCCGCCCCTGCTGCGGCTCGAGGGCATGGACCTCGGCTACGGCTCGACCACGCTCCTGGGCGGCCTCGAGCTCGAGGTGCGACCCGGCGAGCGCATCGCGATCTGCGGCCCCAACGGCGCGGGGAAGACCACGCTGCTGCGCGGGCTCCTGGGCCTCCTCCCCCCCCAATCCGGGAGGCTCGAGCGCCAGGCCCTGCGCATGGGGTTCGTGCCCCAGCGCGAGGGCCTCGACGCGCTCTTCCCCGTGAGCACGCGCGAGCTCGTGCTGCAGGGCGCGGTCCCTCTCTTGAGCGGCACGCGGAGGCTCCCGGCCGAGGCCCGCGTTCGGGCCGAGGCCCTGCTCGGGAGGCTCGGCCTGTCCGAGCAGGCCGGGACGCTCCTCGCGCACCTCTCGGGAGGCCAGCGGCAGCGGGCCCTGCTCGCGCGCGCGCTGATGGTCGACCCGGAGCTGCTCGTGCTCGACGAGCCCACCAGCGGCGTGGACCTGGAGGCCGCCGAGGCGGTCTTCGACCAAGTCGACCGCTGCGTGCGCGAGGACGGTGTGGCGGCCCTGATCGTCACCCACCAGTTCGAACAGCTCGCCGATCGGGTGGACCGCGTGTGGTGGGTCGCCGATGGACAGGTTCGAGTGGTCCGCCCCGAGGGCTTCGACCCGGCCCGGCTGCTGGGTCGGCGCGCGGGGGACCGTCCGGGCGTGAGCTCCACGGCGAGCGCGGAGGTGGAGGCATGAGCCTTGCCGAGGCGTGGGAGTTCTTCCGCTGGTCGATCCTCGCAATCACCCTCGCGGGCTCGGTCCTGCCCGTGATCGGCGCGTGGCTGTTCGTGCGCCGGACGAGCTTCCACGGGCTGGCCCTGCCCCAGTTCGCTGCCAGCGGCGTGGCGCTCGGCTTCCTCTTGCTGCCGTGGTTCGTGGCCCAGGGCGCCTTCGGAGGGCTGCCGATCGAGGAGGTCGCGGCGGACACCCACGCGGCCCTCAACTACCACCTGGCCTTCGCCGCCCTGGGCACCTTCGTGGGCCTGGGCCTCTTGGTGGCCGTGGGCGACCGGCTGGGCACCGAGGGCGCGCGGGTCGCTGGCGCCTTCGCCCTGGCGAACGCGGTCACGATCCTGTGCGCCCACGCCTCCCCGCTGGGCGAGATCTTCGTGCACGGGATCCTCACCGGGGAGTCCCTCGTGGTCGGGGTCCACGAGTTCGAGACCCTCGCGGCGGTGCTGCTCGCCGGCCTCGCGCTCCTGTCCTGGTGGCACCACGACCTGGTGCTCGTGAACCTCGACCCCGAGTCGGCGCGGGTGCTGGGCCGGCCGGTGCGGCGGCTCGAGGCGCTCCTCATCGGGGTCACGGGCCTGTGCGTCTCGGTCGGCACGATGAGCGTTGGTCCGATGATCCTGTTCGGCCTGCTGGTGCTGCCGCCCCTGGGCGCGCGCCCCTTCGCACGGAGCATGCCGAGCTTCCTCGCCCTCTCGAGCGGCCTCGGCGCGGCCGCCGCGCTGCTGGGCCTCCTGCTGTCCTTCAAGCTGGACCTGCCGCCCGCCCCCTGCGTGGTCGCAGCCGCCGCGGCGTGCGCCGCGCCGGGCTGGCTGGTCGCGGGCCGCCGCTCCTGAGGCGCTATCCTTCGGGGCATGTGGAGCCCCGACGCCCCCGCTCACGACGGATCCCATTCGACAGGTCCCAGCACCCGCCTCCTCTCCGCGGCACCGAGCGCCCTTGCGCGGCTCGCGCCGTGCTGTCTGCTCCTTGCGGCCCTAGCCGCGACCGCGGCTGCCCAAGACCCGGCATCTCAGGAGCCGGTCTCCTACGAGGACCCCCTGGACATGGACGACCCCTGGGCGCCGTTCGCGCTACCCGAGCTCGACCTGCCCGAGAGCGCGCCCGGCCGGGGAGACGGCCTGCTGCTCGTGGACGGCCGGCGCTGGGAGGGGCCGGTGGAGGTCGGCGACTTCGCCACCTGGTGGTTCACGCCTCCCGACGGCACCCCGCGGCGCGTCCACGGCGACGCGGTGGTCCTGGCCGAGTTCGACGGGGAGCTCGACTACCGCGGCCCGGACGAGGTCCTGGTCCGCGCGATCGCGCGCGGGCGTGACCTGGCTGTGCGCGAGTTCGCCGTCGAGGCCGCAGAGGACTACCTCGCCGCGCGGGCGGCGGAGGACGCGCGCAGGATGCTGGACCTGGCCAAGGGGCGCGGCCTGGAGGGCGAGGCCCTGACCGAGCTCGAGCAGGCCATCGCCGCCGCCGAGGGCGGACGCGGCAAGCCCCGCGAGCGGGACCGTGCTCCCGTGTTCGTGCGCGAGCTCGAGTTCCTGGAGGGCCTGGTGGACGCCTGGGTCGCGGACCTCGAGAGCTTCGGGGGGCTGGTCGACATCGACGGCGAGGAGCACCCCATGATCGGGCCCCTGCTCGTGCAGGCCGCCCTCGAGCGCCACCCCGAGGACGCGCGCCTGAAGGAGCTGCGCAACGAGGTCCTGCCGGACGACTTCCCGTTCAAGGGCAAGTTCGACGCCTTCGAGCAGTGGCTCGCCTGGGGGGCCCTCTTGGACCGGACGGGTGCGCGCTTCGCCCCCGAGGCGGAGCGCCTGCGGAGCGAGGCGCCGGGCAGCGCCTTCGCCAGCGCGGACCTCGTCCTCGAGAGCCCAAACCTCATCGTGCTCAGCCACAGCACCGACGCCGAGATGGTTGGACACACCCTCGCCGTGGGCGAGGCGACCGTGCGCGCCCTCGCGGAGCTGCTGGGCGACGATCCGGACCGCGGAAAGCCGCTGCGCATCGGCGTCCACAAGTCGCGCAAGATGTACCTGGACGAGGCCGGAGCCAGCGCCCTGGTGAACACCGCCGGCTACTACCGCCCGGGGGACCGGACCTCGAAGTTCTTCATCCCGCGTGGCGACGCGTTCGACGACGGCGCAGCCGTGCGCGACCTGCGCAAGGTCGTCGCCCACGAGCTCACCCACCAGTACCTCTCGGAGCGCTGGCGCGGGGGAGCGGGCTCAGGCGGGCCGGCGACCCCTGGGTACTGGGTCGTGGAGGGCTTCGCCCGCTTCGTCGAGGACCAGCTGTGGATGGAGGACCGCCCTGAGGGCCGCTTCGACTTCGCGGGCTCCGAGTCCCTGCGCGCCTGCGCCAAGCTGGCGGGTCGCTCGAAGCTGTTCAAGTGCAGCAACATCGTCGACTGGAACCAGGGCGAGGACTTTGCCGGCCTCGACGCCGAGCGCCCCAACCGCGGTGCCCTCGGGATGACGGATGTGGGGCGCTTCTACGAGCAGGGCGGCGCGATGGTCTTCTTCTTCGTGAACGGCGGGGACGAGGAGCGCCGCACGCAGTTCTTCGACTACATGTGGAGCCACTACCAGGCGCGCGCGTCGGAGCGGGGCTGGGAGGCGCTGGGCTTCGAGGACGAGCAGGTGGACGGCAAGACAGTCCGCGGCGACGCGCGCATGGACGCGGCGCTGCGGGACTACCTGCTGGGGCTCGAGCCCC
The DNA here is from genome assembly GCA_040265735.1 of Planctomycetota bacterium. Lineage (GTDB taxonomy): Bacteria > Planctomycetota > UBA1135 > UBA1135. The sequence continues at coordinate 6,587 of JBDQFW010000038.1, read as the reverse complement.
AGGACGAGTGAGCGGGGGCCAGGCGGCCTAGAGGTCGACTGTCTCCTCCGCTCCGGGCAAGAGCTCGACCGTGTGCTCGGCGACGACCTCGGGCTGCTCGCCCATGCGCTCGAGGACGAGGTTCCAGATCCCGGGGGTGAGCCCCCCCTTGCGCGCCTCGCCTTCGTTCAGGAACAGCATCTCAGGCATGACCGGCTCCCCGAGCGGGCCCTCCCCCTCGAAGGTGGCGCGGACCATGAGCGGCTCCTGGGAGGAGCGGCGGACGACCAGGGTCGCTCCCTCGAGCACCTCGAAGTCGACGCCGGCCTCGAGCTCGCCAGGGTCGAGGGCATCGACCTTGCGCGAGGCAGGGCACATGCCTGCGCCCTCGACGCTCACCTCGAGAGCCACGCCCGAGCGCACGCCCTCCAGCCGGTAGCGCCCGTCGGGGCCCGTGCGGTCGGGGCGCGGCCCGCCCAGGACCTGGGCTCCGCCTCCGTCGCTGCTGACGAAGGCCATCATCACCCGCTGGCGGCCGCCCTCGGTGGCGGCCACCGAGACCCGTGCACCCTCTACGGGGCGCCCGGCCTCGTCGCGCACCTGGCCCTCGATCGTGGTGAGGGTCAGGGGCAGGTCCACTCGCTGGATGCCCGAGCGCGCGCGGTGCGCCTCGCGGTGCTTCATCGCGAGGCGCGTGTGCTCGACCACGAGCTCGCCCGCGCCGGGCTCGAGTCCCTCTAGCCGAAACGAGCCCTCGCCGTCGGTGGTGGCGGAGGGACCGCCCCCGCCGAAGAGGAACATCTGCCCCTTCCCCTCGGCCTCGAAGGTCACCTTGGCCTGGGCCAGGGGCTCCCCGTCGAGGGTCACCTTCCCCGTGACGACCGCGAGGGCCTGCTGGCTGAGGGTCACCTCGTGCTCCGAGCCTGCGAGGACCTCGACCTCGACGAAGTCCTCCTCCTTGGGCTGCTCGTCGTTCATCCCGAAGAAGACCATGCCCTGGGCCTCGGGCTTGGCGATCCGGAAGCGGTGCACGCCAGGGCGCAGGCGCGTGAAGCGCACCCGGCCCTCGGCGTCCGCGGTGCGCTTGTCCCCCATGGGACCGCGCGCCTCGTCCTCCGCGTGCTCGATGCGCGCGCCGGGGACCGGCGCGCCGCTCGCGTCCACGGCCTGGGCCAGGACCGTCCCGGGGCGGTCCAGGGGCAGCCTGAACGCGGTGGTGGGCGGCACGATGTCCGCCTCGGCCGTGAGGTCGGCGTAGCCCTCGTGGAGCACGCGCACCCTCACGCGACCCTCCGCGGGTGCCGCGAGGCGCGCCTTGCCCTCTGCATCGGTGCGCACCGGACCGCTGGAGAACCCGCTGCCGTCGTTCATGACCATCTCGCCATCCATGCCGGAGGCGATCGACACGCGCATCCCGCCGCGCATGCCCCCGCGTCCCTGCACCTCCGAGAGGGCGACGCGCGCCTCGGCGACGGGCGCGTCCGTCACGCGGTCGTAGAGCTCCACCAGCACGGCGGGGCCCGGGTTCAGCGGGGCCTGCCCCAGCTCGACGAAGCCCGTAGCGGGCAGGGTGACCGGGGCGCTGGTCCACGGCTTGTAGCCGGGCGCGGCGACGCTGACCAGGACACCCGCCGTGCCGGGGGCGAAGGGAAGCCGCTCGATGAGGGCGTGGCCCTCCGAGCCGGCCTCCAGGTCCTTGCTCTCGGTGCCCCAGCCCTCTCCGCGGACCGTGACCTTGGCCACCTCCACGGGCTCTCCGGTCGAGGCGTCGATGAGCTGGAGCTTGAGGCCCACCGCCGCGTGGAGCGGAACGACCAGGCCGCTGGCGGGCGCCTTGGCCTCGACCACGGGTCCGGCCAGCTGCCCCATCGCGTCGGGCGGGGCCACGGCGACCTTCAGGTCGCGGTCGGGCTCGAGTCCTCCCACCCGGAAGGTCCCGTCGGGCTGGACCTCCCCCTTGCGCACCACATCCATGAACGAGGGGCCATCCCCCATCCCACCGAAGCGGAACTGGCCGCCGCCCTCGCCCTCGTGCCAGGCCTTCACGACGAGCTCCCTGCCCGCGAGATCGCCATCGACCCGCCCCTCCAGGGCCACGCCCAGCGGCAGCCGGATCTCCAGGCCCTGGGCCGGCGCGGTCCTGTTCGTGACCCCCTCTACGCGGTGGTCGGGATGCTCGGGATGGGTGATGCGCAGCTCGAAGGGGCCCTCGGGGAGGTTGTCGCTCCGGAAGCTCCCGTCGGCCGCGCTACGGGCGACCTCATCGCCGGTCCGCGGACCGATCACGAAGAGACCGGGCTCTGCGGCTGGCAGCAGCTCAAGGATCGCCCCGACCACCGGCTCGCCGTTCGGCCCCACCACGCGCCCCGCGACGATCGAGCCGGGAAGGAGCTCGAGGTCTCCGACGGGATAGTTCGTCCCGGCCGCGGGAGACACCGTCCGCTGTGCGGCCTGGAACGAGGCCGCGCTCACGCTCAGGCGAAGGTCCTGCCAGCCCCTTCGGCGTCCGTCCTCGTCGTCCACCGGCAGGCGGAAGCGTCCGTCGGCGCCGGTGATCTCGACCTCTCCCTCGCGCGGGCGGGCGCCCGGCAGAACCATGCCGCCACGCCCCAGTCCCACGCGCGCACCGGCAATGGGCTCCCCCGCCCCATCAACCACGCGCCCGCTGATGGTGGTGCGGCCCGTGGAGGCGGAGGCCTGCTGGGGCAGCGCCTGCTCGACCGCGGCCCGGGCACCCTCGTCCACCGGCGCCACGGCCGGCCCCTCGAGCGCCACCGGGCCCTCGCCCGCCGGAGGTTCGGCCGCAGCGGCCGCCTCCGGCGCTCCAGCAGATGCGGGCTCTGTGGCGGGCTCGCCTCCGCCGAGCGAGAACCAGACCAGGGCGACTATGGGGATGAGGAGGAGAGGCAGGAGGCGCTTCATGGCAGGGGGACGGATAGCCGGAGGTTACGCCGCTGGTAACACGCGGTTGGTCTCCCGGCTAGGATTCTGCTCAGGCCTTGCCGGGCCCTTGCACGGCTGAGAGGATCGGCCCCCTGGGATGCGCGCCGGGCCCTGGGATTCGGCCGTCCCCCACCGCTAGGATCGCTCCATGCGCGCGCCTGCCCTGACCTCCAGCCTGGCCCTTCTCGCCCTCGCCTCCTGCACCGGGATCAAGACCCTCGCCGATCCGACCGTGGTGGTGCGCAGCGCCGGCGGCACCGAGCTTGGGGTGGCCACGGAGTACGGCGTGATCTTCCTGGGGGCCACCCGACCGGCCGGCAGCATCGAGCTGGAGAGCTGGTTCGGGGACGGACCCAACATCGAGCCCACCGTGGCCGAGCCCGTGGCCGGAGACCTCTACGTCGCCGAGACGGAGATCCGCCTGGCGACGGTGCCGATGACCTTCATCGAGCCGGCTCCCGGCGACATGGTCGTGGTGCGCGGGCGGGGAGTGGCTGGCCCCTGGGAGGTGGAGACACCCGTTCGTGCGGTCGAGGGAGTGGAGGGCATCCTGATCGACCTCCTGCCGCAGCTCTCGGGCCAGGAGCAGGACCAGACCGGAGCAGGCGTGTTCGTCCGCGACGGGGAGGAGGGACTGCGCCTCCTGGGCATGGTGGCGGGCACGCTCGAGCTCACCGACGGCCCGGGCGCGGGGACCTACGCCGCGGTCCTCGGCCCGCGCGACCTGTGGCGCGTGGTGGTCCACCGCAAGGACCAGGGCCGTCGCCGCCCGTGGGTCTACCGCGAGGACACCATGTGATCCGGCCGTGCCCCCGGCGCCGCTCTCAGCGGCGCCAGAACCCGGGCACGAACAGCGCCGCGAAGGCGTAGAACTCGAGCCGGCCGAGGATCATGAACCCGGCCATCACGAGCTTGGCCAGGTCGGGGAACGCAGAGAAGTTCTCCCAGGGGCCCACCGCGGCGAGGCCGGGACCGATGTTGTTCAGCGTTGCGAGCACCGCCGTGCTCGCACTGACGAGGTCGAGGCCCAGGGCCGCGATGAAGAAGGTGCCCACCACGAAGACCACGGTCCACAGGCAGAAGTAGCCCGTGATGGAGGCCACGATCCCGTCGTCGATGGCCTGCCCGTCCATGTGCACCGTGTGCACGGCACGCGGCCGAATGAAGCGCCGCAGGCCCACCATGGCGGCCTTCACCACCACCATCACGCGCACGACCTTGATGCCACCACCGGTCGAGCCGGCGCAGGCGCCGACGACCGCCAGGAGCATCAGCAGCACCCGGCCGGCCTGGGGCCAGAGGTCGTAGTTGGCGGTCCCGTAGCCCGTGGAGGTGCCCAGGCTCACGGACAGGAACGAGCTGTCGCGCACGCAGGCCCAGAAGCTGCTGTAGTCCTGCCACCCCGCGCGCTCGTCGGGCGCGGGCCCGCCGTTGGTGCCGCCGTCGAACCACAGCAGCAGGGACAGGACGGCGGTCGCGCCGACCATCATCCCGATGTAGGCGCGCGCCTCGCTGGAGGCCCACAGGCGCCGCAGGAACGCGCGCGGGCCGGAGGTCACCAGCACCTCGTAGAGCCCGAAGTTGAAGCCCGCGGCGAACATGAAGAGCGTCAGCACCGCCTCGATCGGCCACGAGGCGAAGGCCAGCACGCTGCTCCCGTGGTTGGAGAAGCCCCCGGTCGGGATCGTTCCGAAGGCGTGGATCACCGCGTCGAACCCGCTCATGCCGACCGCGAGCAGGAGGGCCAGCTCCACCAGCGTCATGCCCACGTAGAGCCGCAGGAGGGTGCGCGCGGAGTCCTGCACGCGCCGGTGCGAGGCCTCGCGCGTCACGCCGGGGATCTCCGAGCGGAAGAGGCTGCGCCCTCCGGTCGGGAAGAGCACCACGAACACCATCACGATCCCGAAGCCCCCCAGCCAGTGGGTGAAGGAGCGCCAGAAGGCGATGGCGTGGCTCATGCCGTCGATCTGCTCGCCGGTCATCACGGTCGAGCCGGTCGTGGTGAGACCGCTGATGGCCTCGAAGATCGCGTCGATGGGCGAGCGCAGGGTGCCGGCGAGGAGGAAGGGCAGGGCGGCACAGACGCCCCCCACCACCCAGGTCAGCCCCACGACGGCGAGGCCCTCGCGCCGGTGGACGCCCACGCTGTCGAGGGCGCCGCCCTTGCCCTCCAGGGCGGAGCGCTTGAGCAGGTCGGCCGCGCTGCCCAGCAGGCCCTCGATCCCCGCAGACGCCACGCAGGCCAGGGCGGCCTCGTGCTCGCCGTAGCCCAGCCCCACGGCAGCCGGCGCCAGCATGAGAGCCGCGAGCAGCAGCAGCATCCGCCCGATCAGGGCGGTGATCGCGTCACCGTTCATCGCCGGCGACCGCCGAGGGCCTCCTCCACGCTCGGCAGCGCCTCGCTGGTGGCCAGCACGATCACGCGGTCCCCGCTGGCGAGCTCGTCGCTGCCGCTGGGCACGATCACCGCATCCCCGCGCAGGCGCGCGCCCACCTTCGCCTCAGGGTGCAGCCCGAGGTCCTGGATGCGAGCCGGCGCGTCCCGCTCCACGCGCAGCTCGAGGACCTCGGCCTTCCCCTCGGCGAGGATCGAGACGGCCTGGGGAGAGCTGGAGCGCACGAAGCGCAGGATCAGCTTCGCGCACAAGAGGCGCGGGCTGATCGCCGTGTCCACGCCCATCAGGTCGTACACCGGCGCGTAGCTCGCCTTGTTGATGATCGCCACGGTGCGCTTGACGCCCATGGCGTGGGCGATCTGGCAGGCCACGAGGTTGTCCTCGTCGTCCCCCGTCATCGCCACGAACACATCCATGGAGTCCACGTGCTCCTCTTGGAGGAGCTGCAGGTCGGTGGCGTCCCCGTGCAGGATCAGGACATTGTCGAGGCCCTGCTGGTCCAGCGCGCGCGCGCGCTGGGCGTCCCGCTCGATCATCTTGACCGTCACGCCGTAGAGGGACCCCAGGCGCGCGGCCACCTCCCGGCCGATGCCGCCCGCCCCCTTGATCCTCCTGCTCGACAACCGGGACTCCTTCACCTTCAACCTCGCCCACGGGCTGCAGGCCCTGGGGGCCGAGGTGCGGGTGGAGCGTGCGGCCGCCTGGACCCTCGACGAAGTGCGGGCCCTCGCCCCTGCGGGCATCGTGCTGGGGCCCGGCCCGGGGACCCCTGAGCGGGCCGGCTGCACGGAGCCCGTGGTGCGGGCCGCCGCACGCGAGGAGGGCTGGCACACGCCGGTGCTCGGGATCTGCCTTGGTCACCAGGCCCTCGCAACGGCCCTGGGAGGCGCCCTCGAGGCGGCCCCCGAGCTGCTGCACGGCCGGCGGCTTCCGGTGCACCACCAGGGCACCGGCCTGTTCGCGGGCCTTCCCTCGCCCCTCGAGCTGGCGCACTACAACTCCCTCGTCGTGCGCCGAGAGGGTCTGCCAGAGGAGCTGGAGGTCACGGCGCAGGGACCGCGCGGCGAGGTGGCCGGGCTGCGCCACCGCAGCGCGCCCCTCGAGGGCCTGCAAGCACACCCCGAGTCGATCCTGAGCCTGGACCGCGGCGGCCTTGCCCTGCTGCGCGCGTTCCTTGCCCGCTGCGCGCGGTCCGGCGCGAGCGCGTTGGAGGCCGCGCCGCCGGAAGCGGCGCCCGTGCGCGCGTCAGAGCGACGGACGCTCCGGGGC
>JBDQFW010000037.1:0-21178 GCA_040265735.1 Planctomycetota bacterium | reverse complement strand
GGCTCTCCTCGGCGGCGGCCTCCATGCGCCGTGTCCCGCCCAGCAGCAGCGGGTAGAGGAGCACAGGCAGCACGACCGCCGCGAAGAGCGCGCGGCGGTCCCGCAGGAGCTGGCGCAGCTCGGCGCGGAGGACGACCCCCGTCAGGCCACCGGCGGCGCGGCTCACGCGGTCTGGCCCTCCACCTCCGCGACCAGCGCGCGGTACACGTCCTCCAGCCAGGTGGCTCCCGTGCGTGCGCGCAGCTCCTCCTGGGTGCCCACCGCAAGCACGCGCCCGGCGTGGACGATGGCGATGCGGTCGCACAGGCGCTCGGCCTCGCTGAGCACGTGGGTGCTGAAGAGCACCGCGCGCCCCTCCTCTCGGCGCTGCTCGATGAAGCGGATCATGTCGCTGGCCGCCAGGATGTCGAGGCCCGTGGTGGGCTCGTCCAGGATGAGCACCTCGGGATCGTGGAGCGTGGCGCGCGCGATCGAGACGCGCTGCTTCTGCCCGGTGCTCAAGGCCTCACAGCGTCCGCTGGCGAAGGCGTGGAGGTCGAAGGCGTCCACCACCCGCTCCACCTGACGCTGGAGCTCGGGGCCCTCGAGCCCGTTCAGGCGACCGAAGTACTCGAGGGTCTCACGGGCCGTCAGCCGCGGGTAGAGGCCGGTGGTCCCGGACAGGAACCCGAGCCTCCGGCGCACCTCGAGGGGCTCCTCGACCACATCGAACCCGGCCACCCGGGCTCGCCCGGCCGTCGGAGCCAGGATGGTGGCGAGCATGCGCAGGGTGGTGGTCTTGCCCGCGCCGTTCGGGCCGAGCAGCCCCATGATCTCTCCGCCGCGGCAGGTGAGGTCGAGGCCCTGGACGGCGTTCACCTCCCCGCGCTCGGGGTCATGGAAGGTCTTGATCAGGCCCTCGGCCTGGATCGCGTCGGGGGCGGTGCTCATCGGGAGATCGCGCGGGAGGAGCGGAACATGCGCAGGGCGCGGCCGACGCCGATGGTGTCGCTCGCCGTGGCGAAGCCCTCGCGCGACATCATGCGGACGGAGAACGAGAGGGCGGCCGCGGCGTAGACGAGCAGCCCCGCGATGGTGAGCGCGTACTCGAGCAGGAGGGCCTGTCCGAGGATCAGCGACTTCACCGCGAGGGTCACGCCCAGCACCGGAACGAGGGCCAGCAGGGGAGTGAGCTCCACGCCCGGCAGGATCGCCGCCATGGCGGGGAGGACGAAGACCAGCTGCAGCGGACCCAGGCTCGCCTGGGCCTCGCGGAAGTTGCGAGCGAGCCCTGCGAAGGCGGTCAGCAGGGCGGCGCAGAACAGGGCGAAGAGGGCCACCATGGGGGCGGCGGCGAGCAGCGCCACGGTCGGGAACGCCACCAGCAGGCGTCCACCCGGGTCGATCTGCGCCAGGAGCCCCTCCGCACTCAGGGCGATTGCCACGAGGTTCGCGAGGGTGGCGAGGATCGCGAGGCTCGCGACGGCCAGCACCTTGCCCTCGAGGACCCAGCGGCGCGGGACGGGCAAGAGGCGCGTGGTCTCGAGCGTGCTGCGCTCGCGCTCGCCGGCCGAGAGGTCGATGGCGGGGAAGAAGGCCCCCAGGAAGCACCAGGTGGCGAGGATGAGCGGGAGGATAGTGGCTAGGGCCAGGGCCCCCTTGTCCGCCGCGTCTCCCAGGTCCACGGACTCGAGCTCGAGCCGGTTGAGCACCCGCGGATCGTGCCCGGCCGCCTCGAGGGCCTCGGCTCGCACGCGGCCGCGCAGGTCTCCCAGGCGCTCCCGCACCCGGCGCTCGGCCAGCTCGCCGTGGGGGGAGGCGCCGTCGAACAGCAGCAGGACACCCTCGGCCCCGAAGCCGAGCGCGGCATCGAGCCCGAGCGCAGGATCCTCGAGGGCCGCCCGCAGGACGGCCTCTTCGGGGGCGCCGGGCACGGGCTCGAGCCGCAGGGGATCCACGCCGGGCGAGGCCGCGGTTGGGAGGCCGGATTCGGCTCCCGAACCGTTCCCTTGGGGCGCCGCCCCCAGCGCCTCGAGCGCGCCCGGGGGCGGCGCCCCGGCGAAGCCCACCACGACCTCCTGGGACTCGCGGTAGCCCTGGACCACGAGCGCCCCTTGCACCATGACCCAGAACAGGAGCGGGTACATGCAGAGCGGCAGCACCAGGGTGGTCAGCGCCGTCTGGCGGTCGCGCAGGGCCTCCCGCAGCTCCTTGCGGGCGACCGTCCACACCACTGAGCCTCGCGAGTCCGCTCTCATCTGGCCCATGCTAGGGACCGCTCACCGCGCGTTCGTGCCTCGGGCGGCGAATCCGGAGGGGGGCTCGGATCGGGTGCTCAGGCCGGCGAGGTCGGGCCCTGCTGCCAGGAGCCGAAGTGGTCGCCGCCCTCCTCAGTGACCATCACGATGTCTTCGAGTCGCAGGCCCCACTGACCGGGCAGGTACACGCCGGGTTCGTCGCTGAAGGTCATGCCCGGCTCGAGCACGGCCTCGCTGCCGCCGTCGAGGTAGGGCGACTGGTGCACCTCGGTGCCGATGCCGTGACCCACGCGGTGCGTGAAGCAGCGGTAGCCCGGTCCGTAGCCCGCCTCGGTCAGCACGGCGCGCGCCGCCTCGTCGACGCCGCGGCAGGGCGCCCCCGGACGCAGCGCCGCGAACGCCGCCTGCTGGGCGGCCTGCACCGCGTCCCACGCGCGGGCGAACTCCTCGGTGGGCTCGCCCGCGTGCACCCAGGTGCGCGTGTTGTCGCTCTGGTAGCCGTGCAGGGCGCCGCCCGTGTCGATCAGCACGACCGCGCCGGGCTGCACCTCCGTCGGTTCGTCGCTCCCGTGCGGGTAGGCGGCGGCCGGGCCGATCAGGGTGAGGTTCCAGATGCCCGTCAGCCCCATGCGGTGCTGGGCCCAGGTGACCATCTCGGCCAGCTCGACCCCCGTGGTCCCGTTCTCGACCCGCTCCGACACCAGCCGGATCGCGCGCTGGGTCAGCTCGTTCGCGCGCCGCAGGAGGGCGACCTCGTGGGCGTCCTTGGGGGCGCGCAGGTCCTGCACCAGACGGTCCGCGGCGAGGATCTGGTCCCCGCTCACGAACTCGTGCATGGGGGCCACGAACCGGTGGCGCACGTCGGGCTCGATCCACAGGCGGTCCGAGCCGTGGGCGCGCAGGCGCGCGGCCAGGGGAGCGAAGGGGTGCTCGTGCTCGTCCCAGCCGTGGACCGCGGCCTCGGCACCCGCGCGCTGGACCTCCTTGGTGATCCGACTGACCTCGAAGGTGGGCACCAGCCAGTCGCAGGCGCCGTCGGCGTGCAGCACCAAGGCCACGAGGCGCTCGGACTTGTAGGTGCTGACTCCGGCCAGGTACTCGAGCGTCGGCCCCGGCTCGACGAGGAGGCTGCCGCCGCCGTGCTCCGCGAGCCATGCACATGCCCGCGCCCGCCGCGCCGCGCGCTCCTCGGGCTGGATGGGCTCCACGGAGCCGCGCTCGTCCACGCAGTCGGCGAAGAGGTCGTCCAGGGCGGCGCGGCGCGCCGGGGCGCTCTAGAAGCCCGCCCGAGGGGCTCTTACGGAGGCCTCACGGGGCGCTCCTCGCCCGGTCTGCACGGCGCGCAGGTGCGTCTCAAGACCGCCCCTTCCCCGGGACGAAGGGACCTGCATGGAGGGACCCACTTCCGACCGGCACCCCACGGCCCTCGGCCGTACGGAGGAGTCGGGCGTGGGCGGGCTCTCCTCGCGCGCGGCCCTGCTCGCCCCGCTGGATCAGGTTCCGGCGCCCGCCCGGCAGCGGCTCGCGCGCTTCACTCCGCCCCAGGCCCCGGGCCGCTCGCTCGGGCGCTGGCTCACCCACGGCCTCGCGGTGTTCGCCATCCTCTGGAGCCTTGGGTTCCACGTGAGCGAGGTGCGCGGAAGCTCCATGGCCCCCTCGATCTTCGATGCCGACCGCATCATGGTGGACGAGGTCAGCCACCGGCTCCGGCCCGTCTCTCACGGAGAGGTCGTCGTGCACCGCTTCCCGGGTGATCCGAGCCTGCGCTATGTGAAGCGCGTCATCGGCCTGCCGGGCGACGAGGTGGACCTCCGCGACGGGCGCGTTTGGCGCAACGGCGAGCTGCTCGAGGAGGCCTATGTGGCCGCCCTCGGCGTGGACCCTCATGCGCGTGTGCACACCGTCGTCCAGCCTGGGCACCTGTTCGTTCTGGGCGACAACCGGCCGCGCTCCTCAGACTCCCGGGATTTCGGCCAGGTGTCCCAGGACCTGCTGGTGGGGACCGTGCGCGCCACGCTCTGGCCGCTGGATCGGGTGGGCTGGGCCCCCTGAGGCCGCTGTAGGGCGTCCGGGTGCGATTCCAGGCAGGGCCCCGCAGCGTGCGGGTTACGCTCGCCGCATGCAGTCGCGTGTCGTCCTCGTCACCGGAGCCGCCCGTGGGATCGGGCGCGAGGTCGCGGAGCGCCTGCGCGAGGACGGCTGGAGCGTGCACGCCGTGCACCGCTCGCCCGAGCGGCGGGCCGAGCTCGAGGAGCGGTTCGGCGCGGAGCGCGTGCACCGCGCAGACCTGATCCGGGGCGAGGACTGCGCCGCCGTCGTGCGCGACCTGCTCTTCGCCGACGGCCGCCTCGACGCGGTCGTGCACGCGGTGGGGGAGTTCCACCAGGCCGCGCCCTCTGTCTCGACCCTCGAGGACTGCCGCTGGATGCTGGAGAGCAACTACCTCTCGGCCGTGGCCCTGCTCGCCGCGGCGCGCCCGGCCCTGCGCGAGTCCAGGGGCGCGGGCGTCCTGTTCGGCACGGCGGGCCTCGCAGGCATGCGCGCCCGCACGACGACCGCCGCCTACTCCGCCGCCAAGAGCGCGCTGCGCGTTTGGATGCGCTCGGTCGCGCAGGAGGAGGCGGCTCACGGCGTGCGCATCAACATGGTCTCGCCCGGCGTGATCCCGCACCCCCACGCGGCCGCGGAGACCCTGGACCCCGAGTCCCATGCCCGCATTCCCGCGGGGCGCCCGGGCCGGCCGGACGAGGTCGCCGGCGCCGTCGCGTGGCTGCTCTCCCAGGAGGCCGCCCACGTGGTGGGCCAGGACCTCGAGGTCGCCGGCGGCTGGCTCCTTTGAGCGGCGCCCTGGGTTGGCTCGCCTGGATGGGCCGGTTCTGAGGGCTCCCTCGCTGGTCCCGGTCCGGCCCATGGGCGAGACTGGAGCCATGAGCGCCGTCCGCACCGTCACCGACCTCGATCCCAGCACCGGAGCCCTCATCGCGGAGGTGCCCTGCGCCACGGCTATGGAGGTGCAGGCCGCGGTGGCCCGTGCACGCGCGGCCGCCCCTGCGTGGGCGGCTCTCACGGTCGAGGAGCGCGGCGCCTGCCTGCAGCGCGTCTCGGCACGCCTCCTCGAGGCCGCGCCCGAGCTCGGCGCCCTGGCCTCGAGGGAGATGGGCAAGCCCCTGGCCAACGCCGTTGGAGAGGTCGAGGGCTATGCGCGGTTCATGCTCGAGGAGCTGGACGAGGTGGCTGAGGCCGTGGCCCCGACGCCCTTCGAGTCCGAGGCGGCCGAGGTGGTCCTGCACCGGGAGCCCCTCGGCGTCGTGGCGGCGATCACCCCCTGGAACTTCCCGGTGGGCATGCCGCTGCAGATCCTGGTGCCGGCCCTGGCGACCGGGAATGCGGTGGTCTTCAAGCCCAGCGAGCACGTGCCGCTCACGGGCCGCCGCCTCGCGGAGCTGCTGCAGGCCGAGCTGCCCGCGGGCGTCCTCGAGCTGGTGGAGGGAGATGGCGTGACCGGGGCGGACCTCGTCGCCGCGGAGATCGACATGGTTGGGTTCGTCGGCAGCCGCGCGACCGGCGAGGCCATCATGCGCAGCGCGGCCTCGGGCCTGAAGCGCCTCGTGCTCGAGCTGGGCGGGAAGGACCCCATGCTGGTCTTCGCCGATGCGGACCTGCCGGCCGCGGCCCGCGCGGCGGTGCAGCACTCCCTGCGCAACACGGGGCAGGTCTGCTGCAGCATCGAGCGGGTGCTGGTGGAGGCCAGCGCCCGCGAGGAGTTCGAGCGCCTCGTGCTGGAGGAGGCCGCCGGCTGGACCTTCGGGGACCCCGCGGCCGAGGGCACCCGCATGGGACCGCTGGTGTCCCGCGCCCAGCGCGAGCGCGTGGTCGCCCAGGTCGAGGACGCGCGCGCCCGCGGGGCTCGCATCCTCCTCGGAGGGGAGGTCCCGGATGGCGCCGGGGCGTTCTACCCGGCGACGGTGCTGGCGGACGCGCCGGACGACGCCCTGGTCGTGCGGGAGGAGACCTTCGGCCCCGTGGTGTGCCTCGAGGGCTTCGCCAGCGAGGAGGACGGCGTGCGCCGCGCGAACGACACGCCCTACGGGCTGGGCGCGAATGTCTGGACGGGGGACAGCGCCCGCGCCGCGCGCGTGGCCCGCGCCCTGCGCGCCGGCCAGGTGGGCGTCAACCGCTACCTCGGAGGCGCCAAGGGCACCCCCTGGGTGGGGGCGCGACAGTCCGGCTTCGGCTTCCTTGGAGGCATCGAGGGACACCGCCAGTTCACGGTGCCCAAGACCATCGCCACGGCCCGGCAGGTGTCCTGAACGGCCGGTCGAGTCCCCGTCTCGATCGGAGTCTTCCGGTAGCCCTCCTGGCAAGCGTGGTCTAGATTCCAGTCATGCAGCGTGCGCTCCAGACCACGGGTCCCTGGGCCTGGTGTTGGTGGCCCCGGCCCGCGAGGACGCGGATCGGGTCGGCGCCCTGACGCACGACCTGCTCCGACTCCAATCGCGGGCCTCCAGCACCCTGGAGGCCCGCGTTCTTTTGCCTATGCTCCCCCCGGCCCCCTGGGCCGCTCTCCCGTGACCAGCCCGCTCAGCCGCTCGACCGAGGCCCAAGCCGACCAGCACCGCCTGGCCTGGTGGGTGCTTCCGGCCGACCTCTTCACTCCTGTCCAGGCCTTCCGCGCCCTGCGCGCCAGCGGCCATGAGGGCACCCTGCTCGAGTCCGTCGAGGGGGTCATGCGCCTCGCGCGCTACTCGTTCGTGGCGGTCGATCCGCGCGCTCACCTGGAGGTGCGCGAGGGGCGCGTGGAGCTCACGCGGGACGGCGAGACCCAGGTCACCCAGGGCAGCGCCCGCGAGGCCCTGCGCCAGGCGCTGCGGGACGAGGCCGTTCCCCAGGCTCCGCCCGGCCTCCCCCCGCTGGTGGGCGGCTGGATCGGATTCATGGGCCACGAGTGGATCTGCGAACTGGAGCCGCGCGTCCCGCGCCCGGCGGTGGATGCGTTCGGGGCGCCCGACGCCTGCTTCGACCTGTATCGCGATGTGGTCGCCTTCGACCACGCCACCCAGCGCCTCTACCTGATCACCTCGTGTGCGGACGGCGCGGGGAGCCTCCCCGCCGCCGAGGCGCGGCTCGAGGCCTTGGCGGGCGACCTCTTCACCGACCCCGGCGAGTTCAAGGGCTTCCAGCTGCTGGAGGACGCGCCGTCGCGCACGACGACCGAGGCGGACTACCTGGCCGCGGTGGCCGAGCTCCAGCGGGCGATCGGCCAGGGCGAGGTGTTCCAGGCGGTCCTCAGCCAGGGCTTCAACCAGCGCTTCAGCGGCGACCCGTTCACCCTCTACCGCGTGCTTCGGCTGGTGAACCCTGCGCCACACATGTTCTTCCACGAGTCGGGGGGCATCACCCTGATCGGCTCCTCGCCCGAGCGTCTGGTCTCCGTGCGGGACGGCGTCTGTCAGGCCGTCCCCATTGCAGGCACGCGGGCGCGAGGGGCCACGCCGGAGGAGGACGCGCTCCTCGGCCAGGAGCTGCTCTCCGATCCCAAGGAGCGCGCGGAGCACGACATGCTCGTGGACCTGGCGCGCAACGACCTCGGCCGGGTCGCGCGCATCGGGTCCGTCCGCGTGCGCGAGCACGCGGTGCTGGAGAAGTTCCCGCGCGTGCAGCACCTGGTCACGCGCGTGGAGTCCCGGCTGGCGGCCGGCCACGATGCCCTCGACCTGGCGGCGGCCTGCTTCCCTGCTGGCACCGTGTCCGGCGCGCCCAAGGTTCGCGCCCTGGAGCTCGTCGCCCAGCTCGAGGGCCGCGCTCGCGGACCCTACGCCGGCGCGTTCGGCTACTTCGACGGGTCAGGCGCGGCGGAGCTTGCGATCACCATCCGCACCCTCGTGGTGCACGGGGACCGCGTGCACTGGCAGGCCGGGGCCGGCATCGTCTGGGACTCCGTCCCTGAGCTCGAGCACGCCGAGACCCTGCACAAGGCGCGCGCCCTCGCCGAGGCGGTCCAGATGGCCGCCGAGCCGGCCTTCCAGCCGCGGCCCGAGGCCGCCGGGAGCGCGACGCGATGATCCTCCTGCTCGACAACTACGACTCCTTCACCTTCAACCTGTACCAGGCCCTGGCGGGCCTGGGCGCCGAGGTGCTCGTGCGCCGCAACGACGCGCTGACGGTGGACGAGGCCCTCGACCTGGGCGCTTCCGCGTTCGTGCTGTCCCCGGGGCCCGGGCGTCCGGCGAGCGCGGGCATCCTTCCGGAGCTCCTGCGGCGCCTGCCCGTCCAGACGCCGCTCCTCGGGGTTTGTCTCGGGCACCAGGCCCTCGTCGAGGCCGAGGGCGGTCGGCTGCTCGTGGATCCCACGCCCATGCACGGCAAGGCGAGCCTCGTGCACCACGGCGGGGGTGCCCTGTTCCGCGGCATCGCGAGCCCGTTCCCCTGCGCGCGCTACCACTCGCTGGTGGCCGAGCGGGCCTCCCTGCCGGACCACCTGCGCCTCTCGGCCTGGACCGAGGAGGGGCATGTGATGGGCGTGGAGGACACCCGCGGACCGCGCTTCGGCGTGCAGTTCCACCCCGAGTCGATCCTCACTCCCCTCGGGACCCGGCTGCTGGCCAACTTCCTCGCGGCCGCGGGGGAGCCGGTGGCGGCCCGTGCGCCGGGGAGCAGCCTGTGAACGCGGCCGAGGCCCTGCGCGCGGTGCAGGCCGGCGCGACTCTCGAGGCCGACCAGAGCGCAGCGGTCTTCCGGGATGTGCTGCGCGGCGAGGTGGAGCCGGTCCTGCTGGGCGGCCTGCTGGCGGCGCTGGCCACGCGGCGGGAGACCGTGGCCGAACTCACCGGCGCGGCGCGTGCCATGCGCGGGGCCATGGTGCCCTTCGAGCATGACTGTCCGGATGCGATCGACACCTGCGGCACGGGGGGGGACGGGCTAGGCACCTTCAACCTCTCGACGGCCGCCGCCCTGGTTGCTGCCGCGGCCGGAGCGCGGGTGATCAAGCACGGCAACCGCGCGGCGACCAGCCGCTCGGGCTCGGCCGACCTGCTGGAGGCCGTGGGGGTGCGCCTCGAGCTCACGCCGGCGGCGGCCCGCGAGGTGCTGGAGCAGGTGGGGATCACCTACCTGCACGCGCCGCTGTACCACCCCGCCATGCGCCACGCGGGGCCCGTGCGCCGGACCCTCGGGATCCGGACGGCGTTCAACCTGCTGGGGCCCCTGTGCAACCCGGGAGGCGTGCAGCGGCAGCTCATCGGCGTCGCGGATCCGACGCGCCGTGAGGAGCTCGCGGCGATCCTCGAGGAGCTCGGCACCCGCAGGGCCATGGTGGTCCACGGTGCGGGCGGCGCCGACGAGCTCACCCTGGAGGGCGAGAACGCGCTCTCCTTCGCGGGGGACCTCGGGCGCTTCGAGGCGGACGGGCGCCGGCTGGGGCTCGACGCTGCGCCGGTCACGGCTCTCGAGGGAGGCGACGCCGCGGCCAACGCCTCCTTGCTGCGCCGGCTGCTGGATGGTGACGGAGGTCCCCTGCGCGACGCGCTGCTCTACAACGCAGCCGCCGCGCTCGTCCTGGCGGGCACGGCCCATGACGCCCTCGACGGCGTCCAGCGCGCGGCCGAAGCGGTGGACTCGGGCGCGGCGCGCGACCGGCTGGCCCAGTGGGCCGCACTGACGGAGGCGCTGGCCGCATGAGCCTGCCTCCGGGAGTGCGGCGGACGGGTACGCGGCTCGATCCGATTCTCGAGGCCGTCAGCGCTCGGGCCCGCGAGCGCGGGGCCCGGCGTGCCCGCGAGCGCAGCCAGGGCCGCGCGCGGTTCCAGGCGGCCCTCGGGGGCGCTGAGCTTGCGTTCCTCGCGGAGTGCAAGCGCCGCGCACCCTCCACCGGGGAGCTGTCGAAGGAGCTCGACCTCGGCGAGCGCGCACACGCCTACAAGCGGGGGGGAGCGGCGGCGCTCTCGATCCTCACCGAACAGGACCACTTCGGCGGGGCGCCCGCGGACCTGGCCGCCGTCGCCGCCTGCGGCCTGCCGCGCCTGCGCAAGGACTTCACCCTCTCCCTGGACATGGTGGAGGAGAGCGTCGGGATGGGCGCGGACGCGGTGCTGCTCATCTGCGCGTGCCTCGACGACGGCCTGCTGCGTGACCTCGCGGTGTGCGCCCGGGAGCAGGGCCTGTTCGCGCTGGTGGAGGTGCACGACGAGGAGGAGCTCGAGCGTGCCCTGGCCCTCGAGCCCGACGCGGTGGGCGTGAACGCCCGCGACCTGCGGGACTTCAGCATCGACCTGGGCACCGTCGAGCGCCTCCTGCCGCGCATCCCGGCTGGTGTCCTGCGCGTGGCCGAGTCCGGGCTGCACGGCGTGGAGGATCTCAAGCGCGTGCGGGCTGCCGGCGCCGACGCGGCGCTGGTCGGCACCGCGCTCATGCGCGCGACCGATCCCGCCCGCACCCTGCGCGAGTGGGGGGAGGCCGTGCGATGACGGTCAAGGTGTGCGGCCTGCGAACGCCCGCCGAGGTGACCTGCGCCCTCGAGGCGGGAGCTGACCTCGTGGGCTTCGTGCACCACCCGCCCTCCCCGCGGCACCTGGACTGGGAGGCCTTGGCCGAGGTGCTGCGGGAGACCGGAGCGGCCTCGCGCGCGGTGCTCGTGACCGTCGATCCGGCTCCCGAGGAGCTTGCCGCACGCTGCCTCGAGCTCGGTGTCGCGGCCGTTCAGCTCTGCGGACGCGAGGACCCTGCGGCCTTTGCCGCCTTCCCGGCGCGGATCCTGCGCCGGCTCGCGGTGGCGCCGGGCGCGGACGAGGAGGCGCGCGCCTGGGGCGCCGCCGCCGAGGCCTTCGTGCTCGACCACCCGAGCGGCGCGGGCGGAACGGGCCTCTCCGTGGATCTGGACGAGGCCCGCGCGCTCTGCCGCCGGCTTCCCTGCCTCATCGCAGGAGGGCTGACGCCGGAGTCGGTGGGAGCGGTGCTGCGCGCGACAGGCGCCCGCGGCGCGGACGCCTCCTCGGGTCTGGAGGCGGCGCCCGGAGTCAAGGACCCCAGCCGCGTGCAGGCCTTCGTGACCGCGGCCCGGGCCGCCCTCGAGGAGGTCCAGGCATGAGCACCTTCCAGCTGCCCACGCGCTTCGGTCGCTTCGGGGGGTGCTACGCGCCCGAGACGCTGATGGCCAACCTCGTGGAGCTCGAGAGGGCCTTCATCCACGCGGGGCAGGACGAGAGCTACGCAGCGGAGTTCGGTCGCCTGCTGGGGGAGTTCGCCGGGAGGCCGACGCCCCTGTTCGAGGCCCGGCGCCTCTCCGAGCACCTGGGCGTGGAGGTCTGGCTGAAGCGCGAGGACCTGCTGCACACGGGGGCGCACAAGCTGAACAACGCCCTCGGCCAGGCCCTGCTCGCGCGCCGCATGGGCAAGGCACGCATCCTCGCGGAGACCGGCGCCGGCCAGCACGGTGTGGCCACCGCCACCGTGTGTGCGCTGCTGGGTCTGGAGTGCGTGGTGTACATGGGCGCTCTGGACGTGGAGCGCCAGCGCCCGAACGTGGAGCGCATGCGCCTCCTCGGCGCGCGCGTCGTCGCCGTGCAGTCCGGCCAGCGCACCCTCAAGGACGCAGTCAACGAGGCCATGCGCGCATGGGTGGGGGATCCGGAGGCGCACTACCTCCTGGGCTCGGCGCTGGGGCCGCACCCCTTCCCGACGGTGGTGGGCTCCTGCCACGAGGTGATCGGCGCCGAGGCCCGGGCCCAGTGGAGGGCCCGCGCGGGCGGCAGCCCGGATGTGGTGGTGGCCTGCGTGGGCGGCGGCTCCAACGCCATCGGCCTGTTCCGTAAGTTCATTCCCGACCCCGAGGTGGAGCTGGTGGGCGTCGAGGCCGGAGGCCTTGGAGACGGCCCTGGCCAGCACGCCGCCCGCTGGGTCGGCGGCCGCGAGGGCATCCTGCACGGCTGCCGGACCCTGGTTCTCGCGGACGGCGACGGCCAGGTCGAGGGGACCCACTCCATCAGCGCGGGCCTCGACTATCCGGCCGTGGGCCCGGAGCACGCCCACCTCGCGGACATCGGCCGCGCCTCCTACGAGCGCGCCTCCGACGACGAGGCCCTCGAGGGCTTCCGCCTCTTGGCGCGGCTCGAAGGCATCCTCCCCGCCCTGGAGTCCTCCCACGCCCTGGGCTGGGTCGTGCGCGAGCGCGAGCGCCTCGCGGGCAGGCGCGTGCTCATCGGGCTCTCCGGGCGCGGCGACAAGGACCTGGCCTCGGTGCTGCCCCGGCTCGCGTCGGAGGAGGAGAGCGCGTGAGCCAGCGCCTGCACGCGTCGATCCGCGCCGGTCAGCGGCGTGGACCCTCGGGGCAGGTGCTCCCCGCGCTCGCGCCCTATGTCACCGCGGGCGACGGGGGCCTCGACCGGACCCTCGCCGTGCTGCACGCACTCGAGGCCGCCGGCGCCGCCTGCGTGGAGCTGGGCCTGCCCTTCAGCGACCCGATCGCCGACGGGCCGCACCTGCAGGCCGCGGCCGAGCGCGCCCTCGAGGCAGGGACGACCCCCGCAGGCGTGCTCGACCTCGTGCGGAGGTTCCGCGGACAGGGAGGGGCCCTACCCATCCTGCTCTTCAGCTACACGAACCCTCTGTTCGTGGGCCTGGGAGGATTTGGCTCCGCGGCCGCGGTCCTCGCGGAGGCCGGAGGGGACGGCTTCATCGTCCCGGACCTTCCACCGGAGGAGGCGGGCGAGCTGGGCGACGCCTGTGCGGAGCACGGCCTCGGTACGGTCTTCTTCGCCACCCCGACCTCGAGCGAGGCTCGGATCCGCGCCGCGGCCGAGGCCTCGAGCGGCTTCCTCTACGCCATCGGCCGCGTGGGCATCACGGGCGCGCGCACGACCTTCGACCCCGAGGTCCTGGCCTGGTTGGGCCGCGTGCGCGACCTCGCCGGAGAGACTCCCCTCGCGGTGGGCTTCGGCATCGCCGACGGCGCGGCGGTGGCCGCCCTCGGCGGGCACTGCGACCTCGCGATCAGCGGCACCGCTCTGGTCCGCGCCCTCCACGACGCGGGCGGTACGCCCGAGGACGCCGCGCGCGTCGCCGCCGCCTTCACCACCGCCCTCGGGGCGGGAGCTCCCTGAACCGTCACCTGGCCATGCAGCCCCAGCACCGCAACCACCTGTCCTTCCTTGACCGCGCGCTCCTCAACCTGCTGGAGGAGCGCGCGCGGCTCGCGCGCGAGGTCGGAGGCCCCGCCCCGGCCAACCTCGAGGATCTCTGCGCGCGCGCCACCGGCGACTTCCCCGCCGACGCCCTGCGCCAGGTGATGGCGGCCGTGGAGCAGGGCTGCGCCGCAGCTCCCGGGCGCCAGGGAGGCCGGTCGTGATCCTGCGCCTCAGGCCGGGCACGCCCGAGGCGCGGGTCAGCGCCCTGGTCGAGTACCTCGAGGCCGCCGGCGTGCGCACCTCCCGCAGTCCTGAGCGGGGCCGCCCGATCGTGGCAACCGTCGACAAGGTCCCCTCTGATCTGCGCGCGAGCGTCGCGGCCTGGCCCGAGGTGGAGGCCGTGGTCGACCCCGTGGGGGAGTGGCGCCGCGTGGACCGAGGCTTCTTCGACGGTCCGACCGTGGTCGATGTGGGGGGCGTGCCCGTGGGGGGCGGCAGCATCTGCGTCGTGGCAGGGCCCTGCTCCGTGGAGAACCCCGAACAGGTGCAGGAGGCCGCGGCCATCGCGCGCCGCTCGGGCGCGCAGCTGCTGCGCGGCGGGGCTTACAAGCCGCGCACCTCGCCCTACGCATTCCAGGGCCTGGGCCGCGAGGGCCTGCACCTCCTGAAGGAGGCAGGTGACGCCCACGGCATGCCGATCGTGAGCGAGATCATGGACGCGGCCCAGCTGCCGGCCTTCCTGGACCACGGCGTGGACTGTCTGCAGGTGGGGGCGCGCAACATGCAGAACTTCACCCTGCTCAAGGCCATCGCGGCCGCACGCCGCCCCGTGCTGCTCAAGCGCGGCCTCTCCGCCACGATCAAGGAGTGGCTCCAGTCGGCCGAGTATCTGGCCGCGCACGGCTGCGACGAGGTGATCCTCTGCGAGCGCGGGATCCGGACCTTCGAGCCCGCCACGCGCAACACCCTCGACCTCACCGTGCTGCCCCTGCTGCAGCAGTGGTCCCACCTGCCGATCGTCGTGGACCCGAGCCACGCGGCCGGGATCCCCGGGCTGATTCCTCCACTGGCCCGCGCAGCCGTGGCGGCCGGGGCCGACGGCCTCGCGGTGGAGGTCCACCCGCGCCCGGAGGAGGCCAAGTCCGACGGAGGCCAGGCCCTGCTCGCGGGGGAGCTCGCCGGCCTCGTGGCGGACGCGCGCGTGATGGCGGCCGTCACGGGACGACACCTCGCCTCCCAGCTGCCGCTGCCCTCGGCAGGCTGAGCGGCGCGCGGTGCGGGGCCTGGCCGTCTCCGCGCTCGCCTTGGGGGGGCGGGCTCAGCGCGCCTCGAGCGCGGCCTTGACGGCGTCCCAGTCGATCGCGAGTGGCTCCCAGTCCACGGCGCCGGCCTCCGCGGCCAGGGCCTGCACGCGGCTCGCGCGCGCTAGAGAGTCGGGGTGGGTGCTCAACCACTCGGGGATCTCCACCTCCTGCTCGGCGTCCAGGCGCTCGAAGAAACGCGCCAGCCCGCGCGGGTCGAGGCGTGCTGCCACCATCATGCGCACGCCCTCCGCGTCCGCCTCGCTCTCGGCGTCGCGGCCGTAGCCGTTCTGCAGGACCTCGACGACCAGGCTCTCGAGGCCCGAGAGGTCCCCGAGGGTGATCCCGATCACCGCCGTGAGCCCGGCGGCCTTGACCACCTGCCGGATGCCGTGCCGCTGGGTCACATGGGCGATCTCGTGGGCCAGGACCCCGGCGACCTCCTCGGGCGTCTCCGCGGTCTCGAGCAGGCCCGTGAACACGACGATGTGGCCGCCCGGGAGGGCGAAGGCATTGACCAGGTCGTTGTCGACGATGCGGAAGCGGAACTCCGCGTCCGCGAGCGAGCGGTGGGGGGCGAGCCGGTCCACCATGACCTGCACGGCCTCGCGCAGGACGGGGTCGGAGACCGTGCCGCCCTCCACGGGGACCTGGTCGCTGGCGAACTCGCCGATCGCCTCGTCCACTGAGTAGGGGACCTCCTCAGCCACGCCCTCGGTGACCGCGGTGAAGCACGCGGGCAGGCGCACCGCGATGAACACCGCGACGCCGAGGGCCAGGGTGCAGCCCAGGCGCCCGACCCAAGGACTGGCGACGGTCTCACCGTCGAGCCGCGCCAGGGCGTCCGCGACCTCGTTGCCGCCCGCGGCCTCCAGGGCGCGCTGGAAGCCCGGCTCGGTGGAGCTGATCGTCACGCCCCCGGAGCTGCACTCCAGGGCTCCCGCGTCGCTGCGGCGAAGGCGCAGGCCACGCCAGGGGAGGCGGGCCCGGTGCCCCCCCGCAGCCTCGGCCACCAGCGCGTCCTCCTCGAAGGTGATGGAGGCGTCGACGGGCGCGTCGGCGTGGTCGCGGTCGCGCAGGCGGCCTTGGAAGGC
The DNA here is from genome assembly GCA_040265735.1 of Planctomycetota bacterium. GTDB lineage: Bacteria > Planctomycetota > UBA1135 > UBA1135. Next base: position 5,429 of record JBDQFW010000037.1, on the reverse strand, counting down.
GAGGGGTTCCATGGGTCAGGCGGGGCGCAGGATGGGGGTCTCGAGGGTGCCGATCCCGGGGATCGCGCAGGCCACGAGGTCCCCATCTTCCAGAGGGCCCACCCCTTCGGGGGTGCCCATCAGGACCAGGTCCCCCGGGCGCAGGGTGAGATGCCGAGAGAGCCACGCCAGGGCCTCGGGGATGCGCACGACCAGATCCCGCGTCGAGGCCTCCTGTCGAGTCGCGCCGTTCACCGAGCAGCGCACCTCGAGGTCGTGGGGGTCGAGGAACCCCGCAGGCACGAGGCAGGGGCCGAGGGGCAGGAAGCCGTCCATGTTCTTGCCCCGCAGCCACGGATAGCCCTGCTTGCGGTCCGCTCCCTGCAGGCTCCGCGCGGTCAGGTCATTGGCGACGGTGAGCGCCGCCACGCAGGCCATCGCCTCCGCGGGCTCGAGCTCGGAGGCCTCGCGCCCGATCACGAGGGCCAGCTCGGCCTCGTGGTCCACGCGCCCTCGATACCAGGGCCGCACGCGAACGGGCTGGCCGTGCCCGGTCAGGGTCTCGGGGAGCTTGGCGAAGAACATCGGCTCGGCGGGCACCTCCTCGCCGAACTCCGCGGCGTGCGCGCGGAAGTTCTTCCCGAGGCACAGCACCTTGCCCACCTGAGCGGGCGCGAGGGGAGAGGCGAGCGCGCCGACGGGGGCCTCGGCCGGCTCCCAGCTTCCGGGGTGCGCGTGGGGAAGGCGCGGGCCGAGCGCGGACGCCTCGAGGGCACCCGTGCCGAGGGCCGCGACGAGGTCCGCGGGCAGACCCTCGCGCTGGAGCCAGCGGTCCAGGTCGTACCAGACGCCCGCGCACTCGAGGCGCAGGGCGCCCTCGAGTAGGTGGTGGATGCGGGGAGCGGGGGCGCTCGGGTCCGGGGCCATGATCCTGGCTTGCCTCAGCGCGGGCGGCAGGAGCCGAGGGTCGAGAGGGCGTAGCTGGTGGCCAGCACCGGGTTGCCCTCCCACCAGCGCGGGGCGTTCTCGTTGATCCAGGAGCCGTCCACGCGGCTCTGCAGGCTGACGAGGCGGGCGGCAAGCTCCTGCCTCCACGCGTGGGGCGTGCCCTCTGCGTCGACGATCTGCTCCTCGCCGGAGACCTCGAGGGCGCGGGCCATGGACTGGTAGTAGTAGAACAGGCCCTGGTACGGCGCCGTCGGATCGCGCGAGAGCTCGAACCCCGGGTTCAGGTCCAGGGTCCAGTGATCGCCGAGCCACTTCCACGCGGCCTGCACGCGGGGGTCCTCGCGGTCGAGCCCGGCGAGCACGTAGCACTTGAACAGCGCGTAGGTCATCGACCCGTAGGAGCGCGGCACCTTGACCGTCTCGCCGTCGCGCGTCTCGAGCTCGAAGCCCGCCTTCGAGTCGCCCGGCGCGTAGCCCGCGCCGCCGTCCTCGCCGGAGCGGATCACGACCTCGCCGTCGACCAGCGCCACATCGTTGCTCTCCGAGCGATTCTGGCAGCGCTCGAGGAAGCGCACCGCGCGGGTCCAGGCCTCGTGGTCCTCACGCAGGCCGGACGCGGCCAGGGCGTCCAGGGCCATCTGCAGGTTGGAGAGATCCGGGCGCTCGTCCCCGCCGTAGCCGATCCCCCCGTGGTAGAGGTCACCCTCGCTGTAGCCCTCGCCCTCGTCAGCCTGCAGCTCGACCAGGTAGGCCTGGGCGCGGGCGACGACCTCCGCATCCCCCGGACGCGCCTCGCGGGAGAGGGCCATCACCGCCGCCGAGGTCACGTAGTTGGCGAGCATGCCCGCGTGGATCGAGCCGTCCTCGTGCTGCAGGCTGCGCAGCCAGTCGAGCCCCGCGTCGAGCGCCGTCTGCACATCCTCCGGCCGAGGGCGGGGAACGGCCTGCAGCGCACCGAGGGCCATGGCCGTGATGCCAGCGTCCGGGCCCTGGGGGCTGCCCCACTTGCCCTTGGCCACCGCAGCCCCCAGCAGGAAGCGAGCGCCGCGGAGGACGGCCTCGTCCGCCCTTGCCGCGTCCTCGGGGGACCAGGAGGGCAGAGGGCGCGCGCCCTCGGGAGTGCTCCCCTTGGGCTTGAGCCGGGCGCGGTACGCGGAGATCTCGACCACATGCCGGGCCGTCGTGGTGAGGGACCCCTCCCAGGACTGATCGGGGAGCCGTGCGGCCAGCAGCTTGAGCGTGCGCACGCGGGCCTCCTCCACGCCCTCTACCGGGCGCGGCAGGCCTGCATAGGGGTCGTCGATCCCTGCCCGTCCGAGGAACCCCAGGCCGGCCGCGAAGCCGTCCCGCGTCTCGGCGTCGAGCAGCGGCTGCAGCGCGGCGCATGCCAGCTGCGTCGCGCGTGCGCGTGCAGCCGCGGGCAGGTCGGCCGCTCCGAAGCCCCCGTCCTCGGCCTGCTGGCCGAGCAGCCAGGTCACCGCGTCGCGCACGAAGGCGCCGTCCGTCCGCCGGTAGCCGCGCGGGCTCTCCGCAAACGCACGCAGGACCCAGGCCGTGGTCTCGAGGTCCCCGTAGGAGCCATTCGTGCGGTCCTGCCGGCCGCGCAGCCACCGCAGGGAGGGGTCGAGCACTTCCTTCAGGTCTCCCAGCTCATCGGCGGGCCCCTGGACCGCAGCGTGCGGGAGCGGGCCGGCATCGGCGCTCGGAGCGGGCGAGGGGAGGAGGAGGCTGCCCAGGAGGAGCGGGAGCAGGGGAAGGGGGCTCATGGTGCGGAGGGGAGCTGCGGGCTCGAGGGACGGTGCGCGCGGACGCCATTGTGCGGGCGAGGGCGACCGTCGTGGGAATCAACGGACCGGCAGGCCGCGCGGTTCAGCCGAGCAGCCGCCCCACGGCCCAGTGGCGCTACCCTCGGGCCATGACCCCGCGCCCGACCGTGCCCCTCGAGTTCCAGCGCCTCGGGCCCGAGGCCATGCGCGGCCGCGCGGACCAGCTCCTGGAGCAGGTCCGGACCCGCCGCAGCGTGCGCGAGTTCTCCTCCGAGGCCATCCCCTTGGAGGTCGTCGAGCGCTGCATCGAGCTCGCGTCCACGGCGCCCTCCGGCGCGCACCAGCAGCCCTGGACCTTCGCCCTTGTCACGGACCCCGCGCTCAAGCGGCGCATCCGCGCGGCCGCCGAGGAGGAGGAGCGGGCCAACTACGGGGGCCGCATGAACGACGAGTGGCTCGAAGACCTTGCGCCCCTGGGGACGGACGCCGACAAGCCCTTCCTCGAGCACGCGCCCTGCCTGATCGTGCTGTTCCGCCAGGCGTGGGGCGAGCTTCCCGACGGGACGCGCAAGCAGCACTACTACACGCAGGAGAGTGTGGGCATCGCCGCGGGCTTCCTCCTCGCGTCCCTGCACCTGTGCGGGCTGGCGACCCTGACGCACACGCCCTCGCCGATGGGGTTTCTGGCCGAGGTGCTCGGGCGGCCGGACAACGAGAAGGCCTTCCTCCTGATCCCCGTGGGCTACCCAGCCGAGGGGTGTGAGGTCCCCGCCCTGGAACGCAAGGGACTGGAGCAGGTCCTGGTGCGGCGCTGAGCCCGGGAGCAACGGGATCTACGGAGGGGACCCCTGCGGGTGAAGCGGGGCTCGCTCGGCAAGCCTCGCTGCGTTTCTACAGACTGCTCGGTGAGCCTCGCTGTGCTGCTCCAGACTTGCTCGGCAAGCCTCGCAGTGTTGCTAGAGACTGGCTCGGCAAGCCTCGCAGGGTTGCTAGAGACTTGCTCGGCAAGCCTCGCAGGCACACCCCTCGAGGTTGCGGGCGCCGAGGGTGATGAGGCCCTCGACCAGCTTGGCGCGCACCTCGCGCAGGCCCGCGGGGGTGCGCTGGGTGCCGCGCCAGCGGAACCCGTGACGGGGCAGGGCGGGAGCGCCACGCTCCTCCGGCAGGTCCTCCAGGGCGAGGACCCCAACCCCATCCGGGAAGGCGAGGGCGGCGCGGGAGCCGTCCGGGCTCAGCATCACTCCGGAGCCCGTGTCCAGGTCGGCGAGTGCCTCGGGGAGCAGGTTCGAGGCCCGCAGCAGTGCGCGCCCCACGGAGGACGCGTGATCCCCGAGCTCCGCCATCACGGCGTCAGCGAGCGCGCCGCCGGCCATGGCGGCCGTCCGCAGCACCGCGGGGGAGGGCGTCCGCGCCTCCCACCAGAGCCCGTAGGCACCCTGGTTCTGGCCGCGAATGCCGACCAGAGCCCAGGCGCAGCCGCGCAGGGCCGGGTGCTTGAGGATGCGCGTGACCTCGGCGTCCACCTCGCTGTACTCGGCCCGGTGGCGGTTGCGCAGGATGCGCGCGTCGCTGACCTCGCGTGCCCAGGGCGCCCGGTTCTGCGGAGCGAGCTCCTCCTGCGGGCCGCGCCCGGTCGGGAAGAGCTTGGCCGACCGCTCGGTGGGGAGGTAGGGGGGGAGCGGGTGGCCGGTGTGCAGCCACAGGAACACGGGCCCGCCCTTGTGCTCGGCCAGGCTCCGCAGGGCCTTGGTGCCAAGGACATCCACCGGGGTGCCCAGGGGCGCGACATGCACCTCGTCGAAACCGCGCAGGAGTCCCGAGTTGCGGCTCAGGTTCTCGTCCTCGATCACGGCCACCGTACGGTAGCCCTGGCTGCTGAGGAGGGTGGCCAGCGTGGGCGTGTCGCGTGACAGGCGCTCGCGTCCCGTGCGCACTCCGTTCTCCTCGGCCGGACGGCCGGTCAGGATGGCGGCCAGGGCGGCGCGCGGATTCAGGCCCGCGGCGGACACGGCGCGCACGTGGCCCTCGCGCCGAGCGTTCTCCGAGAGCGGCGCGTAGCCCGGCTCGAGGAGGGTCTCCTCGGTCAGTCCGTCCACCGTGATGAGGCACACGCCCGAGCGCACCACGGGCACGATCACGCGCGGCTGCTCGAGAACCGCAGCCGCGTGGCGGCCCATGCGGTCAGGCAGGATGCGGAAGGTCGCGTTCAGCACCTGGCCCTCGAAGGCCTCGGGGAGGTCGAGCACGATCGTGGTCCAGCCCCGCTTGCCGTCCAGCGACGGCGCGTGCTCGATGCGCGTCTCGATCGGCGCACCGCGGTCGGGCCAGACCTTGGCCTCGAGGGTGAAGCGCTTGTCCTCGAGGGCCTCCGGCACGACGAAGCCCGTGTGCAGGCGGCTGCCGACGAGGGCGTCGAAGGTGCAGCGCAGGGGCGCGCCGCTGGTCAGGAGGACGCCGCGACGCTCCTGGCCGTTCGCACGGATCCAGTCCGGGACCCCAGGGCGGGGGAGCCGGCCGATGGGGTCCTCGCGCACGAGGTCGAGGCCGAGCACGTCCGCGGGTCCCAGGTCCCCGACGGCGCGCACGACGACTCGGTCTGGGCGCGGCCCAGCGGCCGGGATGCTGAGCGGGACGGTGAGCTCATCGCCGGCTCCCTTGAGGCGCACCTCGCGGGTGCGCGCCAGGATCTGGTCGCCGCGGCGAGCCTCGACCACCACGGCCCCGGGCCCGGTGCGG
>JBDQFW010000036.1:0-21434 GCA_040265735.1 Planctomycetota bacterium | reverse complement strand
CCTAAGAGTGGAGTGGGCCCCTCAGCGCCCCCATCCGACCGAGCCGTGGACGAGATCCCCGACAGCTGGCCTCCCGAGCCTCAGGACGCGCCTTTCGGCCGCCGCGCCCTCACGGCGCCCCTGTTCCCGCTGCCCGGAGCGTTCCTGTTCCCGCGGCAGCTCATGGCGCTGCACGTGTTCGAGCCGCGCTACCGCCAGATGGTCGAGGACATCCTCGACGGTGCCGGCCGCATCGTGATCGGGACGATCCCCGAGAACCAGCGCGCCCGCATGGCCGACCTCGCCTCGCCCCCCGAGGTGCTGCCTGTAGCCGGGCTGGGCGAGATCGCCCGCCACGAGCGGCTGCCCGACGGGCGCTTCGCGATCTGGCTGTTCGGGCTGGGGCGAGTTGCGATCGAGGAGCTCCCCAGCGAGCGGCTCTACCGCCAGGTGCGCTGCGCGCCGCTCGCGGAGGTCGAGCCGACACCGGCAGAGGCGAGGACCCTGGAGGAGCCCCTGCGCGGAGCGGTCCAGGAACGTCATCCCGAGCTCCTCAACCTGCCGGACGATGTCCCCACCTCCATGCTGGTGGACCTTCTCTGCCAGCGCCTGCCCCTCGCCCAGCCGGACATGGAGGCGATCTTCGCGGAGCCGGATGTGGCTCGGAGGGCACAGCTGGCCCTCGACGGTCACGCCTCGGCCGGTCCCGCCCCCGAGGGCGACTGACCCGAGGTCTCCCGGCCGGCAACCAGCCGCTGGGCCACGCCAAGCACGAGGGCAGCTCCAGCCAGAGTGAGCAGGGGCTCGAGGGGCAGCCGATAGCGACCGGTCGCGTGGGTCACGAGGTAGACGAGCGGATAGGTAAGCACCACGCCCGTCACCAGCCAGCGGCTGCCGGGCGCCCCTCGCCAGAGGAGGGCTCCCAGGAGGCCCAGCACCCCCATCCCCGCGTGGGCCCACCACTTCACCAGGCCCTTCCAGTCGGGGGGCGTGCCGGAGCCGAGGAGCAGCTCGGGCGGACGCACGGTCCCGATCCAGAAGTGACGCGCGCGCAGCAGGGTGAGCTCGCGGAACCGGTCGGGGTGCTCACGGATCCAGGTGCGCGCCCTACGCATGCAGTCGTCCCCGTACGCGGCCTCGCCCAGCTTGCGGTAGAGGCTCAGCTCGTTCGGCGACTGGGAGGTGTGGTACGGCGCCCAGTACTGCCCGTCGGCGAAGTCGTTGTTCCCCACCAGGAGCTCGAGCCCAAGGTTCATCTTGGGCGCGAAGCGGCCCAGGACCACGGCGTTGCGCGCCATCCAAGGCCCCACCACAAGCAGCGCTCCGAGCGCGTACAGCCCGACGCCGCGTGCGACCTCGCCGGGGCGGCGAGCGCGGCCGCCCGCCGCGGCGAGGGCGAGGGGCAGGGCTGCGGTGAGCGTCACCGGCTTGAGCAGCGCGGCTACGCCGAGGCACGCCCCCGCCCCTACGAGTGCGCGCCCAGCTGGCCGCGCGGCGGCAGCCGCCAGGGCACTGGTCATGAGCAGGGCCGCGAGGGTCGCGTCCCAGGTCTGCGCGACGGCGGCCGGCGCAGCCACCGGGTGGAGCGCCCAGAGCCAGGCCGCGACGACGCCGGCGCCAGGGCGGCCAACGCGGCGCCCAAGGGTCAGCAGGGGCAGGACTACGAGCGCGCTGAGGAGCACCTGAAGCCCGGCGAGCAGCAGCTGCGCGGTCTCGTTGATGCCCCCGGCGAGGCCCAGGATCGCCGCCAGGACCAGCGGATAGATCGGACCGGTCCACGCGGTGGGTCCGGTCGCCGCGGCGAACGGATCCGCGAAGCCCTCGCCGCGCAGGAGGGCCTGCGCCACGGCTCCCTGCTCGAAGGCCCAGGCCCACTCCGGGTCCTCGGGCAGGGGTCCTGGCAGGTGGAACAGCACGCCGAGCGCCGCGCGGAAGGCCAGCGCCACGCCCACGAGGACGAGCGGGGAGCGCAGCGAGGGCATGGGCTCAGGCGAGGGTGAGGATCACCGGCGCATGGTCCGAGGGCTTCTCGCCGTCGCGCCGCACGAGGTCCACCTCGACGCCGGTCGCCGCCTCGAGGGCCGGGGGAGAGACCAGGAAGTGGTCGATGCGCAGGCCCTGCTTGCGCTGGAAGCCGCGCGTGCGGAAGTCCCACCAGGTGTAGACGCCCTCGTCCTGGTTGAAGTGGCGCAGCGCGTCCACGAGGCCGGGCGCCATGATGGCGGCCAGCGCCTCGCGTTCGGGGGCGCTGCAGAGGATCTTGTCCCGCCAGCCGTCGGGGTCGTACACGTCCCGGTCGTCGAAGGTCACGTTGAAGTCCCCCGTGACGACGACCTTCTCGGTGATCGGATAGCGCTCCTTGACGAGGGCCGCGACCCGCTCCATCCAGCGCAGCTTGTGGTCGTACTTGGGGTCGCCCACGCTCTTCCCGTTCACTACGTAGAGGTTGAGCAGCATCACATCGCCCACGGTGGCGCCAATGACGCGGGCCTCCTCGTCGCTGCCATCGCCCTCGAAGCCACACCACACGTCCTCGATCCCGTGCCGTGAGAGGATCGCGACGCCGTTGTAGGTCTTCTGCCCGTGGCGGGCGATCTGGTAGCCCAGCTCCTCGAGGGGCTCGGCCGGGAAGAGCTCGTCCACGACCTTCGTCTCCTGGAGGCAGACCACATCGGGGCGCCGCTCCTCGAGGAACTCCAGGACGCGGGGCATGCGCGCGCGCAGGCTGTTCACGTTCCAGGTGACGATGTCCATGAGGGGGACCCTAGCACAGTGCCTGCGGCCGAGAACACGCCCGCCCGCGGCCACGGAGTTGGCTCCTGCTCAACCCCGGCCGCGCGCGCGGCGCAGCTCCCACGGGGGCCCTCGCGCGCGCAGGAAACTCACCCTTCGGGGCCCCGGAATCCGCCAGTTCCGGGGGTTCTGCGGCGTGTGGGTCCGTGGGCGAGCGGTATCCTGCTGGCCCGATTCCCCGGCAAGACCGCCGGGCGACACCAGGAGATCGCTTGACCGATACCAGGAGAGGGCGCGGCCGCGGAGCCCGCCGACCCGCCAGCAAGGACGCCCCCAAAGGGCCCCCCGTCCAGCCCCTCGAGCCCACGGCCGAGCCGCCGGACATCGAGTCCTTCGAGGAGTTCGACCTGGGTCCCTCCGTGCAGGGCGCCATCGCGGCCATGGGCATCACCAAGCCCACCCCGATCCAGGCCCTCGCCATCGGACCGGTGCTGAAGGGTCGCCATGTGATCGCGAAGGCCGAGACCGGCACGGGCAAGACCCTCGCCTTCGGCGCGCCAATGATGGCGAAGATCGATCCGGCGAGGCGGACGGTGCTGGGCCTGGTCCTCTCCCCCACGCGCGAGCTCGCCGAGCAGGTCCACGACGTGCTTGCCGAGCTGGGCAAGCCCAACGACACCAAGGTCGCCCTCGTGGTCGGCGGCGAGCCCCTGCAGCCCCAGGTCAAGGCCCTGCAGGAGGGTGCCCAGGTGGTTGTGGGAACGCCCGGCCGCGTGCTCGACCTGATGGGTCAGGGCTTCCTCTCGTTCCCCTGGACCGAGTTCGTCGTCCTCGACGAGGCCGACAAGATGCTCGAGATCGGGTTCCTCGAGGACATCGAGAAGATCCTGGCGCAGGTCAACGAGTACCGGCAGACCCTGCTGTTCTCGGCAACCTTCCCGCCGCCGCTGCTCAAGCTCGCGCGCGGCCAGACGGAGGATCCCGTCGAGATCGCCACTGCCAGCGGGCACGCCACGGTCGAGACGATCCGTCAGTGCGCCATCGAGGTCGACGACGAGGGACGCGCGCGCCTCCTCCAGGAGATCGTGCGTCGCAGCGACGAGACCGCCGTGTTCCTGGTGTTCTGTGATCGCCGCACGGATGTGGACCGCCTCATGCGCCGCATGGAGCGCGAGCGCTACCCCGTGCGCGCGCTGCACGGCGGCTACGACCAGGCCGCGCGCTTCAAGGTCATGGGCGCCTTCCGCGCCCACGAGGTGAAGGTCCTGATCGCGACGGACGTGGCCTCGCGCGGGCTCGATGTGAAGCACGTGACGCACGTGGTCAACTTCGCCGCGCCGCGGGACACCGCAGACTACACGCACCGCATCGGCCGCACGGGACGAGCCGGGCGCGAGGGCACGGCGGTCACCTTCATCACGCCTTCGACCCGCCGCTACTGGCGCGACCTCGTGGGCTCCACGAAGTTCGAGGTGGAGATGCTCAAGGGCCCGCGCGATCTGAGCCAGGCTCCGCGCAAGGCTGCGGAAGACGGCGACAAGCCCGAGCGCCGCCCGCGTCGGGAGCGCGGCCGCGAGCGCGACGCCGAGCGCGAGTCGGCGGATCGGCCCGATCGCAAGGAGCGCGGCGAGGGCGCGCGCGCCGACCGCGGCGAGGATCGCCCGCGCCGGAGCCGCGGCCGCTCGGACGAGGGGACCGAGGAGACCCAGGAGGGCCGCGAGCGGGGCCAGCGCTCCCGCGAGGAGCGCCCGCGCCGCGGACGGCGCGACGAGGACGGCAGCCGCAGGCGCCGCGAGGACGCCCCGGTGGAGGAGGCCCCCGCGGAGGAGGCCCCGAAGCGTGACGCCGAACGGCCCCGGCGCAGCGACGCGCCCCAGCGCCGCGAGCGAGAGGAGGTCGAGGCGAAGGCCCCGGCCGCCGGCGGCGGCGGCTTCGGCGCGGGTCTTGCCGAAGAGGCCCCCGAGGCTTCCTCCGAGCGCAGGCCCAGGCGGCGCCGTGGCGGGCGCGGCAGCGAGGGCCGTCGCGGTCGAGAGGACGGCTCTGATTCCGGAAGCGACTCGGGCGAGGGCCGCAGGCCCAAGTCCCAGCGGCGCGACGGCTCCGAGCGCCAGGCCCGCCGCGAGGCCGGTGGCACCCCGGGGACGGGATTCGGCGCCGGAGTGGACTAGAAGGACCCTCCAGGACCCCAGCTCAGCAGCGAGGCTACTCCCATGGGTGGATCGAACCCCTACCAGCAGGCCGCCGAGTCCAGGCTGCCGACCCAGCCCTACAAGGTCACCTTCCTGCCCCTCGACCGAACGGTGGAGGTCGATCCCGCGGCGCTCCCCTACTCCCACGAGGGGCTCCCCGGCTCGATCCTCGACATCGCCACGGGTCACGGCATCGACCTCGACCACGCCTGCGGAGGCGTGTGCGCCTGCTCCACCTGCCACGTGCTGGTGCGGCAGGGCGCGGACACCTGCCCCGAGGCCACGGATGACGAGGAGGACATGCTCGACCAGGCCCCGGGCCTCGAGCTCTGCTCACGCCTCGGCTGCCAGGCCGTGCCGGACGGCACGAGCGATATCGTGGTCGAGATCCCTGGGTGGAACCGCAACCACGCCCGCGAGGTGCACTGATGGAGGCGCGCCTCGCCAACCCGCGCGGGTTCTGCGCGGGGGTGGACCGCGCGATCGAGATCGTCGAGCGCGCCCTGGAGCGCTACGGGGCTCCGGTGTTCGTCCTGCACGAGATCGTCCACAACAAGCACGTGCTCGAGGACCTGAGGTCGCGCGGCACGGTCTTCGTGAGGTCCCTGGCGGAGGTCCCCTCGGGCTCGGTGACGATCTTCAGCGCCCACGGCGTCTCCGAGGCCGTGGTGGCCGAGGGCAAGGCCCGCGACCTGCGCGTGATCGATGCCACCTGCCCCCTCGTCACCAAGGTGCACGTCCAGGCCCAGCGCTACGCCGGCGACGCCCGTGAGGTGATCCTGATCGGGCACCCGGGCCACCCCGAGGTCGAGGGCACCCGCGGGCGCATCCCCGGAACGGTCCATGTCCTCTCGACTCCGGAGGAGGTCGAGGCGCTCGTGGTCCAAGACCCCGAGCAGCTGGCCTACGTCACCCAGACGACCCTCTCGGTGGACGACACGCGCGAGGTCATCGACGCTCTCCACGCGCGCTTCCCCTCCATCAAGGGGCCCGACCTCAAGGACATCTGCTACGCGACACAGAACCGCCAGAACGCAGTGAAGGCCCTGGTCCCGGAGATCGACCTCCTCCTGGTGGTCGGTTCCGCGAACTCCTCCAACTCGAGCCGCCTCCGCGAGCTCGGCGAGCGCAGCGGCGTCCCCTCCTATCTGGTGGACGACCCGGAGCAGCTCGAGCCGAGCTGGTTCACCGACTGCCGGCGCGTCGGCGTCACCGCCGGGGCCTCGGCCCCCGAGGCCCTGGTGAACCTGGTCCTAGCGCGACTCACCGAGCTTGGAGTCGAGTCCACCTCCGAGCTCGAGGGCGAGCCGGAGGAGGTCGTCTTCCAGATGCCGCCCGAGCTCCAGGGCTAGGGCCAGGACACTCCGGGAACAGGGCGGGCCCGCCCTCGGCAGCTGCCGGGGGCGGGCCCGCTGGGTCTCGGCCAGCCGGGGCGGAGGGCTCAGCTCCGCCCGCGGCTCGCGGGCTCAGAAGCCCCAGCCGACCGTCATGAGGAGCAGGTTGTCGTTCTTCTTCTTGCCCGCCTGGGGCACCTCGGTACGCGTGAAGAGCCACTGGAACTGGGTGAAGAAGCTCTCGGTGACATTCATCCGCAGGGTCGTGTCGAAGCGGTAGAAGCCGGGGCTGTCCCCATCGCCGCCGTCGATGGCCGGGTAGAGATCGCCGCGGTGGGAGAACTTCATCTTCTCGTCCGCGTCCTTCCACTGGGTGAGGTAGCCCGCGTGGGCCGCCAAGTACTCGTTGCGGTCCTGCACGCCAGCGGCGCTCTCGGCGAAGAGCTCGTTGAGGTAGGTCAGACCCAGCTCGCCGTCCAGGGTCCACGCATCGCCCGTGAGGATCTTGTAGCCGGCCCCGGCGCCCGCGCCAGAGCGCAGATCGAGCTGAGCCTTGAAGTCGCTCATGGCGCCCGCGGTGCCGTAGGCATAGAGGCGCTCGCTCAGGTTGTGCTCGTACTTCAGGTTGAGCTCGTTGCGGCGCTGGGTGATCGTCGAGACGCCGCCGCTCTGCTCCTGGTTGAAGACCGAGTTGAACTGGACCTTCCAGGTCTCGGCCTCGGTCGCGCGACTCGCGTCCACGCCTGCAGTGACGCTGCTGACCTCGGTGTTGCCGCTCGAGGTGCTGGCACCGAGGGTGACCGAGCCCTCCCACTTCGGGGCGCTCGCGTCCTCCTCCTGGAAGACCGGCGCGGGGAGGACGATCAGAGGCTGCTCGGCGGGGCTCGCCAGCAGGGACACGAGGAGGGTCGGAAGCATCATGAGGGTCAGCTTGGGCGTTGGGGGGGTCTTCAGAGGCGCGCAGCGCTGATGAGCTGCGCGGCGTGGTCGATGCCGTCGGGGGTTCGAGAGCCGTGCCAGGAGAGGTACTCCCCATCGGCCAGCACGACCCTCTCCTGCGGGAGCTCAAGGGCCCTGGCGAGGGCCGCGGCGTCCTTGGCGGCGAAAGGGTAGGGCTCGCTCCCGAGCAGGACAAGCTGAGGCCGGAGGGCAGCCAGGGCCTCGGTCTCAAAGGTGGGATACCGGTCGGTTCGGTCGCGCAGGACATTGACGCCGCCCGCCATCTCGAGCAGGCCGCTGGCGAAGGTGTCCTCGCCGGCCGCCATCCAGGGGCCCTTCCAGATCAGGTACGCGAACGGCACCCGCGGCAGGCGGGCCGCCTCCTCACGCACGCGAGCGGCGCGCAGCTCGATGTCGCGCGCGATCGACTCGCCTCGAGCCTCGGCATCGAGGGCCTCGGCAATGGACCGCACCATCGCCGCCGTCTCCTCCACCGTGCGTGGCATGGAGGTGTGCAGGCGCACTCCGCCCGCGGTGAGAGCCTCGGCGTCTTCGAGCCGATTCTCCTCGTCGTTCATCAGGACGAGATCGGGCCGCAGCTCGAGGATGCGCTCGACCTCCGGGTCCTTGGTCCCTCCTACGGACTCCACCCCCCCGACCCGGTCCGCGGGATGCACGCAGTAGCGCGTGATCCCCACCAGGTCGTCGCCCAGGCCCAGGTCGAAGACGAGCTCGGTCAGGCTCGGGCAGAGGCTGACGATGCGCATGACTCAGACCGGCGTTGCGACGAACCGCCGTCCGTCGGCGGCGATGCGAGCCATCGGGTGCTCGGGGTCGTGATAGAAGAGGCCCAGCCAGCCGGCCGCGGCGGCGCGCTCGATCCACTCGCGGCGCACCTCGTAGCTGAGCCCGGCGTTGAGGTCGTAGGCCATGATGTAGGGCGGCTGGATGTGGTGCGTGGTCGGCACCACATCCGCCCAGAAGATGGCGCGGTCGTCGCCCTCCCCCAGGAGAAGGACGCTGACGCCGTCCGAGTGCCCCCCCAGGACATGGGCCTCGAGGCCGTCCAGGACTGTCTGTGCCCCCTCGAAGCCCTGCAGCAGGCCGCGCTCGAGCAGCGGCCGCAGGTCGTCCGCGCGGTAGGAGGCCGCCCGCACGGGGTCCGGCTCGAGGCAGCGGTCGATCTCGACCTGGGGTGCATGCACCTGGGCGCGCGGGAACACCGGCACGAGCTCGCCCTCGACCTCGTCCACGAGGCCGCCGCAGTGGTCCCAGTGACAGTGCGAGAGCACCACATGGTCGATGTCCTCGGGCGCGAGGCCGAGGCGTGCGAGGCTCGCGCGCAGGCTGTCCACGAACTGGATGCGGTAGATGCGCTGGTGCTTCTCGCTCCAGCGCGTGCCGATGCCGCCCTCGAGGACCACGCGCACTCCGTCCCGCTCCGCGAGGAAGCAGTTCAGGGCCAGCAGGATGGTGTTGTCCTCGTCCGGAGGCGTGAGCGGACGCCAGAGGGTCGCGGGCACGACGCCCCACATGGCCCCGCCGTCCAGCCGGAACAGACCGTCGGAGAGGGGCGTGATGGTCCACCCCCCCACCTCGACGGAGCGGCGCTCCTCGCTCACCATGGCGTCAGGCCTTCGCCTCGCGCAGCACGCTGCGGCCGATGATGAGGCGCTGGATCTCGCTGGTGCCCTCACCGATGACGCACAGCTTGGCGTCGCGCCACATGCGCTCGACGGGGTACTCGCGCGAGTAGCCGAAGCCGCCGTGGATCTGGATGGCGTCGTAGGTGACCTTCATCGCGATCTCGGAGGCATAGAGCTTGGCCATGGAGGCCTGCTTGCCGTAGGCCTCGCCGCTGTCCTTCAGCCGCGCCGCCTCGTAGACGAGGTGCTTGGCGCACTCGATCTGGACCGCCATGTCCGCCAGCTTGAACTGCACGGCCTGCTGGTCGGAGAGGGTGCCGCCGAAGGCCTCCCGCTCCTGGGCATAGCGCACGCTCTCCTCGAACGCGCCCTCGGCGAGGCCGAGGCTCAGCGCAGCGATCGAGATGCGCCCGCCCTCGAGGGTCTTCATGAAGGTCTTGAAGCCCTCACCCTCGGGGCCAAGCAGGTGATCCCGGGGGATGCGCGCGTCCTCGAAGACGAGGCTGGCCCAGTCGCTGCCCCGCATTCCGAGCTTGCGCTCACCCTTCTCCAGCGAGAAGCCCGGAGTCTCCCGCGGCACCACGAACGCGCTGATTCCCTTGGAGCCGAGGGCCTTGTCCGTGACCGCGGTCACGATGAAGACGCCCGCGTGGTTGGCGTTCGTGATGAAGCACTTGCGGCCGTTGAGGACGTACTCGTCCCCGTCGAGGACGGCCGTCGTCTGGGTGCCCCCGGAGTCGGAGCCGGCGTTCGGCTCGGTCAGACCGTAGGCGCCCATGTACTCACCGGCCACAAGCTTCGGCACATAGGCCGCGCAGAGCTTCTCGCCGCCCATGTGAGCCTCGGCACCTACCCCATCTATCGCTGGGGCGGCGTAGGTCAGCGCGGTGGAGCCGCAGACCTTGGCGAGCTCCTCGACCGCGATGGCGTACGCCAGGGTCCCGCCGTCAGAGCCGCCAACCTCCTCGGAGAAGGGGATCCCCGGCAGGCCGAGCTCGACGATCTGATCCCAGATGTCCTTGGGGAAGCGGTGCTCCTCGTCGATGTCGTGGGCGACGGGGGCAACGACACCGCGCGCGAACTCGCGCACCATGTCACGGATCATCTGCTGGTCCTCGGTGAGCTCGAGGCCGCGGGTGATGCTGGGGAGGGAGGTGCTCATGGTTGGTTCCGGGAGGGGTCCTGCTGCGCGGGATCAGTCGGCCTGGATGCGCCAGCCGGCGGTGCGGCGCGCCTCCTGGACCCCCTCGTCGCGGGAGTCGGTGGCCTCTCGATAGAAGTCGATGGATTGGCCAGAGCCCACCCACTCGATCAGGTGCCGGCGGGAGAACTTCCACTCGCGGCCGATCTTGCGCGCGGGCAGGTTCTCCGAGTGCAGCACCTTGTTGAAGGTCTTCACGCTGACGCCGAGCAGCTCGGCGGCCTCCTCGACATTGAGGATGTCGCGGTCGGGACTGGAGCTCATGCCTCGGCCCCCTCCTCCGCCCAGCGGCGGGCGACCTCTTCCTTGATGTACTCGGCGATGGAGTCAGTGTTCGTCCCCGGCCCGAAGAGCTTCGCGAAGCCCTGGCCCTCGAGGGCGGCCATGTCGTCCTTGGGGATGATCCCGCCTCCGACCATGAGGACGCGCTCCATGCCCCGGGACACCAGCTCCTCCCGCACCCGCGGGAAGAGCTCCATGTGCGCGCCCGAGAGGATCGAGAGCCCCACCACGTCCACATCCTCCTGCAGGGCGATCTCCGCGATCATCGCAGGGGTCTTGTGGAGCCCGGTGTAGACCACCTCCATCCCGTGGTCACGGAGGACGCTGGCCACGGTCTTGGCCCCGCGGTCGTGCCCGTCCAGGCCGGGCTTGGCGACCAGGACTCGAATTCGACGCTCACTCATGGTCTTGACTCTCTGTCGTCTTGGCGTGGGATGACCGGCTCTTGGGGGTCGGAGGCTGGGGCAGGTTCGGGATGCGCTGCGTCACGATCGGCTGGGTCACAGGATCTTGGGCTCGACGTACTCGCCGAACTCCTCGCGCAGGACCTGGGCGATCTCCCCCAGGGTGCAGTCAGCATGGGCGGCGGCGACGAAGCGCTCGAGGAGGTTGCTGCCGTCGTGGCAGCCGGTGCGGATGGCCTGCAGGGCGGCCTCGGCCCGCTGCGGGTCACGCTCGGCGCGCAGGCGCGCCAGGTTGGCGCGCGCCTCCTGCTCGACCTCGGGGCGAATGCGGTGCAGCTCGATCTCGAGCTCCTCCTCGCCCTCGGTGTAGCAGTTGACGCCCACCACGCGCTTGCGGCCGCGCTCCACGGCGCGCTGGTAGGAGACCGCGGAGTCGTGGATCTCCTTCTGGAAGTAGCCCGCGTCGATGGACGGGACGACGCCCCCGCGGCGCTCGATCTCCGTGAAGTAGGCCTCGGCCTCGGCCTCGAGGCGATCGGTCATGGCCTCCACGAAGTAGGAGCCCCCGAGGGGGTCGGCCACGTGGGCGACCTCGATCTCCTCGGCGATCACCTGCTGCGTGCGCAGCGCGATCTTCACGGCCTTCTCGGTGGGCAGGGACAGGGTCTCGTCCATCGAGTTGGTGTGGAGGGACTGGGTGCCGCCGAGCACCGCGGCCAGGGCCTCGAAGGCCGTGCGCACGATGTTGTTCTCGGGCTGCTGCGCCGTGAGGGAGACCCCGGCGGTCTGCGTGTGGAAGCGCAGCATCCACGAGCGCGGATCCTTGGCTCCGAACTCGTCGCGCAGCTTGCGGGCCCAGATCCGGCGGGCGGCGCGGAACTTGGCGATCTCCTCGAAGAAGTCGAGGTGGCTGTCGAAGAAGAACGAGAGGCGCGGCGCGAACTCATCCACATCCATGCCCCGCGCGATGCCGCGGCGGACGTACTCGAGTCCGTTGGCCAGGGTGAAGGCGAGCTCCTGGGCCGCGGTCGAGCCGGCCTCGCGGATGTGGTAGCCGGAGATCGAGATGGTGTTCCACTTGGGCACGCGGGCCGAGCAGTACTCCATCACGTCCGTGATCATCCGCAGCGCAGGCTCCGGCGGCACGAGCCACGCATGCTGGGCCTGGTACTCCTTGAGGATGTCGTTCTGGACCGTGCCGCGGATGATGGCCGGGTCGACGCCCTGGCGCTCGGCGCAGGCGATGTAGAACGCCAGCAGGATCGGCGCCGGGCCGTTGATGGTCATAGAGGTCGAGACCTCCCCCATCGGGATCCCGTCGAAGAGCTGCTCCATGTCGGCCAGACAGGAGATCGCGACGCCAACCTGGCCCACCTCGCCGCGACACATCTCGTCATCGGCGTCTCGCCCCATGAGGGTCGGGAAGTCGAACGCCACCGAGAGGCCGGTCTGCCCGTGCCCGAGGAGGAACTTGAAGCGCTCGTTGGTCTCGCGCGCGGTGCCGAAGCCCGCGAACTGGCGCATGGTCCAGAGGCGCCCGCGGTACATGGTCGGGTGAACGCCGCGGGTGAACGGGAACTGACCGGGATAGCCCAGCTGCTCCTCAGGGGAGCCCTGGACATCCTCGGGGCCGTAGAGGGGCTCGAGGGGCGTCCCGGAGATGGAGGTGAACTCCACTCCGCGGGTCTTGGCCGCGTCGAGGGCGGCGCTCCAGGCCTCGCGGCCCTCGGGCGCCTGGATGGGCTGGGTATCGGTCATGCGGAGGGCTCCTGGACCAGGTCGCCGAGGGAGCGGGTGAGGTCCTCGAAGAGGCGGGCGGCAGCGGCGTAGGGGGTGACGCCCTCGCGCAGGTGCTCCTCGACGCGCGGGGAGCAGGCGCCGGTGACCCAAAGGGCGTGATCGAGGCGCTGGCCCACGACCTGGCGCACCTGCTGCACGCGCTTGGCGCGGCGGTGCTCGGGGAGGTGGTCGGCCAGGTAGGCGCGGTGCGAGGCGATGGCCTCCAGCACGCGCTCGACGCCGTCGCGCCGCCCGGCGCTGCAGGTCACGACCGGGGGCGTCCACACCTCGCGGCCGGCGGTCCTGATATGGACGGACTCCTCCATATCGGTGGCGAGCCGGTCCGCGCCGGGCAGGTCGGCCTTGTTGATCGCGATCACGTCCGCCACCTCGAGCAGGCCGCTCTTCAGCGCTTGGACGCCGTCCCCGGCACCCGGGCAGAGCACCACCAGCACGGTGTCCGCAGCGGCCACGACGTCGTACTCAGCCTGGCCAACGCCGACGGTCTCCACGAACACCTCGTCCAGGCCGTAGGCGTCCATCACATCCATGGCGTCCACCGCGGCCCGCGCCATGCCGCCGTGGCTGCCGCGGCTGGCCATCGAGCGGATGAAGACGCCGGGGTCGGTGGTGTGATCCTCCATGCGGATGCGGTCCCCCAGGAGAGCCCCGCCGGTGAGCGGGCTCGAGGGATCCACCGCGAGGACGCCAACGGTGCGCTCCTGCGCGCGCACCGCGCGCGCGAGCTCGTCCACGAGGGTGCTCTTGCCGGCGCCCGGAGGGCCCGTGATCCCAAGGCGCGGGGCGCGGCCCACCCGCGACCAGAACGCCTCGAGGGCGGCGGGGAAGCCTGCATGACCGTTCTCCGCCCACGAGATCATGCGCGCCAACGCGCCGCGCTCGCCCGCGAGCAGGCGGTCGGCGAGGGAGGCGCGGGTGGCGTCGGTCATGGCGGGCGGAGCGGCGTGGAAGTCCGAGGGGCAGGCGGCCTCAGGCGAGGAGGCTGCGGGCGATCACGATGCGCTGGATGTCGGTCGCGCCCTCGTAGATCTCCGTGATGCGCGCGTCGCGGAAGAGCCGCTCGACGTGGAAGTCGTCGGTGTAGCCGGCACCTCCGTGGATCTGGAGGCACTCGTCCGCGGCGAAGTTGCAGGCCGTCGAGGCCAGCAGCTTGGCCTGGCTCGAGAAGCGGCCCACGGGCTCACCGCGGTCGCGCAGCCAGGCGGCGTAGTGGGTCATCAGGCGCGCGCTGTCGAGCCGCGAGGACATGTCGGCCAGCTTCCACTGGACCGCCTGGAAGTTGCCGATCGCCTGACCGAACTGCTCGCGCTCCTTGGCGTACTTGACGGCCGCCTCGAGGCAGGCCCGACCGATCCCGATGGATTGGGCGGCGATGCCGATGCGCCCTCCATCGAGGGCGTCCATGGCCACGTGGAAGCCGCGGTTAACCTCACCGAGGACCATGTCGTCCGGCACGAAGACGCCGTCGAGGATGAGCTCGGTGGTGCTCGAGCCGCGCAGGCCGGTCTTCTTCTCGGACTTGCCGATCTGGAACCCCTCGGCATCCGCCGGCACGAGGAAGCAGGTGATGCCCTTGGCCTTGGAGACGCTCGCGTCGGTGCGTGCATAGACCAGGAACAGGCCGGCCTGGGCGCCCGTGGTGACCCAGAGCTTGGTCCCGGAGAGCTTCCAGCCCCCCTCCACGCGCTCCGCGGTCGCCTTCAGCGCCGCCGCGTCCGAGCCGGAGGCCGCCTCGGAGAGCGAGTACGCACCGAGCACCTCGCCCGTCGCCATGCGCGGGAGCCAGGCCTGCTTCTGGGCCTCGGTGCCGTTCTTGATCAGGGTCGCCGCCGCCAGGCTGTTGTGCACCGAGATGGTCACCCCAGTGGCAGCGCACGCGCGGTTGATCTCCTCGAGCACGAGGCACAGGACCACGTTCGACATGCCCGAGCCGCCGTACTCCTCGGGGATCGTCAGCCCCCACATGCCGGCCTCGCCCAGGAGGGTGAACACCTCGGGGTCGATGAAGCCCTGGTCGTCGTGCTTGCGCGCGCGCGGCAGGAGCTCGTTCTCGGCGAGCTCGCGCGCCATGTCGCGCACCATCGCCTGGTCCTCGGTCAGTTCGAAGTTCATGTCGATCCTCAGCGGTCGTAGTCGTAGAAGCCCTTGCCCGACTTCCGCCCCAGGCGGCCTGCGGCAACCATGCGGCGGAGCAGCGGGCACGGCCTGTATTTGTCGTCCCCGAGGCCGCGGTGCAGCACCTCGAGAATGTCGAGGCACACATCGAGACCGATCAGGTCGGCCAGGGTGAGGGGCCCCATCGGGTGGGCCATGCCCAGCTTCATGACCGTGTCGATGCCCTCGCGGGTCGCGACGCCCTCCATCAGGCAGAACACGGCCTCGTTGATCATGGGCATGAGCACGCGGTTGCTCACGAAGCCCGGGTAGTCGTTGGCCTCAACCGGCTCCTTGCCCAGGGCCTTCGAGCACTCCACGACCGCAGCGGCGGTGGCATCGCTGGTCTCTTGGCCGCGGATCACCTCCACGAGGGTCATGATCGGCACGGGATTCATGAAGTGCATCCCGATGACGCGATCGGCCCGGCCGGTCACGGCTGCCAGCTCGGTGATCGAGATGCTCGAGGTGTTGGTGGCGAGGAGGGTCTCCGCCGGCATGTGCTGGTCGAGCTCCGCGAGCACGGCGCACTTCACGTCCTTGCGCTCCACGACGGCCTCCACCACGAGGCCCTGGTCGGTGAGCTCTGCGATCGCGGTTCCCACCGCGACCCGGCCGAGGATCTCGGCCGCGGCCTCCGCGGTGAGACGCTCCTTCTTGACGAGCCGGGCGAGGCTCGCCTCGATGGTCGCACGCCCCCGCGCTCCGGCCTCGGGGTTGGCGTCGATCATGAGGACCTCGGCGCCCGCGGTCGCAAAGACCTGCGCGATGCCGTTGCCCATGGTCCCGGCGCCGATGACGCCGACTCGGGGGAAGAGGGGAGTGCTCATGGATGGCTCGTGCGAGTGGGCCTCAGATGCGCTCGACACCCAGGGAGACCGCGTTCCCCCCGCCGAGGCAGAGGGATGCCATGCCCGTGGAGGCGTCGCGCTGCTGCATGGCGTGCAGCAGGGTGACGAGGATGCGCGCGCCCGAGGCGCCGATCGGGTGCCCCAGGGCCACCGCGCCGCCGTTCACGTTCACGCGCTCGGGATCGAGCTCGAGGACGCGCTGCAGGGCGATGGCCGCCACGCTGAAGGCCTCGTTGATCTCGTGCAGGTCGAAGTCCTTGGGCGCCCGTCCGTGCTTCGCCGCGCAGGCTCCGATCGACCGCTCGGGCGCCATCATCACCCACTCGGGTGCGCAGCCCCCGGTGGCGTAGTGCGTGATGCGGGCGAGGGGCTTCACGCCCAGCGCCTCGGCACGCTCGGCGCTCATCACGACGAGAGCAGCCGCCCCGTCGTTGATGGAGGAGGCGTTGCCTGCGGTCACGCTGCCCTCGCGGTCGAAGGCCGGGCGCAGCTTGCCCATGCCCTCCACGGAGGCGTCCGTGCGAATGTTCTCGTCCTTCGCGAAGGGGATCGGGTCCTTCTTGCGCTGCGGCACCTGCACGGTCACGCGCTCGGCATCGAAGCGGCCGGCAGCCTCGGCCGCGGCCGCGCGACGGTGGGACTCCACCGCGTAGGCGTCCTGCTCCTCGCGGGAGATGCCGTGCTCGCGTGCAACAAGCTCCCCCGTCATCCCCATGTGGAAGTCGTTGTAGATATCCCAGAGCCCGTCGTGGACCATCGAGTCCAGCAGCTTGCCGTGCCCCGAGGCGCACGCCATCGCGAGCCTCGGGGAGGATGTACGGTGCGTTGGTCATGCTCTCCATGCCGCCCGCGAGCACGCAGTCCGCGTCACCGGCGCGAATCGCCTGTGCAGCCAGCATCACGGCCTTCAGGCCGGAGCCGCAGACCTTGTTGATCGTGAGGCTGCCGACGGCGTCCGGGACGCCGGCAGCGCGAGCGACCTGACGCGCAGGGTTCTGCCCGAGCCCCGCCGCGAGCACGTTGCCGAAGATGCACTCCTCGATGGCGTCCGCCGGGATGCCGGCGCGCGCGATGGCCTCCCGGGCCGCAAGGGCTCCCAGCTCGGGGGCGCGGAACCCCGCGAGGCTGCCCTGGAACCGGGCGATCGGGGTGCGGCAGGCGCTGGCGATGACGACGTCTTTCACGGCTCTGGAGGGGCTGGGGGAGGGGGCTGGGTTGCCGAAGCTGGAGGCCGAGACGGATACTGAAGCGGGGCTGCCGAAACCGTGCCGCCGGGGCTCGGTTCGGGCAGGTGCGGCGCGGGGGCCGGGCACGGGGACCGACGGACCCGCTGCTGCGGGGCGTCCGAACCTGTTGAAGGAGCCCGAACGGCCCCACAGTCTAGGTCGTCCAGGGGCCCTCGAACACCCGCGAACTAACCCACCTGCCCCCCAGATGTGGGCCATCTTCATCTTTGCGTCCCATCGCCGCAGGCCCACGCCAGCGCCTCGGGGAGGAACCCCGCTGGAGGGGCCTGGAGGGGCCCCGACTCGAGCCCAGCGGGCCTCGTTCAGGCGTCCCCCCCCTCCGATCAGGGAATCGCGAATTCCCTGCACCCGACACGCCGGGGCCGGCGGAGTTGATTCGAGCCCCGCCGGTTCGTCTGCTGGCGGTGCCGAGGATCCTGTGAGCCGAGCCGAACCCGAAGACCTCCTCCTGGTGGAGGGCCTGCGCGCCCGCGATGAGCGTGCGGTCGAGGAATTCCTCGCTCGCTACAAGTCCCTGCTGCACCACTGCATCGGGCAGTTCACCCACGATGCGACCGAGCGCGAGGACCTCTACCAGGATCTTGCGATCCACGTCCTGGACCGCCTCGACCGGGACGCCTACGACCCCGAGAAGGGCGGCTTCGGCACCTGGCTGTACCGCGTCTCGTGGTGCCGCTGCGTGGACCTGCGGCGTCGCGCCGGGGCCCGCCGCCGGCCCAAGCTGACTCCGGTTGGAGAGGACCTCCCCGACCAGCCCGACGAGCGCCCCTCGCCGGTGGAGCTGGCCGGGGAGCAGGAGCTGTCGGGAGTGGTGCGAAGCGCCCTCAGTGACCTCGAACCCGAGGAGCGGCTATTGCTCGAACTGCGTTTCGTTGAGGGCAAGACCCTTCAGGACGTGGGCGAGGAGCTCGGCATCTCCCTCGAACAGACCAAGTACCGCCTGCGCCGGGCCACGGTCGCCCTGCGCAAGCGCCTGCTGCTGCTGCACGTGGCCGAGGAGGCCCTGGCATGAGCCGCCCCCCCTTCCCTGGCCGTCCCGACGGCGCGCGCGATCCCCTCGGCAGGCACCTCTCTGGACAGGAGCCGGTGGCCCCCGGCCCCCTCGCCCAGGCCTCGCTCATGGAGCGCTTGGCCCGCTGGGACGAGCTCCCCCCCGAGGAGCTGGCCCGCCTCGAGCAGGATCCGAAGGCCTCGCGCGCCCTGACTCGCCTGCGGGAGCTGGAGGCCGAGCTGGACGCCGTCTCCCCCCCGGAGCTCCCCTGCCCGGACGCCGAGGAGCTCTACGCCTTCGCGGGCGGACCCGGCGCAGCCCCCCTACCCCCGCTTCGCCGCGCGCCGCTGCAGCGTCACCTCGAGACCTGCCGCCCCTGCGCGGGACTGGTCGCCACGCTCCAGGCCGCGCCGCCCCCGCCCCTGATCGCGGACTCGCTGGAGCCTGCGCACGAGGACCGCGCCGAGCTGCGCAGCCTCCTGCGCTGGGCGCCGGCCGCCGCGGCCGCGGCCGTACTCCTCGCGGCCACCCAGCCCCTCGGCGGGGACGCCGAGCTCGGCGCCTGGCCCGAGCAGCCGACCATGCGCGGCGCGCGCCCGTCGCCCCTGGCCTTCCCCCGCGGTCGCGTGCTCTCGGGCGCCCTCGGCGCCTGGGCCAGCCAGCCGCGCTTCGAGATCGGCGAGGCCACGGCCGAGGGCTTCGTTCTGCGCGTGCGTCGGCACGGCGGCGGGGCCTTCGAGGAGGGTGAGGTGGTGGTCGAGCAGACCTCCAGCGGGCCGGAGGTGGTCCTCGACTATCCGCTCGCGCCGGGCTCCTACTCCTGGGAGGTCGAGGCCCTTCAGGCAGGCTCGCGCACCTGGCTCGGTTCGCGTGAGTTCCAGGTGGTCGAGGACGAGGAGGTCGTGCGCGGCCTGATGCAGCGTCGAGGGATCGCGGCCATCGAGTACCTGCACGAGCGCGGGTTCCTGACGGACGCTCGCACGGCCGCCCGCAGCCAGCCCGCCAGCCCCGAGCGGGACGCCTACCTGAGCGCGCGCCCCGCCCGATGAGTCCGGTGCTCCTCCTGGCGGTGCTCGTCGCCTGGAGCGGCGGTGACTCTGCGGCGAGCGGCTCGCGGCCTTGCCTCGATGCGCACGAGGGGCTGGGGCAGGACCTCGAGCAGGGGACCGAGCCGGAGCTGCTCGAGCGCTTCAACCGCTCGCTGCAGGGCTTCCGCTCGGGCGAGGACGGTCACCTCACCGAGCTGCGGCGGCTGACGCGCGCGCTCGAGGAGCGCTTCGGCAGGACCGATGTGGGCAGCACCGCGCGTCACTTCCAGGCCCTCTCAAGGCATGAGCGCCTGGAGGGCGTCGAGCGGCAAGCGCGCTTCGAGGAGCTGCGCAGCGAGCTCGTTCGCGCGGGCCGCGAGGGCGTCGCCGACTGGCCCGCGCTGCGCACACGCGTTCTGTCGGACCTGCGCGCACTCGAGGACGAGTGCCTGCTCGCGCCGGACCCCACTCCCGCGGGACACGCGGCCGCCCAGCGCGCCTTCCTCCTGGTCGAGTGGGCCGCGGTGCAGCCCGACGCCGTCCAGCGCGCGGCGCTGGAGGCCCAGGCCACCGAGGCCGCCGAGCGCTCCCTGCGGGCCTTCCGCCGCGCGGGCCAGCGGACCCCAACTCTCCTACCGCGCTGGGTCCTCGGCCGCCTGGCGCGCGCGCGTCTGGATCGCGCGGGCGCCAACGCCCAGTTCCGCGCCTGCGTGCAGATCGCCACCGAGGTCGGACAGCCGGAGTGGCGCGAGCGAGGGCTCCTGGGGCTCGTCTCCCTGGCGCGGGATGCGGGCTCCCTGCGCGAGGTCGAGCGACTGCTTGAGGAGCTGCGCAGCTTCCGGGACTGGCTCGAGTCGTGGCCCCTGCGCAGGGAGCTGGCCCTGCTGGACCTGTCACGCGACCAGCCCGCCCTCGCCCTGGATCAGCTCGGCCCGCTGCCCGACGAGCCGCGCGCGCGGGTCGAGGGCCTGCGCATCCGGACGGCGGCGCTGACGCGAGCCGGGCGGCTCGAGGACGCGGCCGCGGCCCTGGGAGAGCTCGAGGAGCTGGTGAGTGCGAACGACCCGAGCCTCGTGCTGGCCGCGGCCCACCTCGAGGCCGGGCGCGGAGCGTGGCAAGAGGCGCTTGCGCGCCTCGAGGACCTGCCCACCGCGGCGACCGCCGCCGCGCGAACCCAGGCCGCCGCCCTCGAGGGGTGCTGCGCCCTGCGCCTCGGGGACAGCGCGCGCGCGGACGAGGCGCTCACCCGTGCCCAGGCGAGCGCCGCCGCCTGGCAGCGCAGCCACTACGAGGCCAACGGCAGCGTCACGGGCGAGTGGCTCGGTGTGCAGGCGCTCGTATGGGGCGCGCAGGCGCGCCTCGAGCTGGGGCGTCCGCTGGAAGCCCTCGCCCTCCTCGAGCGGCAGGGCGAGGACTCCCTGCGCCGGGACGCGCGCGAGCCGGACCTCGTGGCTTGGGCGCGACACTTCGAGCTGGGCCTGCTCTCGCTCACCCTCGGCGCCGACGACGGCCTCGCCGTGCACCTGTCTCCCCAGGGCGAGGTGACGAGCGCTGCGCTCCCCCACGGCCGCGCCGAGGTCACGCGCGCGGTGGAGCGCCTCCTGCTCGAGCTTGATCTGCGCCGCGGTGTGCTCCTCCTGCGACGCAAGGATCTGCGTCGACGTCGACATCTCCGCGAGCAGCGTGCGGAGCTCCGCCACCGGGAGCGTCTCGTCCGCCAGCTGGGCGAGCACGAGGTTCGTGGTCCCGTCCGAGCCGAGCAGCTTGTCGGCGGCGAGAGGGTGGAGCCGCGCGCGCTCGCGCGCCGCGGCGAACCGCTCGGGACCAGCCTCCGGCTCAGGGACCAGGGGCCGGCCCAGCGGATCGCGCAGATCCAGCAGGCTCGTCACCCCGGCAACGAGTCCCTCCAAGCCGGTCAGGGCGTCCGTGACGCGACGCAGTCCGGCGGCGCCTGCGGGCGTGAACGGGTCGCTGCCCTCGAGCAGGAGCAGGCAGGTCCCGTCGTCCGAGCCGAACTGCTCGAACACCTCCTCCATCTGAGCGAAGGCCGCGTCGTCCGAGCGGATGATCGAGGTGGGCTGGTCGTCCACCTCGAGGCGCGAGCCGCCCCAGCTGGCCCACACGCAGGCGGCCAGCACCGCGAGGGCGAGGGCGCGCGCGTGGCGCAGGAAGAGGCGGGAGGCGAGAGGCATGGAGAGGCTTTGTGGCCGCTTCCCCTGTTCGCCCGGGAGGCCGCTGCGGATTCTCCGGCCCCCGCACAGCCCAGCCCTGCTGCAGCCGAGCCCCACTGCGGGAGGGCTGGCTGCTTACGGGCCTACAGCGTCAGGACTTGCTGGGCTCGGGCAGCTCCGGGAGCTGCTCGGCCTGCCAGTCGAGGAGCTCGCACTCCGCGTAGAGGTCGTCGAGGCGGTAGTGCTCGCGGGCCTCCGGCTGAAGGATGTGCACGACCACGTCGCCGAAGTCGAGCAGCACCCACCAACCGGTGTCTGCGCCCTCCGCCTTGGCATGGCGCGCCCCGGCGGCCTTCAGCCGCACATGGAGCTCGTCCAGGATCGCCCGCACGTGCGGGCGGCTGGTGCCGGTGCAGACCATGAAGTAGTCGGCCACCTTGATGTGGTCCTCCACGTCGAAGACTCGGATGTCCTCGGCCTTCTTC
>JBDQFW010000035.1:0-21498 GCA_040265735.1 Planctomycetota bacterium | reverse complement strand
GGCTACACTGCGCCCATGCAGATCGCACGGATCGTCGGCAGCGTGGTCTCGACCCAGAAGGACGAGGGACTCCTCGACCGCAAGCTGCTGGTCTGCCAGGTCCACGACCACCAGGGCTCCCCCAAGGACCAATACGTGGTGGCCGTGGATGCCGTCGGCGCGGGCCTCGGGGACCTGGTCCTGACCGCCGCGGGCTCGAGCGCTCGTCAGACGACGATCACCAAGGACAAGCCCTGCGACGCCGTGGTGATGGCGATCATCGACTCCTGGGACGTGGACGGCACCAACGTCTACGAGAAGTGGAGCGAGTGAGGGCATGTACCTCGGCCGTGTGACCGGGCGCCTCGTCGCCACCCAGCGCTACGAGGGCCTCGAGGGCGTCCCCCTCCAGCTGGTGCAGCCCCTGGACGAGCGCGGGGAGCCCATGGGCGATCCGCTGGTGGCCTGCAGCGCCATCTCCAGCGGGCCGGGCGACCTGATCCACTTCATCGACGGCCGCGAGGCGGCCCTCGCTCTCCCCGAAGAGACCTTCGTCCCCGTGGACGCGACGATCATGGGGTTCGTGGACCAGGCCGTGGCCGGGGGCCGCGACCTCGACCGGGAGGCAGGGGCATGATCCTGGCCCAGGTGGTGGGCACCGTCGTCTCGACCGTGGCCGTCGAGGTCCTCGCGGGACAGACGCTCCTGCTGGTGCGCCCCGTGAATCCCGACGGCACGCCGACCGGCAAGGCGCGCATCGCCCTCGACCGCGTGGGCGCAGGGGTGGGCGACCGCGTGCTCGTGATCGACGAGGGCAACTCCGGCCGCCAGATCACCGGGATCGCCGACGCCCCCATCAAGACCCTCGTGGTGGGCTTCGTGGACTCGGTCGAGCTCGGCGGTGAGGTGGTCTTCGACCACCGGGAGCTGGAGGCCTGACCATGGATGCGCACGGAAACCCCGCCTGGAGCGACGAGGAGGCCCGCCTCCGCAGCGCGATCTGCAACATCGGCAAGCTGTGCTACGACCGCGGCACCATCGTGGCCGCGGACGGGAACATCTCGGCCCGCATGGCGGACGGGACCATCCTGGTCACGCCCACCGGCGCCATGAAGGGCTTTCTCGCGCCCCACCAGATCGCGCGCGTGGACATGACGGGTAAGCCCGTGGATGAGGGCCCCAAGCCCTCGAGCGAGATCGGCATCCACATCGTCTCCTACCAGGAGCGGCCCGACGTGCGCGCGATCGTGCACGCCCATCCGCCCCACGCCGTGGCGCTGACCGTCGCCGACGTGGACCTGCAGCTGCCCGTGATCCCCGAGATCATCGTCACCATCGGCGGCATCCCGACCGCGCCCTTCGGCACGCCTGGGACCCCCGAGCTGCCCGAGACGATTCGCGAGATCGTGCGCTGCTCGGACACGGTGGTCATGAAGAACCACGGCTCCGTGACCCTGGGCACCAACCTGATGGACGCCTACAAGAAGCTCGACATGCTTGAGCACACGGCGAAGATCCTTTGGCTCGCGCACACCGTGAAGGGCGGCCTCGAGCCCCTGCCCGCGGACGCGGTGGCCAAGCTCCTCGCGACCCGTGCCCAGCTCGGGATCACGACCCGCAACACGCTCGAGAACCGCTGCGGGCTGTGATGGCTGGGAGCCCTCGCCGCTGAGGGCTCTCGCCGCTGAGGGCTTTCGCCGCTGAGGGCTCTCGCAGCTGAGGGCTCTGACTGCTGAGGGCTCTGACTGCTGAGGGCTCCGGCCGCCGGCGGGTTCAGTCGGCAGGGACCGGGCTGACGAAGTCGTCCGGCTTGAGGACGAGCATCGAGCAGTCGAGGCGCGAGACGAGCCGCTCCGCGGTCTCTCCCACGAGCACCCCGGCACGGCCGCCGCGGGACAGGCTGCCCATCACCAGGAGGTCCGGGACGAGGTGCTCGACCGCCTCGCGGATCGCGCTCGCCGGCGGCTTGCGGGAGAGGTGAAGGGTGGGGACCTCGGCCAGGTCGAGCCCCTCGCAGCGCTCGAGCACGGAGGCTCGCACCTCGGCTCGCAGACCCTCCAACTCACCCTCCCACGCGGCCGGATCCAGGTCCCGAGCGCGCTGACGCTCCTCGGGCGAGAGGCGCCAGGCGTGCACGACATGGAGGGCCGCATCGCGCCAGCGCGCCACGCTCGCGGCCCAGGCGAGGGCTCGGTCCCCTACCGGGGTGAGGTCGGTCGCAGCCAGCACCAGCTTGTGGTCGAGGTCGTGGCCCGGCTTGACGACCCAGACGGGGGCGGGGCACTTGCGGACGAGCTTGGTGGCCACCGAGCCCAGGCGCCGCTCGGTCGGCCCCTGCAGCGCGTCGCGCTTGCCCACGACAACCATGCCCGCCTCCCCACGCGCCGCGGCCCGCAGGAGCGCCAGCCACGCGCGCTGGTCGGTCACCTCGAGGCGGGCCACGCGTCCGGCGCCGATGGCCTCGGTCACCAGGGCGTCCAGGGCCGCTCGCCCCGCCTCGGTCAGGGGGACCACCTCACCTTCGTGCCAGGTCGAGTGCAGCAGCGTCAGGCGCGCGCCGGTCTGCTCCGCCAGGGCCAGCGCCTGGCGGAAGGCCGTGCGCGAGCCCTCGCTGGCCTCCTGGGTGCGCGGCAGCAGCTCGACGCCGACCTGGATCTCGGGGATGCTCTCCATGGGACGGGGCGGAGCTTAGCGGGGAGAGGCCGGGCAGCGGCTTTGGTCCGGCGGGCTCAGGGAGCGAGCCGCCGGGCGGTCAGCCGCACACCCTCGGGGTGCGCTGGGAGCGGGCCGCCTCGATCTCGGCCCGCCGGGCCTCGTAGCCCTCGCGCCCCATGAGGGCATAGGCCGCCACCTTGCCGGCCTCGACGCCCGGCTGGTCGAACGCGTCGATGCCGTAGTGCTCGCCCATCACCGCAACGGAGAGCTCCATCAGGTAGAGGTACTGCCCCAGGGTGTGCTCGGTGACCCGTGGGAACGAGAGGGTCAGGTTTGGGCGGCCGGCCTCGGTGAGGGCGATGCGCGTGCCCTCGCGCTCCGCGTGGAAGAGCTCCCCCATCCCGCGCCCGCCCAGGTACGCAAGCGCGTCGCGGTCCGCGAAGTCGGGCGGGATCGAGACCTGGTGATCGGGCTGGTCGATGGCGAGCAGGGTGAACCACTTGTCGTGCGGACCCTCCACGTACAGCTGCACCTGGCTGTGCTGGTCCGTGACCCCCACGGCGCGCACGGGCGTCGGCCCCGTGAACACCTCGCGCCCTGCGCGGTCGAGGCGCTTGCCGATCGACTCGGCGAGCAGCTGGGCGTACCAGTCCGCGAGGTGCCGCAGCCGGTGCCCATAGGCGAAGGTCACCGCGATCGGCTTGCCCTTGTCGCGCTGCATCAGGGTCTGCGCAGCGGCGTAGAGCAGCGCAGGGTTCTCGAGCAGGTCCTCGGTGCGGCAGCGCTCGTCCATGTGGGCCGCCCCCTTGAGCAGGCCCAGCGTGTCGATCCCGATCAGGGCCGAGGACACGAGCCCCACGGGCGAGAGCACGCTGAAGCGGCCGCCGACGCCGTCGGGCACCTCGAACGAGGCGTACCCCGCCTGCTCGACGATGGGGCGCAGAACGCCCGTGCGGGCGTCGGTCGTGACGACCACGTGCTCGACGTGTGCCTCCTCCCCGAGGCGCTCGATGAGCGCACGCCGGAAGACGAGGAACTGCGACATGGTCTCGGCGGTCGAGCCGGACTTCGAGATCACGTTGAACAGGCAGGTGCTCGGATCGACGCGATCGAGGAACTCGCCGATCAGGTCGGGGTCCACGTTGTCGAGCACGAACAGGCGCGGCAGGCCCTCACCCGGGAACAGCTCGTGGAACGGGCTGTGCATGGCCGTGTGGAGGGCGCGGTTGCCCAGGGCCGAGCCGCCGATCCCCAGCACCACGATGTTCTCGAAGCGCCCGCGCTGGGCCTCCGCGTACTCGGCGATGCGCCCGTGCGTCTCCAGGTCGTAGGGCAGGGTCTGGAAGCGCAGGTCCTGCTCGGCCCGGGCGCGCACGGCGCGCAGGGCCGCGGCGGAGGGCTCGCGCAGGGCCTCCAGCTCCGCCTCGGTGATGCCGTGATCGGGTCCCACCGCGTCCGCGGTGAGGTGGGTCCAGTCGAGCTTCAGGCGGTCCATGGATGCGTCCTCGGACGACATGCTAGGACCCCGAGGCCGTGGGTTCGACCTCGGGGTCCAGGACCCGCCCGTCACGGACGGGGCAGAAGCGCGTCGAGCCTCAGTCCCGCGAGCCTCAGTCCCGCGAGCCGCCGGACAGCAGGGACACGTAGTAGAGCAGGGTCGCGATGGAGGCGAGGGCGCCCGCCACGTAGGTCATGGCCGCGGCGCGCAGGACCTGGGAGACGCCGTCGGCCTCCTCCTGGGTCGCCACGATGCCCGAGGAGGCGAGGACCGCCTTGGCCCGGTTGGAGGCGTCGAACTCCACGGGCAGGGTGACGAGTTGGAACACGACCGTCACGCCGAACAGCGCGACCCCGGCCCAGGCCAGTGCCGGGGTGTTCAGGAGCATGCCCGCGAAGAACACCCAGATCCACGCCTGGGAGCCCATGATCGTCAGCGGCACCATCTGGGAGCGGAACCCAAGCCAGGCATAAGCCCGCGCGTGCTGGATGGCGTGGCCGGCCTCGTGCGCCGCAACGGCGATGGAGGACACCGAGCGGCCGTCGTAGACCTGAGGGCTGAGGCGCAGGGTCCGCGTGCGCGGGTCGTAGTGGTCACTGAGGAAACCGCCCACGCGCTCGATCGTCACCTGGGCCCCGCCCGCCCGCGCCACGGCCATGGCGGCCTGAGCGCCGGTCATCCCGGAGCGCACGCCGACGCGCGCCCAGCGGTTGAACGCGCTCTTGACGCGCATGCTGGCGAACATGGCCAGCAGCATGAAGGGGCCGACGACGAGGAAGTAGTTGGGGTCGAAGAACATGGCTGAGTGATGAGGGGTCGGCGCGGCGCGGACCTCGACGAGCTCGTATGGATCCTTGGGACGCAGGCGCCCGCGGTTCCAGCCCGGGCCTTGAGAGGAGCCGGCGGGCCGGCCGATCGGTCCTCCAGCCTACGCAGGGGGCGGGGAGGGATTCACGCGCCCTCCGCGAGCGCCAGGGGAGACGCCCCTTAGAACAGTCCCAGGACGCGGCCCTGGTCGTCCAGGTCCACCTGGCGATACGCCGGGGTGCGGCCCAGGCCAGGCATGGTCAGGATCTCGCCCGCGTAGGCCACCACGAAGCCCGCACCTGCCGCGAGCCGCAGGCCGCGGATCGGCAGACGGAAGCCGCTCGGGCGGCCCTTGAGTGCGGGGTCGTGCGAGAGGGAGTACTGGGTCTTCGCGACGCAGACCGGGAGCCGCCCCGCCCCCTGGGCCTCGAGGGCCGCCGCCTGGTCACGGGCGGCCTCGGACAGGTCCACGCCTTCCGCCCCGTAGAGGCGGGTGGCCAGGGCCTCGAGCTTGGCCTCGAGGCCCTGCTCAAGGTCGTAGACGGAGCGCGGCCGTGCCTCGCCCGACTCGGCGGCGGCGACGATCGCGTGGGCCAGGGCCTCACCCCCGGCGCCCCCCCGGCCGTGCACCTCGGACACCAGCGCCTCGCGAGCGCCGGCGGCCAGGGCGCGCTCGCGCACGAGGGCGATCTCCTCTTCGCTGTCGGAGGGGAAGCGGTTGATGGCCACGACGACCGGGACCCCATGCGCGCGCACGTTGGCGACCTGAGCGTCCAGGTTCGCACAGCCCTCAGCGAGGGCCTCGACGGAGGGCTCGAACAGGTCGTCCGGCAGGGGGCGTCCGGGCCGCACGTCGTACCGCCCGGAGTGGGTCTTGAGCGCGCGCACGGTGGCAACGAGGAGCGCGGCCGACGCCTGCAGGCCGCTCGCACGGCTCTTGATCCCGAAGAACTTCTCGGCACCCATGTCGGCCCCGAAGCCGGCCTCGGTCACCACGTACTCGCAGAAGGTCGAGGCGACCAGGTCGGCCACCACCGAGGAGTTGCCGTGGGCGATGTTCGCAAAGGGTCCGGTGTGCACGAGGGCCGGCGTGCCCTCGGTGGTCTGCAGCAGGGTGGGGTCGAGGGCACGCACCAGCAGCGCGGCCATGGCACCAGCGACGCCGAGGTCCTCTGCGGTGACGGCGCTGCCGTCCGGCCGCTCCGCGACGACGATCCGACCCAGGCGCGCCCGCATGTCGGGCAGGTCACGGGCCAGGCCGAGGATCGCCATCACCTCCGATGCGGAGGTGATCTCGAAGCCGGCGCGGCGCGGGATGCCATTCTTCGCCCCCCCCAACCCGACCTCGACCTCGCGCAGAGCGCGATCGTTCACATCCAGCACGCGCTGGATGCGCACGCGCTCGGGATCGATGCCCAGGGGATTGTCCAGCAGCAGGCTCGTGTCCAGCGCCGCCGCCATGAGGTTGTGCGCCGCGGTGACCGCGTGGAAGTCGCCGGTCAGGTGGAGGTTGATGTCCTCCATGGGCAGCACCTGGCTGTACCCGCCGCCGGCCGCGCCGCCCTTGATCCCGAACACCGGCCCCATGGAGGGCTGACGGATCGTCGCAGCCGCGCGCCGCCCGATGCGGTTGAGCGCCAGGGACAGCCCGATGGTGTGGACGGTCTTCCCCTCCCCGGCCGGGGTCGGAGTGATGGCCGTGACGAGCACCAGGCGGGCGTTCCCCGGGTTCGCACCCAGGCGGTGGTCCACCTTTGCCATCCAGCGGCCGTGAGGCTCGAGGCGCGTGGGGTCGAGACCCCATTCCTGGGCCAGGTCGGAGAGGGGCCGCAGGGGAATGGAGCGGGCGATGTCGAGGTCGGACTGCATGGGTGGGGAGGTCTCCGGGGCGCCTTGTCCCATCGGCGCGGTCCGGGGTAGGCTGGACGCGCAAACTGGGCCCCTTCAGCACGGCCCGGATGCAGACGAGCCCATGGAACCCCAGACCGGACTGCTGAAGATCGGTGACTTCGCGCGCGCCGCGGGCACCAACCTGCGGACGCTGCGCTACTACGAGGAGTTGGGCCTGCTCGCCCCGACGAAGCGCTCCGAGGGAGGCTTCCGGTACTACCGCACCGTGGACCTGCACCGGGTGCGCAGCATCCAGATGCTGCAGGATCTGGGCCTCTCCCTGGAGGAGATCGGCGGGATCCTCTCCTGCCGCGACGGCGGCGAGGAGCAGCGCACCCTGCTCGACCGCGTCGAGTCCGCGCTGGCACGCCAGGAGGAGCTGATCCGCGCTCGCCTTGAGCGGCTCGAGCAGCAGCGTCGCGGCCTCCTCGAGGCGCGCGAGAAACTGGCCGACTGCGGGGAGTGTGACCACGCGCCCACCGTGGAGAACAACTGGTGCGAGCCCTGCGCGCAGAACGGCCGCAGCCTGCCCGCCGCGCTCAGCGCCCTCTTCTAGGGGCGCCGCCCTCGGAGCACCCCTCCAAGGACGCTGCTCAACGGACCTCCTCCAGCAGCTGCCCGCGCCGCGCCCCCGAAAGGCCTCGCCTCCCCGAGAGCCCCGTGACGGACCCCATCCACCTCGACCACAACGCAACCACCCCCGTTGCGCCCGAGGTGGTCCAGGCCATGACCGAGGTCCTGGCCGGCCCCTGGATGAACCCGTCCGCCCGCTATCCGCGCGCGGGCGAGGTCGCTCGGCTGGTAAGCGAGGCCCGCGGACAGGTTGCCGCCCTCCTCGGCGGCCACCCCGACGAGGTCGTCTTCACCTCCGGCGGCAGCGAGGCCATCGCGACGGCGTTTCACAGCGCTGCGGCGGAACACAGCGCTGCGGCGGTAGACGGCGCGGCGCAGGAGACCGCCCCCCTTACCTCCTCCGGTCTGCGACGGGCCGTGACCTCCACGGTCGAGCACTCCGCGGTGAAGGCCTGCGCGGAGCGACTCGCGGGCAGCGCGCCGGGCGGAGCCTGGGTGCAGGTTCCCGTCGATGCGGAAGGCCTGCTCGACCGCGCGGCCCTGGAGGCCGCGCTCGAGGAGGGCCCCTGCCTCGTCTCGGTGCAGGTCGTGAACAACGAGACCGGCGTGATCCAGGACCTTCGGGGTCTCGGCGAGTCCGTGCGCGCCCGGGGCGGGCGGCTCCACCTCGACGCCGTGCAGGCTCCCGGGAAGCTGCCGCTGCGCGTGGCCGAGCTCGGCGCCGACTACCTGACCCTCGCCGCGCACAAGTTCAACGGGCCCAAGGGCGTCGGCTGCCTTTGGGTCGCCGCGGGCGCCCCCTTCAGCCCACTGATCCCGGGCGGGGCCCAGGAGGGTGGGCGGCGCGCGGGCACGGAGAATGTCGCCGGCCTCGTCGGGATGGGCGTCGCGGCCAGCCTGGCTGCGGCGCGCGCGGCGGATCTCGCGTTCCTCGAGGCCTGGAGCGCGCGGCGCGACGCCTTCGAGCGGCAACTGCTCGCCGAGCTTCCACCCGGCACGCGCGTCAACGGCGCGGGCGCGCCGCGCGTTCCGGGGACCACCAGCCTGACGATCCCGGGCCTGCCCGCCCAGGAGGTCCTCACCTACCTCGACTCCCTGGGAGTGGAGGCCTCGGCCGGCAGCGCCTGCAGCGCCCATCGCGTGGCCCCCTCCCCGGTGCTGCTGGCCATGGGGCGCACTGTGGAGGAGGCTTCCTCGACCCTGCGCCTCTCCCAGGGCCACGGGACCCGCGCAGAGGACCTCGACCGTGCCGCGGCCGCGCTGGCGGAGGCCGTCCAGACCCTGCGCAGTCTCCGGGGCCTCGCCTAGGTTTCCAACTTCCAGACTTGGCTCGCTCCCTCGGAGCAAGCTGCGCGGAGCCGGGTCAGTCTGCCGCAGGGTGGCCGACGAGGACCCAGACAGGGCTCAACGGCGCGGCCGATCTCGGCCGAAAGGAGACACGGAGCCCGTCCGAGACCGTCCCCCCTCCAGGACTACCCTCCCAACCATGGCCGACCCCCTCGCCACCTACCACATCCGCTCCCGCGGCTGGTGGACCCGCACCCACGACTTCAGCGACGCCGAGGGCCAGCCCCTGGGGCGCCTGACCGTCCGCCGCAACGGCTGGGGCCTGGTGGTCTCCGGCGAGTACCAGCCCGAGAAGGGCGAGGTCCTGCGGATCCGTCGTGACCCGGGCCTCCTGCGCGGCCAGTTCTCCCTCTGGACCGAGGGCGGTGAGTGGCTGGGCTCCAGCCTGCGCTGGGCCCTCGTGCGGCGTCAGATCGACCTGTGGACTGGAGGCAAGCCCTACCGGCTGGTCCCGCTCCACGGCTTCCGACGCGGCTGGCGCATCGTTGCCGCCAAGACCGGCTCCTCGGCCACCCTGGACATGCGCCCGGGCCTGCTCAGCTGGCTCACCACCCGCGACCGCACCGAGGCGCGCAAGC
The DNA here is from genome assembly GCA_040265735.1 of Planctomycetota bacterium. Lineage (GTDB taxonomy): Bacteria > Planctomycetota > UBA1135 > UBA1135. The sequence continues at coordinate 12,171 of JBDQFW010000035.1, read as the reverse complement.
TCCGCAAGATCGACTTCGAGCTGATCGTCTTCGCCCACTTCCTGGGGATGCTGACCCGCAACGAGAGCTTCTGGCCCACGTCCTTGGACCCGGAGGCGGTGTCCAGCGAGGCGGCCGCCCCGGCCCGCGCCTGAGCCGCACCGGCCCTCCCGAAGCCGCGCCAACGCCCTCCGTACCGCTCCCAGCACGCCTCGAACCCCGCGGGAAGATCCTTCCACCTCGAGCGTCCACCCCTCCAGAAGGTCCCCACAGGGGCCTGGAACCCGTCCCATGCGACCCCTCATCGTTCTCGTCATCGTGCTCGCGGCCGCCGCCGCGTTCTTCTTCGCCACCGGCCCCAGCTCCGGCCCTGCAGGCCCCGAGGCGCTGAGCGGTCCCGAGGCGACGGAGGCCCCCACCCCTGAGGAGCCCGCCGAAGAGGTGAGCCTGGTGGGACCGGCGGTCGCACAGGGGCGTGAGGGCGTGGCTGCCCCGGTGCGCACGGATGTCCTCGACAACCAGCCGGCCGCCGCGGCCGAGGCCAGCCTGACGGGCCTGATCCTGGACCCCGAGGGCCAGCCCGTGGAGGGCGCCCAGGTGACGCTCACCCGCTTCGGGACCACCAACATGCTGTTCCTCGAGCCGACCGTGGTGGACCGGTCCGGCGACCGCAAGGCCAAGACGGACAGCTCGGGTCGGTACTCCTTCGCGCGCGTCACTCCCTACGAGCGGTACGCGCTGATGATCCGCCACCCCGAGTTCGCCCCCCTCGAGGAGGGCGACGTGCAGGCGCTCGAGGGTGAGGCCAACGAGGTCCCCCCCATCAAGCTGGCCAAGGGCGTCGCCCTGCGCGGCGTGGTCAAGGACAGCGCGGGCAACACGGTGCCCGGCGCTGCCCTCCTCCTGGGCCAGATGGCCATGGCCATGACGGCGACCGACGACCCGAACGCGCTCGAGGGCACCACCAACCTCGAGGGCAAGTACGAGTTCGCGAACCTCGCCAACGGCAACTATGTGCTGCAGGTGACCGCCGACGGCTACGGCCAGGTCGTCCTCGGCCAGATCAATGTCGCCGGCGATGGCGACGTGCAGCGCGATGTGGTCCTCGAGATCGCGATGATGCTGGCCGGCGTCGTCACGGATCAGGACGGCCTGCCCCTGCCCGAGGCCACGGTCACCGCATACTCGATCGGCAACCGTGAGAACCGGACCCAGACCCAGGGCGCCACCGACGACAACGGGGAGTTCACGCTCCTCGATGTGCCCGGCGGCACCTACACCCTGCGCGTCTCGGCCCAGGGCTTCAAGGTGGGCTCGGTCGCACGGGCGGAGGCCGGAGACGTGGGCATCCACGTGTCCCTGGAGCGCCTCCCCACCATTAGCGGCCAGGCCGTGGACGCCCAGACCGGCGAGCCTCTCAAGCGCTTCACGGTCAGCGTGCGCCCCGGGACGGACGCTGCGATCGAGAACACCGTCCGCCTCGGCAAGGGGATGGACGTGGTGGACGATGAGGGGCGGTTCACCGTGACCTGCCCCAAGGATGGCTCCTTCATGGTGGACGTGGAGGCTCCCGGCTACGCCGCGAGCTTCTCCGAGCCGGTGATGGTGACCGCCAGCCAGGACCTCGGCGGCGTCATCGTGCGCGTCAAGCGTGGCGGCGGCATCAAGGGGCGCATCCTTGACGGCGCCGGGAACCCGATCGCGCGCGCGTGGTGATCACCGCGCGCGACGACCGCTGGACCGGCAGCGACTTCGACCTCTCCATGGGGACCTTCCCCGGCGTGGCGGCCGTGCGCAAGTCGCGGACCGACAGCCGCGGTGAGTTCACGATCAACGGGCTCGCCCCCACCACCTACCTGATCGAGATCGAGCACCCGCAATACGCCGGGCACGCGGTCCGCAATGTGATCGTCGGCGACGGCGTCGCCACGGATGTGGGCGCCCAGACCCTGGTCAAGGGCGCCGTGATCAGCGGAGTGGTGCGCGGTCCCAGCGGGGTCGCCCTGCCGGGCGCCCAGGTCAAGCTGATGATGGCCCCGGTCGGCAACGAGTTCCCCGCCCAGTACGGGACCAAGGCCGACAAGGAGGGCCGCTACCGGATCTCCGGCGTGCGGCCGGGCACCTACTGGGCCCACGCCACGCGACCGGTTCGCGGCGGGGACAACCCCTTCGCCCACTCCAATGACATCAAGAACACCCGGCGCCAGGTCGTCCTCGCCGACGGCCAGGAGATCCAGGGTCAGGACTTCGACCTGTCGAACTGATTCAGAGCGGCTCTCCGAGCGCGGCGCGGGGCGCCCCTCCAGCTGGAGGGGCGCCCCGCTGCCTTGCTGGAGGGGGCCGAGTGCGGCTCCTCCCCTGGAGCCGGGTTCACTACGATCAAGGCGTGGCGGCGCCCCAGCTCCCCCCCCAGCGCCTCGTGCCGGAGGACCGCAGGACCGCCGAGGCGCGACTGGCCTCCGTCCTGGGCGAGGCCCTCGGGACGACCCTCGAGGTCCGCCTGGGGCGCTCGCGCACGCAGCCGGTCCAGACCCAGCGCGACAGCTTCCGCTGGAAGGTCCGACTCCACGAGGCCTTCGCAGGAGCCGGGGACAACGCCCTGGCAGCCCTCGCGGGCTGGCTCCGCTCGGGCCGCCGCGCGAAGCGCGCCTCCCGGGAGCTCGACGCCTGGCTCCAGGAGCATGTCTGGAGCCAGCCGGCGGAGCGGGTGCGCCGCGAGCGGCCGGGGAGCCCGGCGGGCCGGTGCCACGACCTCGAAGAGCTCGCGGAGGACCTGTGGAGTGGGTTCCTCGCCGGGGGCCTGGAGGGAGAGCGCCGGCCCCGCCTCGAGTGGGGGCCGCGGCGCAGGAGCCGCTCACGGGGTGGGCTGCGCCTGGGGAGCTGGGACCCGATCACGAACCGGGTGCGCCTGCACCCGGTCCTCGACAGCGACGAGGTCCCCGCGTGGTTCATCCGCGCGGTGCTCGTGCACGAGCTCCTGCACGCCCTGCACCCGCCCGTGCGCGACGCCCGCGGCCACTGGCGCCCCCACCACGCGCGCTTTCGAGCCGCGGAGCGCACCTGGCCCGATCACGAGAAGGCCCGCGAGTACGAGCGGCTGCACATCGCCGCTTGGGTTCGCCGCGCGCGGGCCCTCGGCGAGGACGCGTAAGCAACGCGCCCGCCCCCGCGAGAGCGTGGGGCGGGCGCTGTCCGCCGGCAAGGCGGGGGCCGTGAGGGTGCGTGCCTAGAGCGCCTGGGAGGCGTCCGGCTCCTCCGCCCCGGTGAGGCAGGTACCGAGCACGTTGCCGCCCAGGGACTCGAGCACGTTGATCGTCTGCTGGACGAAGTGCCGCGGAGTCGAGCCGAGGCGCACCACCATGAGGATCCCGTCGGCCATGCCGCCAAGCAGGCTTGCGTCGCTCACGCCCGCCGCGGCCGGCGTGTCGATGAGCACGTAGGAGTAGCTCTGGCGCAGGCGGTCGAGGACCGTGCGCATGCGGTCGGAGCCCAAGAGCTCCGAGGGGTTGCCCGGGAGGTTGCCGGGTCCGAGCACCGAGACCCCCGGGATGGAGGTCTGGCGCACGACCGTGTCCAGGGAGGCCCGGCCGCGGAGGAGGTCGGCGAGGCCCACGCGCCGGGGGATGCCCAGGTGGTCCTCGATGGAGGGGTGATGGAGGTCCCCGTCGATCACCAGCACCTTCTGCCCGGGCAGCTCGGTCATGGCGGCCGCGAGGTTCAGGGTGGCGATGCTCTTGCCCTCGCCGCGCAGCGCGCTGGTGATGACCAGGGTGTGGGACGCGCCGTCGGGGTTGAGCGCCTGGATCGAGTTGCGCAGCACGCGGAACTGCTCGGCCTGCTGGGACCGCGGCCGGGTCACCACGCAGATCTCCTCGCTCGTGACGGGGACATTGCGGGCCTCGTCCGGCTGGGGCTTCTCGAGCTGTCCGGGGACGGCGGCCGGCGCGGGTTCAGGTGCGGTGGATGCGGTGCTCATGGAATCAGCGGGATCTCCGGAGGTCTCATCGACGGGTGCGAGGGGCGAGCCGCAGGGCAATCCCCCACAATTGGGGGTCTTTCCGGCTGCCGCTCCCAGGACGCGCGGGAGGCGGGCAGGGTTCCCAGCCTAGGGCCTGCGCAGGGCCGTCCCAACAGCCGGGTCTCCCCGGGGCGGCCACCCCAAGCGACCTCTCTCGTCCGCTCCCTCAGAGGTCGAGACGCCACTCCTCGTCGCGCAGCCGGCGCACCTCGCGCCCGCTCTCGCGCAGGGTGCGCGCGAAGCCGGGCCCCAGAGGATGGCCTGCCTGCCGCAGCGCGAGCTCGGCCGAGCGCTCGAATTCGGGCACGAGGTCCGAGATGCCAAGCCGCCCCAGGACATCCCAAGCGAGGCGCAGGGCCGGGAGGGCTTCGGCAGCCCCCTCCGGGTCACGGGCCTGGGAGAGCAGCGCCTGCCGGGCGCGAGACCCCAGCACGGGGTTCGCGGCGGACCGGGCGAGGAGCCCGAGGTCCTCGATGGAGGCGGCCGCGCCGTCCCGAACGCGCCCCAGCGCCTCCCGCACCAGCGCGTCTCCGGCCCCTCCGGGGTCCCCCGCCAACAGCCAGGAGGCCAGCCCCGGGGCCTCCCTGCCGAGAGCACTGGCCACCTCCGTGCGCAGGGGGGCCGGGACCGCGTCGTAGGTCCGCGCGAGCTCCTGCCACTCCTCGCTCCACGGCCCCGCGTCCGCCAGACGCGCGGCCGCGACGGCGGGCGCGCGTGAGGGCTCGCCCATGGCGAGGGCCCACGCGAAGGCCAGCTCCGGCGCTGCGCTAGAGTCCGGCGCGTAGCCTTCCCGCGCGAGGGTCGCCAGGCACGCGTCCCGGCGCGCGGCTGGCAGGGCCCGCAGTGCGCCCGCAAGGCCCGCGCCCAGGTCAAGGGTCGCCGGCTCCCCGGCTCGCGGCGCCAGCTGAGCGAGGAGCGCAAGGGCGGCGAGCCTCCGCGAAGGCAAGCCCACCTGCTCCAGCTCCGCGCGCGCTCGCGCGCGGACGGGTGCGGCCGCGGCCGCGTCGAGGAGTGCCGAGCCGCCGTGGGCGAGCCCGACCAGGCGCATCCAGCGCGCCTCCTCGGGGAGGTCCTCCCAACCCGCGAGCATGCGCTGTCCGGCGGGCGAGGTCGGCGCGGGAGCCAGCGAGCGCAGCGCGCGGGCGCAGGCCTCCACGGTGGCCTCCACGGTGGCCTGGGCGTCGCGCAGGCGAGACGCGGAGCCCGCGCTCTGGGAGCCCTTGGGTTCGGCAGCAAGCGCGCGGGCCGCCTCATCCCCGAGAGCGAGGACGCGCGGCAGGAGCGGGTCCCGAGTCAGGCCGGGCAGGGGCTGGCCCGCGCCGGCCGCCTCGACGAGCGCACGCAGGGCGTATGCGTCCTCCGCGGCGCGCGCCTCCAGCCAGCGCAGGGCAGCGGGCCAGCCCAGGCGGGCTAGGGCCGATGCGCCGCGGCGGTTGGCCTCGGGATCGAAGCGGCGCGTAGCGGCCTCGAGCCAGTCCACGGCGGACTCCGCGAGGCTCTCCGCCACGCGGCCGCGCGTGCGCAGGGCGAGGAAGATGCGCGGGCCGTCCTCCCCGCCGAGCAGCACGGGCCGCGCGCTGTGACGACCGCACAGGGCCACAAGCAGCTCGAGCGCCGTGCCCTCCAGCTCGCGGCCGCGCGGACGCACGGCGCGCACGGGCTCCTCGAACGCAGGGTCGACCACCACCGGCACGCCCCCCAGGGCGCGTCGGGCGAGCAGGTCGAGATCCACCCGCAGCAGGTCCGTCGCAGGCACCTCGAGGCGCTCACCCTCCCCGTCGCGGAGGGACCGCGGCCACTCGAGGGGCTCGAGGGGCGGTGCGAGGGCGCCAGCGTGCCAGCGCAGGCAAAGGCCCTGCACCACCTCCACGCCAAGCGCGCGCGCCTGGGGCCCATCCTCCTGAAGCAGCTGCGCTCCGATCGCGAGGTGGCGGTCGTACCGCCCGAGGGCCGCAGAGAGGCGCAGCCGCACCTCGGCGTCTCCAGCCTCCACCGCCCGCGCCAGCAGCGGGACATGCTCCGGCCGCAGGCTCACGGCCAGCTCACCCTCCGCGCGCACCCGGGCCGCGAGGTCGCCGCTGGCCAGGGTCTCGAGGAGCTGGGGCACCTCGTCGCGTCCCAACGCCTTCGGGGCGGCCTTGCGGAGCGTCAGAAGAGCCCGTGGAGCCGCGGTGGCCGGAGCCGCCGCGAGCACGGCAGCCGCCAGGGGGAGCCAGGCACGCATCGCCGGCGAGTGTAGCGGGTGCCTGCATGCTCGATCAGGAGTGAAGGCGTCCCACCCGGCCCGCTAGGCTGGGGCCATGTTCCGCCGCCTGTTCATCGCCAACCGCGGCGAGGTCGCCGTGCGGGTCGCCCGCACGGCGCGCGCCCTGGGCATCCAGACCGTAGGCGGCGTGTCGGAGGCAGACCTCGGCTCCTCGTGGACGCGCGAGCTGGACGAGGTCGTCTGCCTGGGGCCTGCGGCCTCGAGCCGGAGCTATCTGGACCTCGAGGGACTGGTCCAGGCCGCGCGCCAGACCGGCTGCGCGGCGGTGCACCCGGGCTGGGGCTTCCTCGCCGAGAACGCGCGCTTCGCGGCCCTCTGCCAGCAGCACGGCCTGACCTTCGTCGGGCCGGCCCCGAGCCTGATCGAGCGCATGGGCCTCAAGTGGCCCTCGAAGCACGCGGCGCGCGCCGCGGGGCTGACCCTGATCCCCGGCTCCGAGGGCCTGCTGCGCAGCGCCGACGAGGCCGTTGCCCTGGCGCACGAGCTGGGCTGGCCGGTGATGGTGAAGGCGGACGCGGGCGGGGGCGGCCGCGGCATGCGACGCTGCACGGACGAGGCTTCTCTGCGCGAGGGCTTCGCCCAGGCGAGCGCCGAGGCCCAGGCTGCGTTCGGCAACGGGGCCCTCTACCTGGAGCGCTGCATCGAGGGCGGCCGCCACATCGAGGTGCAGGTGCTGGGCGACCGCTGGGGCCACGCGGTGCACCTCGGCGAGCGCGAGTGCTCGATCCAGCGCAACCACCAGAAGCTGATCGAGGAGAGCCCGTCGCCTGCGCTGGACGCCGAGACCCGGGCGGCCCTGGGAGCCCAGGCCGCGGAGGCCGCGAGGGCCCTGGGCTACTGCGGGGCAGGCACGGTGGAGTTCCTGCTCGATCCCTCCACGGGGACCCTGCACTTCATGGAGATGAACACCCGCCTCCAGGTCGAGCACCCCATCACGGAGGAGACCACGGGCGTGGACATCGTGGCCGAGCAGCTGCGCGTGGCCGCGGGCTCCCCCCTCTCGCTCGCGCAGGACGAGGTGCGCCAGGAGGGACACGCCCTCGAGTGCCGCATCAACGCCGAGGACCCGCACGCGGGCTTCCGGCCCACGCCGGGAACGATCACCGAGTTCGCCTTCCCGGCGGACATCGGCCCCGGGCGCGTGCGCGTGGACTCGCATGTCTCCGCCGGGGACCGCATCAGCCCCCACTACGACAGCCTTTTGGCCAAGGTGATCACCTGGGCCCCCACCCGCGACGAGGCTCTGGACACCATGCGCGCGTGCCTTGCGGGCGCTCGGGTCGAGGGGGTCGCCACCACCATCCCGCTGCATCTGGCCGTACTCGACAGCCCGGCCTTCCGCGCGGGCAAATACAGCACCGCCGAGATCCCCGGCTGGACGCCGAACGCCTCCTGAGCCATGGCCCACGTCCCCCTCCGACCGCTCGGCTCCCCCGCCGACTCCGACCTCGACGCCGCCAGCCGCGCCCGGCGGGCGGAGGCCCTTGCCCAGCGCGAGGACGAACTGACCGCGCGCCGCGCCAAGGTGGCCGACGGCTGGGGCGCCAAGTACCGCGAGCGCGTGCACGCGAAGGGCAAGCTCACGACCCGCGAGCGCCTGGCGCGCCTCGCGGACGAGGGCAGCGAGCTCTTCGAGGTCGGGACCTTCGTGAACGACGGCGTCTCCTTCGGCGAGCTGTCCTCGCCCGCGGCCGGGGTCGTCACCGCCTTCACGCGTATCGAGGGCCGGTGGACGATGGTGATCGCCAACGACAACACGGTCGCCTCTGGCTCTTGGTGGCCGCAGACCCCCGAGAAGATCGAGAGGGCCCAGGAGATGGCCCTGCGGCTCGGCCTGCCCGTGGTCTACCTGGTGGACTGCTCGGGCCTGTTCCTGCCTGAGCAGGCGCGCTCGTTCCCCGGCCGCACGGGGGCCGGGCACATCTTCAAGAAGAACGCGGAGCTGAGCGCGCGCGGCGTGCCGCAGATCGCCGGCGTGTTCGGCGACTGCATCGCCGGGGGCGGCTACATGCCGATCATCTCCGACCGGGTCGTCATGACCGAGCAGGCGTACATGGTCATCGCGGGGGCGGCCCTCATCAAGGGCGCCAAGAGCCAGCAGCTCTCCAGCCTCGACATCGGCGGCCCCGAGGTGCACGTGCACCAGTCGGGCTGCGCGGACCTGCGCGTGCCCGACGACGAGACCGCCCTTGAGACCATCCGCGAGGAGATCCGGCGGCTGCCCTCCTCGGGCGCCGCCTACCACCGCCACGGCGCGGACCCGGGCGCCCCGCAGTTCGACCCCTCCGAGCTGGGCACGCTCCTCCCCACCGACCACCGCATGACCTACTCGATCGAGCAGGTCGTGGCCCGGCTCGTGGACCGCAGCCTGTTCTGGGAGCTGCTCCCCGACCGCGGCCGCGAGATCATGGTCGGGGTCGGTCGCGTCAACGGGCTCTACGTGGGCTTCGCGGCGAACCGCCAGGGCCTGATCGACGACCCCGAGCAGCGCGCGGGCCAGAAGCCCGCCGGCATCCTCTACCGCGAGGGGATCGCCAAGCTCTCGGCCTTCCGCCGCGCCTGCGAGGACGACGGCATCCCGCTGGTGTGGCTGCAGGACGTGTCGGGCTTCGACATCGGCGTGGAGGCCGAGCGCCTGGGCCTCTTGGGCTACGGCTCCTCCCTGATCTACGCCAACAGCACGGGGCAGACCCCCATGTTCACCGTGCTGCTACGCAAGGCCTCGGGCGCGGGCTACTACGCCATGGCGGGCATGCCCTACGAGCCGGTGGTCCAGCTCTCCACGACCCTGACCCGCCTCGCGGTCATGGAGGGTCGCACCCTCGCGATCGCGGCCTTCAACACCAAGCTGGACGATGCATTCGAGATCGCGGTCGAGGACCCCGAGGAGCGCGCCCGCATCGAGAAGGGCATGCAGGCCACCGAGGCCCGCATCGAGGCCGACATGGACCCCTACCGCGCCGCCAGCCAGATGGACACCGACGAGATCGTGCGGCTCGAGGAGCTGCGCCCCTGGATGGAGCTCTTCGCCGAGGCCAGCTACCAGTCCAGCGGCTTCCGGCGCACGAAGAACCCGCGGATCTGGAGCCTGCACGACCTCGCGGCCCTCACGGAGGCGCACCAGTGAGCGCCGCTCCCCTCCAGCTGTTGGTCGAGACCGACGGTGAGACGACCTGGCTCGCGGCGCCCGCGGTGGGCCTCTTCACCGAGGCGCTCCCCGCGGGCGCGCTCGCCGCCCCCGGCTCACGCGCGGGCACCCTGCTGCGCCTCGGCTGCCCCCACGCCGTGCACCTCCCGCCGGACCTCGGCGGCGCGGTGCTCGAGTCCTGCCCCGCGCGCGTGCACGAGCCGGTGGGCTACGGCACCCGGCTCTACCGACTCGGCCCGCTCCAGGAGGGCGCAGCGGGCGAGGCCCGGGACGTTGCAACGGCAGCCGGCGGCGGCGCCGAGGGGACAGGGACCTTCGCCTCGCCCCAGACGGGTCGGTTCTGGCATCGCGCCGCTCCCGAAGAGCCCCCCTTCGTGGCGCCGGGCGCCGCGCTCACCGCGGGGACGGTCGTGGGGATGATCGAGGTCATGAAGACCTTCGCCACGGTGGTCTATGCGCCCGGTCCGGGTCTCCCTGCGCGTGCGCGACTCGCGCGCCTCCTCGTCGGCGACGGGGAGGAGGTCGAGGCCGGGGCGCCGCTGCTCGCCCTCGAGCCGCTCGAGGACTGACCCAGACCGGGACAGACGCCCCTCCGGGTCGAGGCGGGCTAGGCTTCGGCCCGAGCCGGCTCCGATCCGAGGAGAGGCTCCAACTCCGGCCCTGCCCGGCCGTTCACCCCTCACCATGACCCGCTCCCCCCTCCTGGCCCTGGCCGCAGCCGCCCTCGCCGCGGGCGCCGTCGTGGTGGCTCTCTCGGGGGGCGAGGGCCCGGAGGAGCCCAGGGGCCTGGACCTCGAGTCCTCGGTCCCGGCCCCGGAGGCCCCAACGCGCCCCGAGGAGGTCTCGACTCCCCTGGTCGCGCGCGGCTCGGCCGAGGGGCTCGCCGCGGCCGAGCTCGAGGTGATCGTCAAGAACCCCACGGGCGTTCGCCTGCAGGATGCGGTGGTCGTGCTGGAGCAGGAGGGCACCGGCGCCGTCCTGCAGGGAACCGGCGCGTCGCGCTTCCGCCAGGTCGGCGCCGGCGCCTGGACCCTGCGGGTCGAGCACCCCGAGTTCGTCTCCCATGTGCAGGTCCTCGAGCTCGCGGCCGGCGCCCGTGAGCGGCTCGAGGTCCGGCTGTTCGAGAACATGCCTGTGTCGGGCCGCGTGCGCGACCGCTTCGGGCGTCCCCTGACCGGGCGCTTCGTGTGGTTCCTGCGGGGCGGCGAGAGCTATCCGCGCAACCTCCGCCAGGCGGAGGGTCTGCTTGGGGGCCTGGTGCAGGCGACCGGCCGCTTCGAGGCCGAGCTCCCCGCGGAGGTGGACCTGCGCATCGTGGTCGGACGGCCCGGCGCCCAGCTCTGGCAGGCTCCGGAGCTCCTGCACCTGCTTCCGGGAGACCCGCTCGAGGCGGACATCGTGGTCTCAGGCGTGACGGAGGTGGAGGTCGAGGCCCGCGGCGTCGATCTGTCGGACCGCGACGAGAACCGGCTCTTCTCGATCGCCGTGCTCGGCGGCAAGGAGCTGACGCCCAGCAAGCGCAACCGCGGCACGAACATCGTGGCCGACCCGGTGGCGCGCCAGCAGGCCCTGCTCGCGGAGCGCCAGGCGCGCCGCAAGCGCGAGCGCGAGGAGCGCGGAGACAAGCCCGTGGAGGTCGAGGTCGACCCCGAGAACGCGGGCGCCCCGCGCGGAGGCCGCCTGCGCCAGCAGCGTCAGGATCGCCTGGCCGCGCGGCTCGAGGGCACGGACCTGGCCAGCGAGGACGAGGTGCAGGCCGCCCGGCAGCGGACCGCCCAGCGCGCAGCCGCAGCCCAGGAGCAGGACCCCTACGCGGGTCAGGAGTGGATCCCCCTGCGCACCGCGGCCATGCCCCGCGGCGGCGCGCTGGAGCTCCCCGGCCTGCCCCACGACCGCGACCTGCGCCTGCGCCTCGTGCGCCGCCTCGAGTCCCTCGACAGCATGGTCACCTTCAGGGCCGTCCCCGACGCCACCCTGCACGTGAGCTTCGACCTGCCGCCCCCGCGGACGGCCCGCACCGCCGGGGAGCCTGCTCCGCCGCTGCAGGTCTCCACCTGGGTGGAGTCCCTGCCCGCCGACGCGCCGCAGGCCGGGATCCGCTGGCAGTAGAGCGAGTGCGCTCGTCGCGCTCCCAAGAGCGCGAGGCCCCCGCCCTCAGCGCTCCACGAAGCCGAGGACCACGAGCAGGCAGGGGCCGTGGCCGATCACATTGACGCCGGCGGCGCGCGCGCGCTCCATGGCGTCCTCGTGCTCGGCGCCGGGCTGGAGCCAGACATGCCGGATGCCAAGGCGCACGGCCTCGTCGATCACGCCCTCGCTCACCGCCGGCGGCGTGATGATCGAGACGGCCTCGGGCACCTCCTCCAGGGCGGCCAGGCTCGACGCGGCGGTGAGCCCCTCGACCTCGGTCAGGCGCGGGTGCACGGGGACCACATCGCGGCCCGCCTGCTGGTAGCAGCGCAGGACCTTGTTGCCGTACTTGGCCCGGTCGTCGGAGGCGCCCACCACGGCGAAGGTGGAGCAGGCGAGGAAGCGTTCGAGGTCGGCCATGGCGGGAGCATAGCCCGCGCGGCGGCTAGGATGCGGGGCATGACGCCCGCTCCCCGCCGACCGCGTCGCCGCGCACCCTCGCCGGCCAAGCGCGCCCGCGCGGAGAGGATCCTCGCACAGCTGCACGAGCTCTACCCCACGCTGCCGGTGCCCCTGGACCACACGGATGCGTTCACGCTCCTGGTGGCGGTGATGCTCTCGGCCCAGACC
>JBDQFW010000034.1:630-21549 GCA_040265735.1 Planctomycetota bacterium | reverse complement strand
ATATCGGCCGCATCGGCCTGACCGCGTTCCCGGGCCGGCCGGGCGTCTTCTTCGCCACCATCAGCGACCAGAACCGCGTGGAGGTCGCGCCCGCCGAGGACCCGACCCTCTCCCTCGAGACGAGCTTCGAGTCCGGCGTGCGCACCGTGACCCGCGCTCCGCGGGGAGGAGGCGCCCACAGCGCGGGCCTCCGCGAGGGCGATGTCCTGGTCAGCCTGGCCGGCAATCCGCTCGATCGCCTGTGGTCCTGGTCCACGGGTCTGGCGGCCATGGACCCCGACGCAGAGGTCGAGCTGGTCGTCCGTCGCGACGGCAAGGAGCGCACCCTCAAGGTCAGCCGCTCGGCCCTGCAGCTCGCGGTGGACTCGAGTCCGACCACGCGTGAGGTGGGCGGCAGCGTGTGGATCACCGAGGACGGAGGCGCCACCTGGGAGCAGCGCTCCACCGAGCCCGTGGGCGGCAACCCGGCCTACTACTACGGCCAGATCCGCGTGGACCCCAGCGACGAGCAGCGCCTGTACCTCTGCGGAGTGCCCCTGTTCTGGAGTGACGACGGCGGGCGCACCTGGGACAGCAACCTCGCGCGCAGCACCCATGTGGACCATCACGCCGTCGAGGTGGACCCGCGGGACGGGCGCCGCGTGTGGCTCGGCAACGATGGCGGGCTGCACCTGTCGACGGATCGTGGCCGGACCTGGCGCCACTTCGACAACCTTCCCCTGGCGCAGTTCTACGCCGTCGGCCTCGACCAGTCGCGGCCGTTCCGCGTCTACGGCGGGACCCAGGACAACGGCACCTGGGGCGGGCCGTCCACCTCGCGCGACCCGCGCGGCATCGGCGTCGGCGAGTGGTATCGCGTTGGCGGCGGCGACGGGTTCTACGCGCAGATCGATCCGGAGGATCCGAGCACCGTCTATGGCGAGAGCCAGTTCGGCTGGATCTACCGCCGCGATGTGGACTCCTGGTCCAGCCAGGGCATCCAGCCGCGCGCGCCCGAGGGTGAGACCTACCGCTTCAACTGGAACTCGCCGATCCTCCTGTCGCGGCACAACCCGCGCACGGTGTGGTTCGGCGGCAACCGTCTGTTCAAGTCCCTGGATCGGGGCGACACGTGGTCGCTCATCACGGAGGACCTGACCACGGCCGATCCGGAGAAGATCGCGGGGAACGTCCCGCACTGCACGATCACGACGGTGGCCGAGAGCGCGTTCCACCCCGACACGCTGCTCGTGGGGACGGACGACGGCCTCGTGCAGCTGACCCAGGACGGAGGCCACACCTGGGTCAACCTGAGCGGGCGCCTGCCCGGGCTCCCGAACGGCTGGTGGATCAGCCGCGTCGTGCTCTCCGAGCACGCGCCCGAGCGCGCCTTCGTCACCTGCACGGGCTACCGCGAGGACGACTTCCGCGCCCTGGCGTGGCGCACGGAGGACCTGGGCAAGACCTGGAAGCGCATCGACGCGGGGCTGCCCGCCTCGCCGATCAATGTCCTCGCCGAGGACCCGGCCCAGGAGGACACCCTGTTCGTCGGCACGGAGCACGGCGTGCACCTCAGCCTCGACGGGGGCGAGACCTGGAGTCCGCTGGGCAGCGGCCTGCCGACACTCGCCATCCACGACCTCAAGGTCCACGCCCGCGACCGCGAGCTGGTCCTGGGGACGCATGGCCGAGGCTTCTGGTCCCTGGACATTGCCGCCCTCGCTCACCTCGACGCAGAGACCCGGGGCAAGGCGCAGGCGCTGCTTCCGCCCCAGGACCTCGTGCGCTGGGAGCGGCGCAGCCTCAGCACGACCTCCGGCGACGCGGACTGGTTCGGGAGCAATCCCGAGGCGGGCGCGGCGCTGTTCGTCTGGGTCGGGGACGCTGAGGCGGCCCCGGGCGGCCTGAAGGTCAAGGTCCTCGATGAGCAGGGCCGCGAGCAGGCGAGCCTCGAGGTCCCCGCGGGCCGCGGCCTGCAGCGGGTCGTCTGGACGGGCTCCCGCCGGCGCTGGTCCAGCGGGCCCGCGGAGGGCACCTACACGGTCGTCCTCGAGGGCGGGCCCGAGGAGCAGCGCCAGACCCTGCGCGTGCTTCCCGATCCGATCTTGGGAGAGCGCTGAGCCTGCGACGGCCCCGCGTGCCGTGGCCGCGGCCGCGACCGCGGCCGCGCGGCCTCCCTTGCGCCGCCTCTCCCCAGCTTCGCGATCGGCGCGGCGGATCCGCCCCTGGGGACCCAAGTCGCCTCGCATCGGCGCGCCCCGCGACGGATCCGCACAGCCGGGGCGCTCCGCGGGTCCTGACCTGCGCGGGGACCGTGTAGTCTGAGGGGGTGAGCGAGCCCCTCCGCCGTCCGCTGCGCGTCGCCCTTGCGGCGCTGCTGGGTGCCAGCATCGTCACGCCCGCCCTGGCGGGGGACGAGGACCTCACCGCCCGGTACCGCGAGACCGTGCGCCCAGTGCTGGAGCGCTACTGCTTCACCTGCCACGGCGAAGAGCGCCAGAAGGCGAACTTCCGCGTCGACACCCTGGACCCCGACCTCCTGGCGGGCCCGGACGCGGAGGCGTGGAGCCACGTGCTCGACGTGGTGAACCTCGGGGACATGCCGCCGCGCAAGGCGGACCAGCTCGATGATGACCAGCGCAGGGCGCTCGTGGCCTGGCTCGATGACGCCCTGGCCGCCAGCGCGCGCGCGCGGGCCGAGGAGCTGGAGCCCGTGCTGCGGCGCCTCAACAAGGATCAGTACACGCACACCCTGAGCGAGCTGCTCGGCGTGCGCGCCGAGTTCGGGAAGGTGCTTCCGGACGACGGCAAGTCCAAGCTCGGGTTCACGAACAACGGCGAGGTCCTGCAGGCCTCTCCCCTGCACCTGGACACCTACCAGCAGGTCGCCCGCCAGGCCGTCGCGGACGCCATCGTGACGGGCCCCCGTCCGCAGCCCGTGAGGTACCGGGTGGTGTTCGGCAAGGGCAAGGGCATGGGGCATGTGGGCGCCCAGACCGGCGGCTATCAGTCGGTCATCTTTCCGTCGAACGACTTCCGGATCGACGTGCTGGACTCCCTGGGGGAGCCGCTCGAGGACCCTGGCCTCGACGCCGTGCGGCGCAAGATCAGCGTGGGCCTGCGCGGCTCCTCTCAGAGCCGCTGGCGCAGCGTGCCCGAGGGAGTGATCCTCTACGGGGCCCTGCCGCACCGAGAGGTGGCGCCGGGCGCGTGGCAGGGGCCCTCACCCAACATCAAGCTCGAGCTGCAGCGCGTGTTCCCCGACCACGGGGACTTCGAGATGCGCGTCACGGCCTCGCGCGGGTACCTCCTCGAGAGCAACGAGCGCCTCCTCATCCCGCTCGAGGACCCGCGACCGGTGACCGGCCTTGACGAGGAGGTGCCGTTCTTCCCCTACGAGGCCACGGTCTACCCCGCCACCAAGGGCATCGACCGCAGCAACCTCGTTGTGGACGGCGAGCTCCTGCGGCCGGCCGAGGTGCCCAAGGACAGCGGCGTCCGCTTCCGCCACGAGGTGGAGCGCGCGGGCTACTGGCAGTTCGACCTGGTGCACCCCTCGGCGGACCCGGGGGCCGTGCCCTCCATCCGGTTCCAGATCGCGAACCTCAAGGTGGACCAGCGCCTGCAGTTCAGCGAGGCCGACCTGCGTCAGGAGGTGCACGTCACCGCTCTCGGCGCGGCGTACCTGCCCCCGGGGACTCATGACCTGCGCGTGGGCGGCCCGTTCTTCGTGGGCTTCAGCCACCTGGTGGCCACGCCGCTGCCCCCTGACCACTCGGCCGTCGCCTCCCTGCAGAAGCGCAGCGAGGAGGCCGCGGCCGAGGCCGCGCGCGAGCTCCCCGCCCTGCGCGCGTTCTTGGGGACGCGCACGGACGACGGGATGGACTACGCGACCTTCGACGAGCCCGTCGCGGTCGACGCGCCGATGGGGCAGCCGGCGACCTACACCTTCCGCGGCCGGCTGGAGGACCTCCCCGTGCCCGAGCCCGAGTCGGGGGACACCGAGATCCTCTCGGGCTTCACCCTCCTCGGGGTGTGGAACGACCACCTCGTCAAGTCCTCCAAGGATCCCGGCCCGCCGCTCCTGCTCGAGGCCATCGAGGTCGAGGCGCCGATCCACGACCAGTGGCCGCCCGTCTCTCACCAGCGCATCTTCTTCGACTCGCGCAACCGCGGCGATGAGGACCTCTACGCCCGCGAGGTGATCGGCAGCTTCATGCAGCGCGCGTTCCGGCGGCCGGTCGCCGAGCACGAGATCGCCCGCTATCACGAGTTCTGGCGCCTCCTGCGCCCGGAGTTCGGGACCTTCGAGGAGGCCGTGGGCGAGGTCCTGGTCGCCGTCCTCTGCTCGCCCAACTTTCTCTACATGGTCGAGCCCGAGGAGGGCGCAGCGGTTGCCTCCGCCGAGGGCACGGACGACCTGCTCGACGAGCACTCGCTGGCGAACCGGCTGTCCTACTTCCTCTGGCACTCGCCCCCCGACGAGGAGCTCGTGCGCCTGGCGGACCAGGGCCGGCTTCACGAGCAGCTCCTCGACCAGACTGAGCGCCTGCTGGATGATCCGCGCAGCTCCCGCTTCGTGCGCGCCTTCACCGAGGAGTGGCTGCGGCTGGACCGCCAGGCCCTCATGACGATCAACGTGGATGTCCACCGGGACTACACGCGCTTCGTCAAGCGCGACATGGCCGAGGAGACCTGGGCGTTCATGGAGGAGCTCCTGCGCCGCGACCTCTCCCTCGAGAACCTGGTCGACTCCGACTTCGCCATGCTCAACCAGAACCTGGCGGAGTTCTATGGCATCGAGGGCGTGATGGGGAACGCGTTCCGTCCGGTCGAGCTCCCGCGCGAGGCCGGGCGCGGCGGCCTGCTGTCCCAAGGAGCCTTCCTCGTCGGGCACAGCGACGGCACCGAGCCTCACGCCATCAAGCGCGCGGTTTGGGTCAAGGAGAAGATCCTCGGCGAGCACCCGCCCCCGCCGCCGCCGAACGTGCCGCAGCTCGATGCGACCTCTCCGGATGCGGCGAAGCTCACCCTCAAGGAGCGGCTGGTGCAGCACCGCGACAACCCCTCCTGCCGTGACTGCCACGCGGGTATCGACCCGTATGGGCTCGCCTTCGAGGAGTACAGCGCCGTCGGCCGTCTCGAAATGGAGCGCAAGGGGCGGCCCGTGGATGCGAGCACGACCCTGCCCGACGGCACCGAGCTGGCGGGCGTCGCGGCCCTGAAGGCCTGGATCCTGGCCGAGCGCAAGGACGCCGTGGCGCGCTCCTTCGCCGAGGCCCTCTTCGCCTGGGCCCTGGGACGCGATGTGAGCTACGCGGACGAGGAGGAGCTCCAGGGCATCGTGGAGGCCGCCCGCGCGGAGGACTACGGGATCCGCTCCGTGGTTCGGGCAATCGTGTCCGGGCCTTCGTTCCTGGGACGCTAGACTGGAAGGCATGCCTGGCCCATGGATCCCTGCGGGGTTCCTTAGGCCTCGGCGACCGCGCGTTCGACGCGTCCAGCCCACCACCATGAGCCGCAAGTCCTGGCACCTCGACCGTCGCACCATGCTGCGAGGCATGGGCGTCTCCGTGGCCCTGCCCCTCCTCGAGGGGATGAGCTGGGCCGGCGGTCCGAAGGCACCCGCGCGACCCAAGCGCCTGTGCTTCGTCTCGTTCCCTGACGGCTGCAGCCTTCCGAACGCGAACGACGCCGCCAACGCCAAGTGGCGCTGGTACCCCGTGGCTCCCGGCCGGGACTACGAGCTGACTCCGGTCCTGCGCTCCCTCGCTCCCTACCGCGAGGACATGTCCCTGCACGGCGGCCTGAGCCATCCCCTGAGCCGTGAGCTCCTGGGGCACCTGGCGGGCGACACCTGGCTCACCGGCGGCGATGTGCGCGGCGACCGCTACCAGAACACCGTCTCGGTCGACCAGGTTGCGGCGCTGCAGCTCAAGGAGCACACGCGCTACCCGTCGCTGACCCTCTCCATCGATGGCGGCGTGGGCTACAAGTCGCGCGTCTCGACCCTCTCCTTCGACTTCAACGGCCACCCGATCCCGGCGGAGCACAAGCAGCGGGCGATCTTCGAGCGCTACTTCTCCTCCGGCGGCGGCGACCTCGCCGCGCGGCGCAAGAGCCTCGCCCAGGGCCGCAAGATCGTCGACCTGATCCTCGAGGACAGCAAGCGGCTGGGCCGCCGCCTCTCGAAGCAGGACCAGGCCAAGCTCGACGAGTACCTCGACTCCCTGAACAAGGTCGAGGAGCAGATCCAGCGCAACGAGGCGTGGCTCGACATCCCGCTCAAGCCCCTGGACACGGACCACCTGGAGCTGGACCCCGATCCCCGCGTGGATCCGGCCGCCTACGTCAAGACGACCTACGACCTGATCGCGCTCGCGTTCCAGGCCGACCTCACCCGCGTCGTCACCTATCAGGTCGGCCGCGAGGACGGCATGGGCTTCGAGGACTCGTTCCCGAACCTGGCGCTGGGCATCAAGCGCGGCCACCACACGATCAGCCACGACACGCACGAGGGACACTGGGAAGAGTGGGGACGCTACGACCAGTGGGTGGCCGATCAGTTCGGTCACTTCGTGCGGCGCCTGGCGGAGACCGAGGACGAGCACGGCCGGCTCCTGGACGACACCCTCGTCCTGTATGGCAGCTGCTGCTCCACCACTCACAACGCCCGGAACTATCCGCTGGCGCTGCTGGGCGGCCGCAACATGGGCGTCCAGCACGGGGCCTACACCGTCCACGACGAGACGGTCCCCATGTCGAACCTGCTGCTCTCCATGCTCCACGCCGCTGGCGTCGAGAAGGAGACCTTCTCCGACGCGACCGGCCTGCTCCCGGGTGTCCTCGCCTGAGCAGCGCGCTCGCGGGGCTCACCCGCGGAGGCACTGCAGCCTGAGCGCCGCGCTCCCTCCGGGTCGCCTCGTTGCAGATGAGGCAATCCTGCTCGGGTAGCTCCGCTGCTCACGCCTGACGCCTCGATGCGGGGGCGCTAGGCTCGGTGCATGGCCTCTCCCACCCGTCGTGACCTGGCTCGCGCGGCAGCGTTCGGCGCCGCCTCCCTGACCTTCCCTGGCCTCGCCACCGCGGGCCGTCGTCGCGACGACGAGGTGCGCGTGGCCTGCGTCGGAATCCGCAGCCGCGGCAACGCGCACATCGGCGGCTTCGCGCGGCTGCCCGGCGTGAAGGTGGTGGCGCTCTGTGATGTGGACGAGAAGGTCCTCGCGGACCGGCTGCGCGAGGCGGCCGAGCAGGGCCGGCCTGCGGATGGCTACACCGACCTGCGCAGGCTGCTGGAGCGAGAGGACATCGACGCCGTCAGCTTCGGCACCCCGAACCACCTCCACGCGCTGCACACGATCTGGGCCTGCCAGGCGGGCAAGCACGTGTATGTCGAGAAGCCCATCAGCCACAACATTTGGGAGGGGGCCCAGGCCGTGAAGGCGGCGCGCAAGTACGGCCGCATCGTGCAGTCGGGGACCCAGTCGCGCTCGAGCCACGCCATCCGCGACGGCATCGCGTGGCTCCAGGGAGGCAACCTCGGGAAGATCACCCACGCCTGGGGCACCTGCTTCAAGCCGCGCAAGTCCATCGGGAAGGTCAACGGACCGCAGGAGGTTCCCGCCACCGTGCACTGGGACCTCTACTGCGGCCCGCGGGGAGAGATGCCCCTCGAGCGTCGCAGCCTGCACTACGACTGGCACTGGCAGATGGCCACGGGCAACGGCGACCTGGGGAACCAGGGAATCCATCAGGTGGACCAGTGCCGCTGGGGCCTGGGCCAGCAGGCCCTCGCTCCGCGCGTGTTCAGCGTGGGCGGGCGCTTCGGCTACGACGATGATGGGGACTCGCCCAACACCCAGTTCATCTTCCTCGACTACGACCCGGCGCCGATGATCTTCGAGGTGCGTGGCCTGCCCAAGGACAAGGCGGCGGCTGAGCAGGGCAACTGGGGCGCGGGCATGGACCGCTATGCCGGCTCCTCGATCGGGGCCACGATCCACGCCGAGGGCGGCCATCTCCACATCCCCAACTACACGAGCGCCCGCGCGGTCGACGCCGAGGGCAAGGTCGTCCAGGAGTGGCGCGGGGCGGACGACCACTACCAGAACTTCGTGGACGCCATCCGGGCCGAGGATGCCTCGCTGCTGAACGGGGACATCCAGGAGGGACACCTCTCCAGCGCCCTCTGCCACATGGGTCTCGACTCGCACAAGCTCGGCCGAGAGGCGGATCCCGATGCGATCACCGAGGCCCTCGGCGAGGCGGCTCTGACCGGGGCTGCCCTGTGCGGTGAGGCTTGGGAGCGCTTCCAGGCGCACATGGCCGCGCACGAGCTCGACCTCTCGAGCACGAAGGCCACCCTGGGTCGCACCCTGCGGCTCGATCCGCGCACCGAGGAGTATCTCGGCGATCTCGAGGCCAACGCCCTGCGGCGCGGGACCTACGCCGCGGGCTTCGAGGTGCCTGAGGAGGTCTGAGGCATGGCCGGTCGGGCAGCTGGAGCGATCGCCCTTGCCGCCGCCCTCGCGCTGGCCGCGGGGACCTCGTGCGTGCACCTCGAGCGGACGGGAGGGGAGATCCCGGCCGAGCAGCTGGCGCACTGCTTCGTTGCCATGCCGGCGCTCCGCCTCGAGCAGTGGGAGGTGACCGAGCCTGGGGCCTGGTCCGTGGTCGAGGATGCGGGCGGCTCGTGGCTCGAGCTTGCCCCGGCCGAGGGAGGCTTCGCCTACCAGCCCCCGCACCGCTCGCCCCACCGGATCGCACTGCTGCGCGACCTGATCGTCGGGGAGGGCGAAGAATCCCGGCCGATGGAGGTGGAGGACTTCGAGCTGTCCTTCGAGGCCATGTCCACCGGGAGGCGTTACGGACACCGCGACCTGTGCGTGTTCTTCGGCTGGCAGGCCCCGGATCGCTTCCACTACCTGCACCTCGCGCCGGCCCCTGATCCCAACGCCCACAACCTGTTCCTGGTGGACGGCGCGCCGCGCAGGAGCCTGGAGCCGGTGTTCGAGGAGGGCCTGGAGTGGCCGGACGATACCTGGGTCTCGATCGTGGTGCGCCGGCGCGGCGACACGGTGACGGTCCACGCGGATGGGCGGCTGGTGCTGTCCTCGGACAAGGCCTCCCTGCGGCGCGGGCGCGTGGGCATCGGCACCTTCGATGACTCCGGCCGCTGGCGGAACCTGCGGCTGCAGGGTGCTCCTCGCGGCTGGGACGGCTGGGACTGAGTGGCCTCGGGCGGGCTGGCAGCGGCTCGAGGTGCTGCGGCCGGAGCTCCTAGGGCCTCGTGCCCCGCACGAGCGGGGCGCGCGCTCGGCCCAGGTCGGCGGATCTTTCGTCAATTCCCTGTCCGCCGCGGCCTGCCAAGTGCAGGTGAGGGTGTGACGCGCATGGATCGCGGACTCCAGGTCCTGTCCGTCCCCCGTACGACTCGCCACGAGAGAGGAGAGTCGGAGCCGGTGCACCCTCGGGTGTGCCGGCTCCCCTTCCCTTGGGCGGTCCCCGTAGGATCGAAGCGATGCGCACGGCGGCCTACGTCTTCACCGGGTGGCACCCGATCGCCGAGCGCGAGCCGGCGCACGGGCCCGAGTGGACGGAGTGGGAGCTGGTTCAGGAGTGCCGGCCACGCTTCGAGGGCCACCGTCAGCCTCGCGTTCCCCTGCTCGGCCCCTACGACGACCGGGACCCGGTGGCCATGGGCCGGCGCATCGGCCTCGCTGCGGCCCACGGGGTGGACGCGCTGGTGGTGGGCTTCTTCTGGTGCCGCGGCAAGCGCGTGTTCGAGGAGGGGCTGACCCAGGGTGTGCTGGGCTCGCGCGAGGGGCAGGCTCTGGAGGTGGGCCTCATGTGGGCCAACCGGCTGCCTCGCCACGTGCTCCCCGTGCGCCGCGCGGACCTCCCCGTGATCGCGGGCGACCGCCTCGTGCACTCCGACGAGGAGGACTTCGTGGCGCTGGTGGACCACCTCTCCCGCGCGCACTTCGACCGACCGAACTACCTGCGCGTGGCGGGTCGCCTCTACCTCTCGATCTTCGATCCAACGCACTTCGTGCGCGAGCTGGGGGCCGAGGGGGCGCGGCGCGCCATCGCCGCGGCGCGGCGCCTGCTTGCCGAGCGCGGCCAGCCGGACCTTCATCTCGTGGCGATCGACCCCGCTCCCGAGCTGCAGCCCGTGGCCCGGGACCTCGGCTTCGACGCGGTGACTCACTACGTCCTGCTGCCCGAGTGGAAGGGACCCTCCCTGCAGGACTACCGCGCATGCGCCACGGCGCGGGCGGGGCAGTGGGCGGGCTTCCTGGACGCGACGGGCCTGCCCTATGCGCCCTCCGTGGCACCCGGCTGGGACGCCTCACCCCGCGCGGCCGACTTCGGTCCCGAGCGGCCGGGCAAGTACCCCTGGTCACCGGTCGTGACGGGGGAGCACCCCGAGCACTTCGCGGACGCGGTCGCGCGCGCTCGCGCCTTCGTCGCCGCGAGCCAGGTCGAGGACCCGCTCCTCATGGTGGCATCCCTCAACGAGTGGAGCGAGGGGCACTACCTCGAGCCCGACGAGCGATTCGGTCACGGCTGGCTCGAGGCCCTCCGCGGAGCGCTCTAGGAGGCCTCGCCCGGCTCGCTGCCCGCGGCGCGCAGCTAGCCCCGCGCCGCCTGGGCCTCCAGCAGGCCCGACCACGCGCGCACGGCCGACGCGAGGGGCGGCTGCAGAAGCCGACCCATCAGGTCCGCGACGCCTTCGGCGTCGCGGCAGCTCATGGCCCACCACACCGCGAGCGTGCTGGGCTCCTCGGGCGCCTGCTGGAGGTTCCACGCATCTGGCGCCGTTCGCTGGGGCTCGAGGCGCTCGAGGTCCCGCAGAACCGCGATCTGCAGTGCGTCCTGGAGGAAGTCGAGGTCGTCCATCTCGACCTGTCCCTGGCCCAGAGGGACGGTCAGGGCTCCGCCCTCGAGGGTGAGGGAGTCCACGAGGGCGACCGCATCGCGACAGAGGGCGCGGAAGAGCAGGTCGTCTGCGAGAGGGTTCGAAGGGGACAGCACCGAATCCAGCGCAGCCGCGAGCGCCGGCTGGTCCATGGCCAGCTCGTGCGCGGTGCGCAGCAGCGCGACGCTGCTCATCACGACCACCAGCGTCCCGCGCTCCAGTCCGCGGCGGGCGTGGCGGAGCAGCGCGGTCGCGGGCCCGGACTCCAGCCGTCCGCTCTCGAGAGCCGCGCTCGCCAGGCCGTGGTACTGCGTGATGCGGACATCCAGCCCGAGGGCGAGGTCCGGCTGTGCCTGGAGCAGCTCAGCCAGAGCCAGCCCCTGGTCCGCGTCGTCCTCGCCGGCGCTGGCCTCCAGCAGCTCCGCCAGGGCCGGGCCGGTGGCGCGGTCGAGGGGCCCGCCTGCGGCCGTGACGGCCTCCCAGCGGCGCTCGAGGTCGGCGCGCTCGGCGTCGTCGAGGCCGGAGGTGGCGCGACGGATCACGAGGACCGCGAGCGTGGCCAGCCCGAGCAGGGTGCTCGCGGCGAGGAGCAGTCCGAGGGCGCGCTTCATGGGGAGGAGGAGCAGAGTCCCTCCTCCCCCTTCGGCCTCACTGGCCCTGCTCTCCACCCGAATACCCGATGGCCTCCATCGCGGCGCGGGTGCCGGCGCCTGCGCGCAGGCCCTGGCCCGTAGCCCGCGGACGCTGCTCCGCGCGCAGGCGCTCGAGCTCCGCGCGCAGGTCCTCGGCGCGCTCGGGCTCGGCTTCTGCGAGGTCGACGCGTGCGCCGGGGTCCGCCTCGAGGTCGAACAGGCGCACCCGGGAGGCGTCCGGCCCGCCCCAGGGCCCGCCACCCTCGGGCGCCCAGTGCAGGAGCCAGCGCCCCTTGCGCAGGCCGAGGAGCGGCACATCCTTCTTCCCGCGCCAGAACCCGTTCAGGGTCTGCAGAAAGACCGGGGACTCCTCCAGGGAGGAGGGCTCGATCAGCAGGCCGTCCGCGCTCGTCCCGAGCGGGCTCGCGCTGCCGAGGACCGTCAGGGTGCGGGCCACGCGCCGCGTGGAAACGACCGTCCGCACGCGGCCGGGCTCGATGCCCGGGCCCGCCACGATCAGGGGCACCCGCAGCAGCTCGGGCCAGAGCTCGTGGCCGTGCGCGAGGTTCTTGTGCTCGAGGAGCTCCTCGCCGTGGTCGGCCGTGAAGACGATGACCGTGTTCTCGTCCAGGTCCCAGGTAGACAGCTGGTCCAGGAAGACGCCCAGCCAGTGGTCGCCGGTGTGCACGCACGCGTCGTAGGCATCCGAGAACCAGCGCGCCATCGGCTCGGGCACCATGGCGCCCGTGGCGGGCAGTCCCTCCTCGCCCTCCTTGCCGCGCAGCTGCAGGCCGAAGGCGCGCTCCTGCATGGACATGGGCGGGTAGAGGGGCCGTGCGCTCCCGGTGAACTGGCCCATATCCTCCGGCCGCGTGTCGTGGGGGAGGTGCGGGTCCTGCAGGTGCAGGTACATGAAGAAGCGGTGCTGGCGATGCGCCTCCAGCCAGGCCAGCGCATCGGGCACGACCCGGTCGCCCTTGACCGAGGTTCGCGTTGCTCGGAAGTGCTCGAAGCCCTGGTGGAAGTTGTGGTCCTCCGTGACCAGGGGGTTGCCGGAGAAGGCCGCGGTGGTGAGGCCCGCATCCTGGAGCGCCTCCGCCACCGTGGTCAGCGCGTGCGGGAGGAACCCAGTGCGCTGGTCCACGACCCCGTGCTCGCCGGGCTCGAGCCCGGTGAGGAGGCTCGCGGTGGAGGGCCAGGTCCAGCTCGACGGCGACCATGCCTGCTGGTACACCAGCCCGCGCGCGGCCAGCCGCTCGAGGTTCGGGGTCGTGGGGCGTTCGTAGCCGTAGGGCGTCGTGCGGTCCGCGCGCTGGGTGTCCATCACCACCAGGACCAGGTTCGGGCGCTCGGGGGAGGCCTGCGTGCGCGGGACCTGCCGCGCGGTCTCGAGCCGCAGTTCGCCGAAGCCCATGCGGACCTCGCCCAGGGCCTCCGCTCCATCGAGCAGCCTGGCCTCCACGCGCACGCGGTCCCCGGGGCCCGCGAGGAGGCCTTCCCCGTCGAGCGCAGCCCACTCGTTCATGGGAATGGTGCGGTCGTGCACCTGGCTCGGGCCGCGGGCGGACACGGCGTGCGTGCCGGAGATCGTGCGGGCGTCCGGTGAACCGGGCGCGCCGACGCTGACGCTCCACGCGACCCGCGCCTCGCTGAGACCAGCGCGGGCCAGCGCGCGGGTCGCCTGGAAGTGCACGCCGAAGGAGCCGGCGAGGACCCCCTCGGGCGTTTCGGCGGGCAGCTCGACCTCCAATGGGGCGCCGTCGCCCACCAGCAGGGCGCGCTGGTCGGCGCTGTTCTCTCCCTGGCTGAGGGAGGGCGTGATCACGCCGACCTCGGGCCTGCCGCCGGACGGCGTGCGCCAGCCCTCCAGCTCGAGCAGATCCAGCGCCGGCCTTCGCACGGTCATGACCTGCGCAGGGCTCTCAGGTCCCTCACCGCATGCGGCCAGAAGGCCCAGCAGGAGGGCGGTGGTCGCAGCGCGGCTCATCGCTCGTGGCGCGCACCGAAGCGCTCGGCCGCGGCGTCGAGGTCCTCGTGCGTGAGAGGGCCGCTTGCAGCGGGCACCGCGCGGAAGGCGAGGCGATGGCGGAAGACCAGCGGTTCGGTGACGGGCACGGGAAGGGCGCCCTGTCCGCTCGGGCTGCCCGTGAAGTGGTGCAGGCCGAATGGGTTGGCCGCGACCAGGCCGTAGGTGCGCGCGTGCCAGCGGGTGGGGAAGCGCGGGTTCCTCGGGTGGTCGAACAGGGCCACGGAGAGGTGCTGGCCCTCGACGACCCCGGCGCAGTGGACCCAGCTGGCCGGCTGGCCCCAGGCCGCCTTGCCCTCCCGACCCTCGCTCGTATGGAGGCTCCCCACCGCGTGGGGGCCCTCCACGCGCAGCTCGGGACGCAGGCGCACGGCGAAGGTGCCCTCCTTCGTGTCCCCGAAGGCCACGCCCTCCCGAGCGGCGAGGAAGCGGCAGGTCTGCTCGAGCCACCGCTCCTCCGCCGAGCCGCCGAAGGAGAGGGACCGCTCCTCGCGGAGCACGGTCTGGTCTCCCGGGCCGATCCAGGCGAGGGGCAGGACGAGGATCGCGCCCTGGATCCGGGGGCGGCCGGCGAGACGGATGGAGCAGGCGGGGTCGTGCCAGAAGTCGAGCCCTGCCACCTCGCCGTGCGCAACCCAGAGGGACTGGTGGTGGGGGTGGTCGCGGGCGTCCAGAGGCCCCGGCTCCATCGGGAAGCCGCGGGTCATGGGCACGCCGCCTGGGGCGAGGACCGGGTGCAGGTAGGGGATGCGGCCGTCGGTGTGCACGCGCGTGAAGAGCTCGCCCTCGATGCGAACCTCGACGGTCCCGTCCTCGAGCGCCGAGAGCTCGACCCCTGCGGACGGCTGGCCCGCCGCAATCGCGGCTTCCGCTTCGCCCGCGCCTCCGCCCGCCGCGGGCGGGGCCTCGAGGCGTCCCTGCCCGGCGCAGGCGGCGCCGAGCAGGCTGCTGAGACCCAGAACCCGGACGCAGCGCCCGCTCCAGCCGTGGAATCGCATGACCGCAGGGTATCCTCACCGCCGCTCGATGCTGCGCGCGCGACCCGAACTCGGAGCCAGGGGCCTCGATCCCCTGCGCCAGGCCCTGACCCGGCACGCGCCGGGCTATGGCCTCGACTGGTGGGTGGATGGCTACCAGGCCAGTCGCGCGGCCGCGGTGCTCTTCGCCCAGGAGCCGGATGGGTTCGGCGGCGTCGGCGAGCGTACCAGCCCTCTGACGCGCGGCGACGTGGTGGTGCTGCAGCCGGGCGAGGCCCTCGACGCGCCTCTTCAGGCGGGGCTTGCGATCCAGCTGCCCGCAAGCGCGGAGACCGCGGGCCTGCCGACGTTTCTGCGTCCCGACCACGACCCGCGCTTCACCGATCGCCCGGGCGGCTGCGCCGAGGAGGAGCGTGCCTACCGGCGCATCCTGCTCACCTGGTCCGACGCGGTCGGCCCGTTCGTGCTGCGGGCCCTCAACTGCCACCGCGTGCGCATGGACGACTCCCTCAGCCACTATCACCGGCCTGAGGGCGGCTTCGACGAGCTGTACCTGGTGCAGGAGGTTCGCGGGGGGGCCTGCATCTGGTGGGGGCCGGCCGAGCCTATTGTCGCCGAGCGTGCCGCGACGGCTGCGGAGGCGCGCGCTCTTCTGCGCCGCGAGGAGGTCGCCGTCGGGGACCTCCTGCATGTCCCGCGCGGCACCGTGCACCGCGCGGTGGGCGGCGTCCTCGCCCAGGTGATCACCGTGCCGGGTTTCGTGCCGGGGGCCGAGCTCGGGGTGGACCATCACCTGCGGCGCCTGGCCGAGCGCTTCGAGCTCGGGCCCGAAGAGCTCCCCTTCCGCGCGGCCTCCAGCGAGCGGGAGATCGTGCGGTGAGTGGCGCCACCTGGATCGTGGGGGACATCCACGGCTGCTCCGAGGAGCTCGCGGAGCTCGCCGAGAAGATCGACTTCGCCGGGGGCGACCGCCTGCTGTCGGTGGGCGACCTCTGGCACCGCGGACCCGATCCCGCGGGCGTCATGGATGTCATGCGCGAGCGCGGCATCCGCTTCATCCTGGGCAATCACGAGCGCCGGCTCCTGCAGCGCTTCCGCCTGGCGCCGGAGCGCGCCGACGGCTCCGATCGGCCGCCCGTCGAGGACACCTTCGGCACTCTCGAGCCCGAGGACATGGCGGGGGACGGTGGTCGCCCCCTGAACGCACCGCCCCAGCGCTTCGGGGAGATGCTGACCTTTCTCCAGGGCCACGACGGCTACTTCCTCGAGCACGCCATGCTCGAGGGCGCGGGGCCGACCCGGGACGGGCGGCCGTGGTGCATGGTCCACGCGGGCATCTGGCCGGGCCAGCCGCCGGCGCTCTCACAGCCCGAGCAGCTGTGTGCCCTGCGCCGCCTGCCCATGCGCGGACAGCCGTACTGGTACGAGGTCTACACCGGGCCGAACATGATCCTGTTCGGCCACACGCCCTCGCGGATGGCGCGGCTCCGCCGCGTGCAGGGGCAGCTGGTCGCCGTGGGCCTCGACACGGGCTGCGCGTATGGAGGCGAGCTCACTGCGTACAGTCCCGAGCTGGACGCGTGGCTGTCGGTCCCCTGCCGGAAGGCGGGGGCTATTGCCGGGCGTAGGGGAACTCGACCGGCTGAGCCACGGTCGGCCAGGTCCCTAGTTGCCCGAGTTCAGCGTGTCGACCGCCAGGGTCACCGTGGTGACCTGCTGGAGGCTTAGGCCCACGGCCTGCAGGTAAGGCGCCACCTCTTCCTGGAACCGGTCGATCCCCGTTCGCGGAACGAACAGGATGTCGTCCGGCATGAGCTGAACGAGACCGCCGGGGTCAGGGGTCTCGGCGTTGAACTCGATGATCTCGAGATCCTCGCGTCCCTGCCGCCTGATGAGCATCGCGCGGTCGCGTCGCGCTCCGGGCGCGGCACCGCCCACCATGGCGAGGGCCTCGAGCGCCGTCACGGGCCGGTCGAAGACGCTCGGTCCGGGCTGGCCGACCATTCCAAGGGCATGGAATCTCCGCGAGGCCAGCTCGACCAGGGACACGCTCACCTCCGGCCGCTTCAGCACCGCCCGGAGGGCCTCCTCGATCGCGGACTCGGCCTGCTCAACCGAAAGTCCCGTGACCGGCACCGGCGCGATGCGGGGGATCGCCAGGTTCCCCTGGGGGCTCACGCGCAGGCCAGCAGCCAGGTCCGCGTACTCCTCGCGCCCCACGACGCGCACGCTCACCACATCGCTCGGACCCAGGGTGAAGACGCTCCAATCGGGCTCGGTGGAGGCCGTCACGATGTCGGTCGTAGCCTCCGGGAGGGGCGGCGCAGAGCAGGCCGTGAGGGCCGCGAGGACGATCAGGAGGGGCCGGGACGCCCTCCCCAGGAGGTGCGAAGGGGCTGCGAGACGGGCAGGGCTCATGCTGGTTGTGGGCGGGCGACGGCCCACTCATCATCCGCGCCGACTGCGACCCGGGGGTCCGGCGAGCCGTTTTTTTGAGCCCCTGGTGCCCTTGTGGGGACCCAGGGAGCGCCCGGGACGACTTTCCCTGATAGGCGAGAGCGTGCGGGGAAATGGTTTGAGACCGGTTGTTCCGTCGAACCGAAGATTCTGGTCTTACGGGGTCCCAATTCCCGCGATAGCCTTTTCAGTTGGACAGGGCAGCCCAGGACGCGGGATCGCGGGCTGGGAGTGCTCTTCCAACATCCTTCGCGCGCTTCTCGGTTCTGACACCTCCATGCCTCCGACCTCAGCAACTTTGACCGATCGGTCCGATGCTGTCGGATACGCCTCGGACGCGTTGGAGCCTGGCGAATCCGCGCAGGCTCGCCCCAAGACCCCGGCCATCACCATGACCCAGCTCCTCGGATCCCCGCGCCCCGGACGCCTCGACAGCGTCTATGGCCGCGTCGGGCGTCCCCTGCTGATGGGGCTGGTCGCCGCGCTGATCACCCTGCCCGCGTTCCTGCTGATCCTCGGGATCTCCCTGGTGAACCTCGCGGTCTTCCGAAGCCCGCGCAAGGTGTTCTTCCGCCAGGAGCGCATGGGCCGCTACGGCCGTCCGTTCTTGCTGGTGAAGTTCCGCACGATGTGGGACGACGACCATCGGCGCTCGGAGTGGGGCAGCGACGAGAGCCACCGGGTCACCCCGGTGGGCGGCTTCCTGCGCAAGTCGCACCTGGACGAGCTGCCGCAGCTCTGGAACATCCTCCGTGGAGACATGGACGTGGTGGGCCCCCGTCCGGAGATGCTCAAGGCTCACAGCTGGGCCGTGAAGCATGTCCCCGGCTTCCAAGCCCGCCTCTGGGTCCGGCCCGGGATCACGGGTCTCGCTCAGATCCGCGGTGGATACGCCTCTGCCGAGGTCGAGGCCTACGCGGAGAAGCTGCGCGACGACCTCGACTACATGGCGCGCTTCACCCTGCGCCAAGACCTGGCGATCCTGTTCAAGACCCCGATCTGGATGCTCGCCCTCAAGGGCTGGGGCGGCCACGACGAAGAGCGCCGTCCCGCACTGGGCCGCATCCTCGGCCTGCTCCTGCTTGCGTCGCTCGTCGTCGCCATGGGCTGCCAGATCGCGCTCTGACGCGGACTCGGGCTCGCCCCGACGCGGGTTCAAGACCGCCGCGCGGGCGCCGGGTGAAGAAAAGAATCGCCTGGGAGTGGGCGCTGCGTTCGCCTCGCGCTTCGGGATCCCCGGCGGAGGCCCGTCCGCGTGGCAGGAGCGCCCGTTCCGCGGACCTGGATCGTCGCCGGCGTCCTATCCTTGGGCCCATGCGCGTCCTCCTCGCTCCTCTTGCCTGCCTGCTCCTTGTTCCCTGGGCCGCGGCCCAGGAGGCCCTTGCTCCCCTGACTGACGGAGGCTGGAGCTTCGACGCGGCCTTCTGGACGCTCGAGGGTGGCGAGATCGTGGGCCGCTCCTCCGCGGAGCAGCCCTGCACGCGCACGACCTGGGCCACCTGGGCCGGTGACATGCCCGGTGACTTCGAGCTCGTCACCCAGGTCAAGCTCGTGGGCGGCAACTCCGGCGTCCAGTTCCGCAGCGAGGACAAGGGCGAGCACCAGGTGCACGGCTACCAGGCGGACCTCGAGGACGGGCCCAACTGGACTGGCTGTCTCTACGAGCAGAACGGGCGCGGCGTCGTGGCGCGGCGCGGCGAGGCGTGGCTGCTCGGGCCGGATGGCGAGGGCCTCGGCAGTGACTTCGTCGAGGACAAGGCCAGCCTGCTCAGCCACTGGAAGCCCAAGGAGTGGAACCAGCTGCGCGTGCGTGCGGTGGGTCCCCGCCTCGAGATCTGGATCAACGACGCGCGCACGGTCGAGGTGGTCGACCTCGACTCCGAGCGCGCGCGGGCCGACGGGGTCCTCGCCCTGCAGCTGCACCAGGGCCCGCCCATGGAGGTGCGCTTCCGCGAGATGGTCGTGACGCCCCTTGCCGCCGACGCCAACGACGGTCGGGAGGGTCTCCTCCCGACCGAGTGGACCCTCACCGAGGAGGTTGAGACCGCCGAGACCATGGAGGACGCGGCCCCCGTCGAGCCCGCCGCGGCGAGCGGCGAGCCCCAGTGGATCTGGTTCCCCGGCGAGCCCAGCGCGAACCAGCTGGGCTGGATGCGCAAGGAGTTCACGGTGCCTCCGGGCCTGAAGTCCGCGACGCTCTTCGGGACCGTCGACAACACCGGGGAGGTGTTCGTGGACGAGGGCTCGGTCGCCGTCTGCCGCGACTGGGCCAAGCCCTTCGAGCGCGAGCTCGAGCTCAGCCCTGGCCAGCACGTGCTCGGCATGCGCGTGGCCAACACCGGCGGCATCGCCGCGGCGTTCCTGCGCCTCGAGCTGACCCTCGCCGACGGCTCGAAGCAGATCATCGCGACCGGTCCCGACTGGCGCGTGCGCGACCGGACCGGCGTCAATGGCGACTGGGAGAGCTGGAAGGCCGCGGGCTTCGACGACGCTCACTGGGCCGAGCCGCAGCTCCTGGGTGCCTTCGGCGTGGCTCCTTGGGGAGCGCCCGCTGCCCAGTCCGACGGCCAGGTGCCCACCGCGACTCCGGCCAGCGGCATCACCGTGCCCGAGGGGTTCCAGGTGGAGCTCCTGCACTCGGTGCCCCAGCACAGCCAGGGCTCGTGGGTGAGCCTCTGCGAGGATCCCGAGGGCCGGCTCTACGCCAGCGACCAGTACGGCGCCCTGTGGCGCGTGACGCCGCCGCCCATCGGCGCCCCTGGGGAGACTCAGGTCGAGCGCGTCCCCGTGGACCTCGGCCATGCCCAGGGCCTGCTTTGGGCCCACGACAGCCTCTTCGTGGTGGTGGCCCTCGGCGGCAAGAACGGCCTCTACCGGCTCTTCGACACCGACGGGGACGATGTCCTCGACGAGGTGAAGCTGCTGCGGACCCTCGGCTCGGGTGGTGAGCACGGCCCGCACGCGGTGGTGCTCGACCCCGACGGCGAGCACCTGTGGCTGATCGCCGGCAACCACACGCCCCTGCCCGGCGAGATCGACCACAGCCGCGCCCCGCGCGTGTGGGACGAGGACCAGCTGCTGACCCGCCAGCCCGACGGCCGCGGCCACGCCACCGGCAAGATGGCGCCGGGCGGCTGGGTCGTGCGCACGGACAAGGACGGCGCTCACTGGGAGCTCTTCGCCCACGGGATGCGCAATGCCTACGACATGGCGTTCTCCCCCGAGGGCGAGCTCTTCACCTTCGACTCCGACATGGAGTGGGATGTCGGCCTGCCCTGGTACCGCCCCACGCGCGTGCTGCACTTCACCAGCGGCGCCGAGTACGGCTGGCGCTACGGCACCGGCAAGTTCCCCGACTTCTACGAGGACACCATGGGCAGCGTGGTGGACATCGGCCTCTCCTCGCCGGTCGGCGTCACCTTCGCCACGGACTCGGCCTTCCACGGACGCTGGCGCGAGGCCCTGCTCATCGGGGACTGGTCCTACGGCACGATCTACGCCGTCTTCCTCACGCCCGACGGCGGCACCTGGACCGGCAAGTCCGAGGTCTTCGCCGTGGGCAAGCCCTTCCAGGTCACGGACATGGTGGTTGCCCAGGACGGGGCGCTCTATGTCACGACCGGCGGACGCCGCACCCAGGGCGGTCTCTACCGCATCTCGAGCGTGCGCCCGGCGGGTGAGCGTCCCGTGGCGCGCGCGGCCACGGCCGAGGCCGTCCAGCGCCACGCCCTGGAGGCCAGCCACCGTGAGGGAGGCGTCGACGACCCGCTGGGGCTGATCGAGGCTCTCTCCTCTCCCGACCGCGCCGTGCGCTTTGCCGCGCGCACCGGCCTCGAGCACTGCGCTCCCGAGGCCTGGGGCCAGCTGGCCCTCGCCTCGGACGAGCCGCGCGCGGTGGGCGCGGCGGTGGTGGGCCTGGCGCGCACC
>JBDQFW010000034.1:276-620 GCA_040265735.1 Planctomycetota bacterium | reverse complement strand
ACCGCGAGCTCATCCTCCTCGAGATCGCGCTCGGCGAGCCGGCCGACTGGCCCCGCGCGCGCGTCCGCCTGGTCGTGGCGGACTCCGCGGAGGAGGGCCTCTTCCACGCCTTCGCCCTGCTCGACGCCCGCGCGGGCTGGACCCTCGAGCGGCGTCAGGCGTGGATCTCGTGGATGGGTCTCCGAGGCCTGCGCATGCAGGGTGGCGCGAGCATCGGCAACTACGTCCGCAACCTGCGCAAGCGCGCGGCCGAGGTCCTCACCGAGGACGAGCGGCGCTCCCTCGCCCAGGCCCTGGCCCTCGAGCCCCGGGAGGACGCCCCGGTGATCGAGGCCAGCTTCGTC
>JBDQFW010000034.1:0-266 GCA_040265735.1 Planctomycetota bacterium | reverse complement strand
GAAGGCCCGCTGCCTCGAGTGCCACCGCATGGCTGGCGAGGGTGGCGACCTGGGCCATGACCTCACCGGCGCCGGCAGTCGCTACAGCGCGCGCGACCTGATGCTGGCCATCCTGGAGCCCTCCCGCGAGATCTCCGACCAGTACCAGGACACCGAGGTCCTGACCCGCGACGGCGAGCTCTTCATCGGCAAGATCGTCGGGCGCACCGACACGACCCTGTCCATCCTCACGGCGCCGCCGGACGAGGGCACCTACGACCTAGATC
>JBDQFW010000033.1:0-21607 GCA_040265735.1 Planctomycetota bacterium | reverse complement strand
GGCCCCCACCATGACCGCCCTCCTCGTGCGTGCCCTGGCTCCGCTGCTGGGCCCTGTCCTCCTCCTCGCCGCCTGCGCCGCGCCCGGCCCGAAGGCCCCGGCCGTGCCGCGCGCGATCCAGATCAGCATGATGGACGCACGCTCGGGGGTCTCGATGGCCCTGGTCAACGACACCTGGCTCGAGGACGCCGGCGTGCCTGGAGCGACGGCCGAGGCCCGGCGGATCGAGTTCGCCTCCATCTCTCGGGGCGTCGAGGCCTCGACCACCAAGGTGCTCTCCGATGCCCAGCTCGAGCAGCTGGTCGCCTACCTCGAGAGCGACTGCGGCTGGGACGGCCTTGCGGCCTCGGGGAGCGTCCCCCGCAACGGGGGCCTCTACACCTCCGCCATCGAGGTCCGCATCGACGGCGTCGCCGAGCACGCGGGCTTCGTCTCGACCATGCCGCGGGCCCTGGCCCTCGACTTCCAGACCTGCAAGCGCGTGTTCTTCGGCGTCTTCAACGAGGTCTACTCCCTGCAGACCGTCCACGACTTGGACGGCTTCCGCGAGGGCGCCGGGGGCCGGTGATGGTCGGCGCCAGCGAGGGGAGTGAAGGACGGCCGGGCGCGCTGCGCGCCGTGGCCGTGCTCCCCGCGCGCATCGCGAGCACGCGCCTGCCGCGCAAGATGCTCCTGGCGGAGACGGGATTGCCCCTCTTCGTGCACAGCGCGCGCAACGCCGAGAGGTGCGCGGCCCTAGCAGCGGTGGTCGTGGCCTGCGACGACGACGAGGTCGAGCGCGCGGGGCGCGAGCACGGCCTGAAGATGGTGCGCACGCGCCCCGAGCACGCCTCGGGGACCGACCGCGTGCTCGAGGCCTTCGAGGGACTCGAGGGGCACTGGGATGTGGTGCTGAACGTCCAGGCCGATGAGCCCGAGCTGGACCCTGAGGACCTCGAAGTCCTGGTGGAGGCCTTCCGCGACGACGCCGTCGAGACCGCCACCTTGGCGGCTCCGCTCGAGGATCCCGAGCTCCTGGTCACGCCAAGCGTGGTGAAGGTCGTGACGGACGCCCGCGGCGACGCGCTCTACTTCTCGCGCAGCCCCCTGCCCAGCTCGTCCCACGCGCGGCCCGGGGCCGCGGCGCCCGAGACCCTCGCCCGCAGGCACCTGGGCGTGTACGGGTTCCGGCCGAACGCCCTGCGGGCCTTCTGTGCCCTCGGCGAGAGCGCGCTGGAGCGCTCCGAGAGCCTCGAGCAGCTGCGCTGGCTCGAGGCCGGGCACCGCATGCGCGTGCGCCCCGCCCGTCGAGCGGCCTCCGGCATCGACACCCGCAATGACTACGAGGCCTTCGTCGCGCGCCAGCAGGCGCGCGCAGCGGCCTCGACCCAAGACCGATGACCAAGCACATCATCATCACCGGAGGCGTCGTCTCCAGCCTCGGCAAGGGCCTGACCTCGGCCGCGATCGGAATGATCCTCGAGCGGCGGGGTCTCAAGGTCTCGATGCAGAAGCTCGACCCCTACATCAACGTGGACCCGGGCACCATGAGCCCGTTCCAGCACGGTGAGGTGTATGTCACGGACGATGGCGCGGAGACCGACCTCGACCTCGGCCACTACGAGCGCTTCACCAAGGCCCACCTCTCCAAGGCCTCGAACTTCACCACCGGCAAGATCTACTCGGCCGTGATCGCCAAGGAGCGCCGCGGCGACTACCTGGGCCGCACGGTACAGGTGATCCCCCACATCACCGACGAGATCAAGGAGGCCCTCCACGCGGGCGTCGCGAGCCCGGATGTGGACGTGCTGATCACCGAGATCGGTGGCACGGTCGGGGACATCGAGTCCCTGCCGTTCCTGGAGGCCTGCCGGCAGTTCGCCCTCGAGCGTCCCAAGGGAGATGTGCTGTTCGTCCATCTGACCCTGCTCCCCTACCTGCGGGCGTCCGGCGAGATGAAGACCAAGCCCACCCAGCACTCGGTGGGCAAGCTGCGCGAGATCGGCATCCAGCCCGACATCCTGATCTGCCGGACCGAGCAGCCCATGTCCGCCGAGATGGCGCACAAGATCAGCCTGTTCTGCAACGTGCGGCCCGAGTGCGTGATCGAGGAGCGGGATGTGGACTTCTCGATCTACGAGGTCCCCGTGGATCTGGTGCACAAGGGACTCGACCGCCTCGTGGTGGAGCAGCTCGGCCTCGACTGCGAGCCGGTGACGGACCTGGTGGACTGGCTGGCCATGCTCAAGCGCATCCGCTCCATCGACCGCGAGGTCGAGATCGCGATCGTGGGCAAGTACATCGAGCTGCACGACGCCTACAAGTCGATCTACGAGTCCCTCTCCCACGCGGGGATTGCCAACGGCTGCACGATCCGGCTGCGCAAGGTGCGCGCAGAGGATGTGCACGACGAGGGCGTTCAGCTGCTCGAGGGTGCGCACGGCGTGCTCGTCCCGGGCGGATTCGGAGAGCGCGGCCTGGAGGGCAAGATCAGCGCCATCCGCTGGGCCCGTGAGAACGGGGTGCCGTTCTTCGGCATCTGCCTGGGGATGCAGTGCGCCGTGATCGAGTACGCGCGCAACGCCCTGAAGCTCGAGGGGGCCCACACACTCGAGCACTCACCCCACTCTCCGCACCCCGTGATCTCCCTCATGGAGGACCAGGACGGCGTGGAGCTCGGGGGCACCATGCGCCTGGGGGCCTACGCCTGCCGGCTCGAGGAGGGCAGCCTGGCCCGTGAGCTGTACGGCCGCGAGACGATCTCCGAGCGCCACCGCCACCGGTTCGAGTTCAACAACGCCTACCGGGAGGCCTTCGCCGCCTCGCCCATGCGCCTCTCGGGCCTCAACCCCGACCGCGACCTGGTCGAGATCGTGGAGCTGCCCGAGCACCCCTTCTTCATGGGCGTGCAGTACCACCCGGAGTTCCAGAGCCGGCCCCTCGAGCCGCAGCCCATCTTCCGCGGCTTCGTGGCGGCCGCCCTCGCCCGCGCGACCGCGCAGGGCGACACACCCGCCCGGCCCAGCACGGAGCAGGCCCACGCATGACCGACACCCCGCGCACCGCCGCAGACATGCCGCTCCCGGGCGGCGAGTTCTCGCTCTTCATCACCCGCATCTCTTTTCAGGGCCTGCTGGCCTGCGGGGTCCTCGAGAACCCCGTCACCCAGGAGAAGCAGACCAACCAGCCGATGGCCACGGCCCTCATCAAGGACCTCGAGATGCTGCAGGCCAAGACCAGCGGCAATCTCGATCCTGACGAGGAGGCGCACCTGGCCAAGGTCGTGGGCGACCTCCGGGCCGTCTACGACCGCATCTTCGCCGGGGCTGCGGGGAGCTGACCCGGACGGAGCGCCCGGCGTCCGAGGGGACACCAAAGCAGGGAGGGCCCCCGGCCACGGCCGGGGGCCCTCCCTGAGTAGGCGCCGCGTGGCGGCTCACCGGTCGTTCGGTGGGCCCCCAGCGGTAGGCCGAAAGCCTTCAGCGGTGGACCGGGAGCCTTCAGCGATAGGCAGGGAGCCTTCAGCGGTAAGCAGGGAGCCCGGTGAGCTCGTGCCCGACCGCCAGGGTGTGGATGTCGTGGGTGCCCTCGTAGGTGATCACCGACTCGAGGTTCAGCATGTGCCGGCCGGTCTGGTACTCGAGGCTGATGCCGTTCGCGCCCAGCATGTCGCGGCAGGTGCGCGCGGTCTCGAGACCCAGTCGCACGTTGTTGCGCTTGGCCATGGAGACCTGCTGCGAGGTGAAGCTGCCCTCGTCCTTCAGGCGGCCCAGGCGCAGGGCCAGCATCTGGCCCATCGTGATCTGGGTGGCCATCTCCGCAAGCTTGGCCTGGGCCAGCTGGAAGCCCGCGAGGGGCTTGTCGAAGACGATGCGCTCCTTGGAGTACTGCAGGGCCTCGTCGAAGCAGGCCAGGGCAGCGCCGACGCCGCCCCAGGCGATGCCATAGCGCGCCTGGGTCAGGCAGGAGAGCGGGCCCTTCAGGCCCTTCACGCCCGGCAGCATCGCCGAGGCCGGGACGCGCACATCCTCCATCACGAGCTCGCTGGTGATCGAGGCGCGCAGGCTCCACTTGTGCTTCTGCTCGGGGGCGCTGAAGCCGGGGAGGTCGGTGGGGACGACGAACCCGCGGATCTTGTCCTCGGTCTGGGCCCAGACGATGGCCACCTGGGCGCAGGTCCCGTTGGTGATCCACATCTTGCGGCCGTTGAGGATGTAGTCGTCCCCGTCGCGCTTCGCGGTGGTCAGCATGCCGCCCGGGTTCGAGCCGAAGTCGGGCTCGGTCAGGCCGAAGCAGCCGATCGCCTCGCCTGAGGCCAGCTTGGGCAGCCACTCGCGCTTCTGCTCCTCGGAGCCGAAGGCGAAGATCGGGTACATGACCAGGGACCCCTGGACGGACACGAAGGACCGCAGCCCCGAGTCGCCACGCTCGAGCTCCTGGCAGATCAGGCCGTAGGTGACGCTGTTCATGCCGGCGCCGCCGTACTCCTCGGGGATGGTCGGCCCGAAGACGCCCAGCTCCGCGAGCTCAGAGGTCAGCTCCATGGGGAACGTGCCGTTCTCCCAGTGCTCCATGATCAGGGGCATGAAGCGCTCACTGACCCAGGAGCGGACGGCGTCGCGAACCATGAGCTCCTCCTCGGAGTACTGATCGTCGAGCGCGAAGAAGTCGAGTTGCTGGAAGCTGGACATGGCTGAGGGGGCAGCGGTTGCCGGGAGCCCGCGCGGGCTTCGGACGCCCGCAGCGAATCCTGGGAGGATAGTCCGACGCCGAAGGGGGGGGAACCGCGCAATTGCCCGGCCTGGTCGATCCCGAGGCACCCCGCCGCGCCTGGCCGGCGGGCCGCGGCCGGGTCCCGGCTCGGCCGCCCTTGCAAGCCGCGGCGACCGACCCCGACCAAGGGCCCGGCATGCCCCCCTGGGGCCCGCGCCAGACTGGTCCCATGACTCCGCGCCCCTGTAGCGTCTGCGCCTACCTGCACGCGGAGCCCTCATGCCCCCACTGCGGCGGCGCGTCGCGGGAGCCTGGGGCAGAGGGGCCGCGTGTTCGAGGGCCCCGCGGCGCGCTCACGGGCGCCCTCGCGCCGCTGATGGGTGCGCGCCTCCTGGCGCGCGGGCCACGCCTCAAGCGGGTTCTGGTCCCCCCCATGGTCCTGGTGACCGCCCTGGCCGTGTGGCTGCACGCGGCCTGGATTGCTCCGGGCCTGGAGCAGCTGTTCGCGAGCGCAAGCAGCGCCGGGGAGGACGCCGGCTGGTGGGCGCGCTCCCTCGCGTGGCTGACCGACTCCTGGGCCGGCGAGCTGCTCCAGGGGCTGTCCTGGGCGCTGGCCCTGATCATCACTGCCTGGTTGGCCTTCACCCTGCTGTTCGAGGTCGTCGCGGGTCCCTTCCTCGACGAGGTCCAGGCCCGCCTGGAGTCGCGCTGGTTCGGGGCGGATCCGCGCGCCTCCTCCGCGCGGCCCGCCGTGCTCGAAGGACCGCAAGCCGCCCGCCTGACCCTGGCAGGCGCGGCCGCCAGCTCGCTCGCGGCGCTCGTTCTGGCCTGGCTGGCCCCGTCCCCCTGGCTCGCGCTCCTCGCGCCCCTCCCGGTCTTCGGCGCGCTGGCCCTCCGCGACCCCTCCTATCGAGCCTGGCTGACCTGGGCCCTGGGACACGAGCTGGGCCTTCTCTGGACCAGCGCCAAGGTGGCCCTGCTGTCGCTCCTCGTCCTGGTCCTGCTGGCGTGGCTGCCGTTCGTCCCCGTCATCGGAGCGCCCCTCTGGGTGCTGATCTCAGGCTTCCTCCTGGCCCTGGGCCTGTGTGACGTGGCGTTCTCACGGCGCGGCTGGAGTGCTCGGGCGCGGGTGCGCTTCGTGCTGGATCAGGCCCCGGCGTTCGGCGCCTTCGGGCTCGTGGGCGGCCTCCTCGTGGGGGTCCCCGTGCTGGGGCCCGCGCTGGCCGTGCCCTGCCTCAGCGTCGGGAGCCTGTGGCTGATCACCCGCCTCGACACCGGACCGGGGAGCGCGTCTCGGGGGTGAGCCAGGGCCGTATCATGCTCGGCCCATGACCCGCCGCCACCTCGTCACGAGCGCCCTGCCCTACGCCAACGGGCCGATCCACCTGGGGCACATCGCGGGCGCCTATCTGCCTGCGGACCTGTATGTCCGCGGGCTCCGGATGATGGGCGAGGAGGCGCTCTATGTCTGCGGGACCGATGAGCACGGCGTCGCCATCACCATCGGCGCGGAGCAGAAGGGAGTGCCCTACGACCAGTACGTGGCGCACTGGCGCGAGGACATCAAGCGCACCTTCGACCGGCTCGGCATTGCCTTCGATGCATGGTCGGGCACGAGCGTCTGCCCCGAGCACGCGGCCCTCACCCAGGAGTTCTTCCGCAGGCTCGACGACAACGGCTTCCTGGTCCAGCGGGAGCTCGAGCAGCTGTACTGCCCGAAGGACGCCATGTTCCTGGCCGACCGCTATGTGGTGGGCACCTGCTACACCTGCGGCTCCGAGCGGGCGCGGGGCGACGAGTGCCCGGACTGCGGGACCTGGATCGACGCGCTCCGCCTTGGGGCCCCTAGCTGCAAGCTCTGCGGCACGGCCCCCGAGAGGCGTACGACGCGCCACTGGTTCCTGGACCTCCCGCGCCTGCGGGACGATGGAATCGGCGCCTGGATCGAGGGACACCCCTGGAAGCCCAATGTGGAGGCCTTCCTCAAGGGCCTCCTCGAGGATGCGCCCGAGCGCGCGATCACGCGCGACATGTCCTGGGGCGTCCCCGTGCCCGAGGACCGCCTGCAGGGCGAGGCCGGCAAGGTGCTCTATGTCTGGTTCGACGCCCCCATCGGCTATGTGAGCTTCACCCAGGAGTGGGCCAGGAAGCAGGGGCAGCCGGACGCCTGGCGCGACTGGTGGAAGGGCGAGGAGACGCAGCTCGTCCACTTCATTGGCAAGGACAACATCCCGTTCCACTGCCTCGTGTTCCCCTCGATGCTGCACGGGGTTCGCGACGGGTTCGTCCTCCCGGCCGAGGTGCCTGCCAACGAGTTCTATCAGCTCGCCGGCGGCAAGTTCAGCACCTCGGAGGGGCGCAGCTTCGACCTCCACGC
Source organism: Planctomycetota bacterium (assembly GCA_040265735.1). Lineage (GTDB taxonomy): Bacteria > Planctomycetota > UBA1135 > UBA1135. Next base: position 14,538 of record JBDQFW010000033.1, on the reverse strand, counting down.
CTACCTCGACCGGGTCGACCCCGAGGTCGTGCGCTGCTACGTGACCTCGACGCTGCCCGAGACGGCAGACGCAGAGTTCGATCCCGCTGCCCTGGTCACGTTCAACAACGCCAGCCTCGCCGGGAACCTTGGGAACCTCGCCTCGCGGGTGCTGAAGTTCCTCGCCAAGAACTTCGAGGGCCAGATCCCCCCGGTGGCCGCGGAGCACGCGGAGGCCCTCGAGGAGCTCTTCTGCGAGGCGCTCGAGGAGGCCGCGGACCCGGGCGAGGCCCTGCGCGGCTTCCGGTTCCGTCGGGCCCTCGAGGCGGTTCTTGGACTGGCGACCGCGGGCAACGTGTTCATGCAGCGCTGCGAGCCCTGGAAGACCTTCAAGCAGGACCCGGCGCTCGCCGGCAGCCAGCTGTCCATGCTGTGCACCTGGCTCGGCCTGCTCGCCCGCTGGCTGGCCCCCTTCGCCCCCCACAAGGCCCAGGCCCTGTGGGAACAGCTTGGCTGCAGCGGCGCCGTAGAGGCCGCGGGCTGGCCCTCCATCCCGAGCAGGGGGGCCTGGAGCACGGCGAGCCTGGCAGGCCAGCGCCTCGGAGAGCTCGAGGGGCTCTTCCCCAGGCTCGAGGCTGAGCAGGCCGAGGCCTGATCCCCCGGCGCGCTCCTTCCTCAGCGCACGAGTCGCCTCGCAGCGCCCGGCTCCCCCCGGCAAAGAGAGCAGGGCCGGCCCCTCGCGAGAGGAGCCGGCCCTGCAGACTTCGAGGGGCGCCTAGACGGAGGCCTTGAGAGCCTTCCCGCCGCGGAACCCGACCTTGCGCCCCGCCTCGATGGGCATGGGCTCCCCGGTGAGGGGATTGCGGCCGATGCGGGCGGGGCGCTCACGGACCTCGAAGGTCCCAAAGCCGGTGAGCGTCACGCTCCCGTCCTCCTTCAGGCCCTCAACGATGCCGTCGAGGACGGTGTCCACGAGGCGCGAGGCCTGCAGTCGGGAGACGCAGAGCTCACGCGCGACGACTTCTACGAGACGGCCTTTGTTCACGGCGTCCTCTTTGGTCCAGATCAGCGACGGCGGGTCGCCTTCTTGGTGGCCTTCTTCTTGGTCGCCTTCTTGGCGGCCTTCTTGGTGGCCTTCTTCTTGGTCGCCTTCTTGGCGGCTTTCTTGGTCGCCTTCTTCTTGGCGGCCTTCTTCCGGGCCGGGGCCTTCTTGGCGGCCTTCTTGGCGGCCTTCTTCTTGGTCGCCTTCTTGGCGGCCTTCTTGGTGGCTTTCTTCTTGGCCATGGGAGATCTCCTTGGACAGGTGTCCGGGGATGGAGCCCTCAAGGGGCGGAGGCATGGAGCCACGACATCGACTCGAAGAATCGGTCCTGCTTCGCTGCGGGCTGCCATCCCAATTGGCAGAAAAAAGGACAACTCCAAGATTCTTCGCAGGCCGGATCAGGCTGCCGCTGGGGCCACAAGAGGGAGCCGGGGCTGCGCCCCCACGGCACCGCCACTTTCCGACTTCCACTAATCAATCGGCCTACGAGGCGCCGCAACGCAGTATTCACACGCCTAGAGGCCACGATTCCGGACCCAAGCCAGCCTCGCGGAGGCGCGCGGGCCGCCCTGGAGTGGAGTTCATCATGCGAGGTGCTCCTAGCATGTCTGCCCGCGGGGCGCCCCATGTGGACAACCCTGAATCACTGTGGACAACCCCACCCACGCCAGCCCTCCGCGACCCCATGGGAAGAAAGAGCTGCGAGGCGAGGCTGCTCAGAAGAGCTCGTCGAGTGCGGCGGAGGCCTGCTGGCCATAGTCGTCCGCAAGGCCCGCGTCAGCCCTCGGCTCCGCGGCCTCGATCTCCCCGAGGACCCGCCTCAGGCGCTCGCTGGTCTCCTGGGCATAGAACTTCACCAGGCCCAGGTTGGTGCGATCGTCCCAGACCGTGGCCATCAGGGCACGCGGCCCCACCGAGGCCAGCTGGATCCCCTGGTGCTCCCCCTGGTGCGCCAGCGAGTTGAAGCCGCCCTCACCCAAGAGGCGTGCGACCTGATGCGTTGCGGCGAACGAGCCCGCGACCAGCGCGGACAGGGACTCCACGTCCTCCGAGGGTGCCTCTCCCCGGCGCGTGACCAGGTGCCCCTCCGTGTCGATCAGCATGGCGCTGCGAGCTCCCGAGGCCTCGAGGAACCCATCGAGCTCACGGTCGAGGCGCTCGACATCCTCGGCGTAGAACACCATGCGCGCGGCGCGCAGCTCCTGATCGGATCGTCGCATCGTCACCTCTCAGAGCACCTGGAACAGGAGGGCCCCCATGGCGATCCCCACGGCCATGGCTCCGCCGATCGCGGCAACCGTGAGCAGCGCTGCTCGTCTCCGCGGGGCCGGAGTGGGCGCCGCAAGCGTCCGCGGACGGATCCGCGTCGCGGGAGCAATGCTCGCGCTCCGGCGTGCAGCGGGGCGTGCGGCTCGCTGGTCGGCGTCCACCTGCATCAGGCCAGCCCTCGTCGTCGCGCGGGGCGCGGCCTCGGGCTGCGCCGTCTCATGTGCTGCCTGCCGCGGCTGCTGCAGGGTCAGAGTGGCCGCCGCGGGCTGAGCCTGGGCCGCAGGCTCTGCTGCCGCCGCGTCCCCGTGGGCCGCGAGCCCGGTGAGTCCGAGCACCGGCGCGGGCTGGGCCCCAGCCTCTTGGCCGGCGTCGGCCTCGAGGGAGGCCGCGATCCGCAGGGGACCCGGCTGCGCGGGGCTGGCGGGACCTTGAGCCGGAGCAGTGACCGGGAAGCGCGGGGCAGCCTCGGGGCTCGCCGGAGTTTCCCCACCCACGAGCCGGAGCGCCGAACCCTCCGGCGCGGGAGCCTGGCGACGCTCGGTCGCGGGAGCAACGGCCTCGGAAGCGGAGTACGACAGGGCAGCCGGAGCAGGGGCATCGGCCAAGGTCTCCTCGTGGGTCCCTGCGTCCGGGGCAGGGCCCTCTGTGGAGGGCGCCGCCAAGACGGGTCGCTCTGCGGCGGCCGCCGTCTGCGGCCGCGCGGCGGGAGCGGGTCCGGTCGCGCCGCTGGTGCGGTGCACGCACTCGAGGACGCGCGCGGCGAGCGCCTTGAGGGTCGGGAAGACCCCCTGACCGGTGTTCGCCACGGCCTCGAAGCTGGGCAGCCCGTTGGGGTTCAGAAGTCGATCGAGCTCCTCAACGCTCATGGCGTCAGGCAGATCGCGCTTGTTGTATTGGATCACCAGCGGGAGCTCGGCCAGGTCCTTGCCGTAGTCCGCGAGGTTGTCGGCCAGGTTGCGCAGGGACTCGAGGTTCTCCTCCACCATGGAGGCCGAGGAGTCGGCCACGAAGATGACCCCGTCAACGCCCTGCAGCACGAGCTTCCGCGTGCTGTTGTAGTAGACCTGCCCGGGAACGGTGTAGATCTGGAACTGCGTCCGCATGCCTGCAACCGTTCCAAGGTCGAGGGGCATGAAGTCGAAGAACAGCGTGCGGTCTCCGTCGGTGGAGATGCTGGTGAGCTCGCCCCGGCTCGCCTCGGGAGCGCGCTGGTGGACGATCTCGAGGTTGGTCGTCTTGCCCGACATCCCCGGGCCGTAGTAGACGATCTTCACCGTCACGCTCTTCTGGGCAAAGTTGATCTGGACCATGTCGGACTGCGGTGGTTCGGGTGGCTTCGAGCGGGGGAGCGTGGGCGGACGGAAGGGCTGTCGGCCTCTGCCTCTGTCGGCGTGGAGGACGCGAGATCTCCTGCGCCCCTAGGCGGAGTCTCGTTCGTGGACGGCGGGCGAGGCCGGTCGCGGTGCGCGGCTCGGCAGGGGTGCACTCGGCGCATCGAGACCGCGGAGGAGGCGTTCGAGGCGCCCCGCGGCGGCCTCGAGCGGGATCGTGAGCTCATCGAGCGGCGTGCCCTGGCTCACCTCCACGGCGACCCAGGATCCCGGGCCACGGCGCAGCAGGATGGCCCCGTGGGCCCCCTCGAGGACGAGCTGCTGGGGCTCCTCCCAGGCCAGGGGGCCAATGGCTCTCGAGGCCTCGACGACCCAGCCCACGACCTGAGCAGCGTAGGAGTCCGCAGGCAGGCTGGGGTCGAAGTGGCCAGCCGCATCCAGCAGGAGCCCATCGGCACCGATCACGAGCGCACGACGCACGCCCGCCAGCGCGATGAGGGGGTCGAGGACGGTCCTCACGACCACACCGCCTGCTCCGCCAGGGCCTCGAGCTCTGAGAGCTCGCGAGGTCCAAGCTGGCCCCGCGACCACACGCCCGCGGCGGTGCTGGAGCTGATCCTGACGGCCAAGTCTCCGTGGGCGCCGAGCACGCGGACTCCCCGCACCGGCCCCAGGCCGAGGCGACGCGCTCCGTCTCGGCCCGCTCGGACGAGGTCTCGCACGCCGCGCGCGGTGCGATCGGCGGTGGGGCCCGACGCGCCCTGCACGAGCGCGGTCCCGCCCCGATGGAAGGACGCGAACGCCGCCTGCGAGGTGGTTACCAGCTCCTTAAGCCGCGGCCGAACGCCCGCGAGCGTGGCGGCCTCAACCTCGCGCTCCTGAGGGTGCGAGGGCGAGCGGGGCGTCACGACTCCGCCGCGGGTGACCGCGTCGAGCGCGGCGGTGAAGGTCCCTTGGCCCCCTACCCGAGCCAGCGCCTCGCGGTAGCGTGCCTCCAGCTCGGGCTGACCCGGACTGGCCTCGATCAGGCGCGCGAGGGCAGCACGCTCGGCCGCGTGGGCACCGACCATGCGCGCGAGCTCCGCGCGGACCTCGTGGGCCAAGCCGTCACCGCTCGACTCCTCGGCGGCGAGGCCCGCCAGATCCCAGGCGCGCCGGGCGTCGACGGGCAGGGCGCTCTCCTGAAAAGTGCGCAGGGCGGCCAGCGCGCGGTGGGCCTGCGCCTGCGCAGAGGGTGCGGTCTCATACCAGCGCGCGGCCAGCGCCTCGGCGCGGCCGCAGCGCCCTGCTCCGAGCTCGATCTCCACCAGCTCGCGCCACAGGGCCGGGCGGGGGGCCTCTGCCAACTCGGCCTGCAGCTGACGCGCACGCTCGTCGAGGCGCATGCGCTTGGCGCGTGCGAGCATGCTCTTGAGCGCGGGGTGGTCCGGGTGCAGGGCGAGAGCCTCGTGGCAAACGGCCTCTACGCGGGCGGTTTCGCCGCGCTGGACGGACTCCTGGGCCAGGGCCAGGTAGTTCTGCGCCGAGGGATCCTCCGCGACCCGACGCGCGGCGCCGCGTGCTCCCCGGGCGGACGCTCCGCCTGCCCAGAGCCTGCCGAGGAGGCGCCTCACCGCCCCCCTCCCAGGTGCCGCCGGAGGGCTACTGCGTCGGTGCGAACCTGCTCGGCGTGCGGCCAGTCCGCGGGCGCCACCTGCAGGCACGCCTCCAGCGCGACGAGGGCCTCCTCCAGGCGGAGGCTGTCCACGAGCGCGAGGCCGCGCAGCCGGTGCGCCTCGGCCTCGGAGAGCTGCTCTGCGGCGCGCTGCTCCTCGAGCTGGGCCTCGAGCTGCACGGTCTGCTGGATCCCCTCGAGCTGGTCACGCAGCCGCTGCCGCTCCTCGGCAACGCGGGTGCTCCCGATCCAGACCGGGCGGGCGTGCGCAAGCCCCTCGAGCGCGTCCAGCCGGCAGCGCAGGGCAGCCTCGTCACCAGGGGCAGCCGCGGGCAGCTGGGTGAAGCGCGTGTGCGCATCGAGGTTCCATGCCACGCCCACCGTGGCCAGGGTGGACAGGGTCGCCAGGCCAAGGGCCCAGCGGGTGCGCCTCCGCGAGGCGCGCTCGCGCGCGACCTCGCCGTAGCGCAGGTCGCGGATCATGCGCGCCACATCGCGACGAGTGCGGTCGATCAGGAGGACCTCCTGTAGCCACGGAATGGCCTCGCCCACACGGCCGCGCTCGACCGCAGCCTCCGCCCGGCTCAGGTAGCGCTCCACGAGCGCCGCCGTGTTGCCGCTCCGGCGCATGAGTCCGGCAAGCTCCTGATCGATGGTCGGCTCACCCGGGAGACGCGACGCCAGGAACTCCAGCACGGCCTGGGCCCGTTCGGGCTCTCCCCCGCGCTCGAGCAGCACGGCGAGACGCCGCCCCTCAACGGCCAGCGAGATGCGCGCTCTCGCCAGCACGTCGGGGTGAGCGAGCCCCAGGATCACCAGGGCCTCGAGCAGGCGCACGTTGGCGGGGTCGTCCGAGAGCTGGTCGAGGAGCGCGTCACAGAAGGCCGTGGCGGTGCGCCGGTCGAACTCCTCTGCAGCGCACTCCATCCGCCCGCGTAGGGCCTCGGGGTCAAGGTCGACCTCTAGGCCGCCCGTTACGGCCTCGAGGATCTGTCCAACGAAGTCCTCCGCCTCGGAGGCGGCCTGCGACGGCGTGGACGAGCGCGGTCGCGGCGGGTGCTGGGGCTTGGGCGCGGGCAAGGGTCGAGATCCCCGCGAGCGCCCGGACCCCGGGCTCTCGCGTCTCTCCCTCTTCGGGCTGCCTTTTCGAGGACCTGAAGGGAAAGCCGATCGTGCCCAGCTGCGGGCCGGGGGGCTCGGTTCGAGACGCCCCCGGGGCACCTCAGAAGATCAGGGCATCCAGGCTGTCGGCCCCGAGCACGGTCCCCGCCGGAGTCCGGAAGGCCGCCTGGAAACCCAGGCTGGTGCCGATCAGGGCCGGGTCGCCGGGCAGCGGCACGGCGTGGTCGGCCCACCCGGTCGCCCCCACCAGGGCGGGAAGCGCGGTCAGGGTCAGGCGGTCCAGGTGCAGGAGCCCCTGGATCCCGGGCAGGGCCACGGGATCCACGCGGGTCCCGACGAGGAGCAGGGCGATGGTGGCCGAGGGGTGCTGGGTCGAGAACAGCGCGGCGTCTCCCACGGCCAGCGGGTCTCGCTGGCGCAGGTCGCCCTCGCCGGTGTCGAGCAGGCGCACCGATCCCGTCAGGCCGAAGGCGGTTGCGTGAACATCCTTGTGGGCCACCGCGATGCGACGGCCGGCAGCATCGAGGTCGAGGCCCGTGACGCTCCCGGGGAGCTGGAACGCGGCGACCGGCACGGAGGAGCCGGCGTCGAGCAGCAGGACCTCGGGGTCGACCCCGTTGCCCCAGGTGCCGAACGCCGCGCGGCTGCCGTCCGCGGTGATCACCGCGTGGCGCGGCAGGTTCTGGAGGCCCGTGCTGCCGCCGTCCTGCTCCACGCTCGCCACGAGCTGGGCGCGCTGGCGCAGCTCGAAGCGCGCCACGGTGCCGGAGGAGAAGGTCCACCACGCGGCGGCAGTGCCCTCGCCGTCAGCGGCCAGGTCGAGCGCAGTGACGACCTCGCTGCTGGGCCGCGTCACCACGACGCTCGGGCTCCAGGCCCCCGCGGCGTTGCCCAGGACCACGAGCTGGCCCACGGCGCCCAGAGCCACGCGATCTCCGCCCGGCGCGACCGCAAGCGCGCTGAGCGCAGCGGTGAGATCCTCCTGATGCAGCAGGGTGCCCGCGCCATCCAGGAGATAGAGGTCGAGACCCGCGGCGACGGCCACCAGCGAGCCGTCGTCGGAGAGCGCCAGCTGGGAGAGCGCGAGGCCCGGCAGGTCGGCCGCGGCCACCAGGGCGCCGGTCACGCCGTCGAGGAGCTCGAGGCGCACGGAGCCGGCGTAGAGGTCATGGGCGGCAACCGCCACCACGCTGCCGGCGGCATCGGTCGCGATCCGCGGCTCCGCGGTGCCGGCGGCCGTGAGCTGGCGCTCCCACTGCGGCTGCAGCTGGCCGCTGCGAACCGCCTCGCCCGTGCTGTGGGCGATCACGCGGGCGCGGCTGAGGCCCGAGGCCGGGTCGAGCTCCTGGACCACGCCGAACAGGCCGGCCCCGTCGCGGGCGGCCACGGTGCGGGTGGCGAGGGCCCCGGAGGAGCTGGCGGCGTCCTCGAAGCGGGCCGGAGAGGCCTGCTCACGGGCCACGTCGAGCGCCATCCAGCGGGGGTCCTGCCCTCCGGCGCCGGCCCAGATCAGGTTCTCCTGGGCCGTGAAGTGAACGTCCCGCGGGAGCCAGGCCTCGAGGGCTCCCGGGCTCTGGACCCAGCGCTGCCCCGGTGCGAAGGGGTCCTGGGCCGAGGCGGCGGGAGTGAGGAGGCTGGCTGCGGAGAGGGTGAGAGAGAGGAGTCGGAAGGCGGTGGTGTTCATCAGCGTGTGCGGCGGCGGGAACAGTCGAAACCTACCCCTGCCCACGCGGACCGGCCGGTTCCGTCAAGCCCCCTGCGCGGCCGTGCCTCACGGCGAGACGGGGGCCCTGCCGGTGTGACGCCCGCCGGCTCAGGCGCCACCCCTCCGGGGGGGATTCCGGGTGGAGCCCCGGCCGACCCTGCGCTAGAATCCCGGCCCCGTCGACCCGGGGAGAGATCGGCCCAGGAGGCCGGCGCCGAAGGGGCAAGCGGCGTGCGCTCGAGCGCTCGCGGTGAAACTCTCAGGCAAAGAGGACCCGGGTCGCCTCAGGCTCACTGGACCCGGCCCCTGGCCGAGGACAGAGGCGCGGTGCCCAGCGATCCCGTCTCCCCTGAGCCATGCGACACACCCCGCTCCACGACCTCCACGAGCGCCTCGGCGCCAAGATGGTCGAGTTCGGCGGCTGGCACATGCCGGTCCAGTACGGCCCCATCCTCGACGAGGCGCGCTGCGTCCGTGAGCGCGTGGGCCTCTTCGACCTCTCCCACATGGGTCGGCTGCGGTTCACGGGCGCCGACCGGGTCACCGCCCTCGACCGAGTCGTGACCTCCTTCGTGGGGCGGATCCCGACCAACGCCATCCGCTACGGCCTGCTGTGCCGCGAGGACGGCAACCCGTTGGACGATGTCCTTGTCTACAAGGGCGAGGAGGACGTGTTCATGGTCGTCAACGCGGCCAACCACGACCGCGACCTCGCCTGGCTGCGTGAGCAGTGCGCCGGGATGGAGGTGACCATCGAGGACCAGACCGAGGAGCTCGCCATGCTCGCGCTCCAGGGCCAGGGCTCCCAGGCCACCTTGCAGGCCTGCGTCGAGGGCCTCGACCTCTCCACCGTCGGCTACTACAAGTCCGGCTTCGGCACCCTGTGCGGGATGGCCGGCGTGCGTGTCAGCCGCACGGGCTACACGGGCGAGGATGGCTTCGAGCTCTACTTCCCCTCGGGCGAGGCCGAGCGCGTGTGGGAGGAGCTCACCCGCGCCGGCGCCGACCACGGCCTGCAGCCCATCGGCCTGGGTGCGCGAGACACCCTGCGCCTGGAGGCGGGCATGCCGCTGTACGGGCACGAGATCGACGAGGAGCACAACCCGATCGAGGCCGGCCTCTCGTTCGGGGTCTCCTTCCACGAGGACAAGGGCGACTGGATTGGCCGTGCCGCGCTCGAGGCGGTCAAGGCCGCCCCGACGCGCAGGCTCGTAGGCCTCGTGACCGAGGGCAAGCGCGCCCCGCGCCAGGGCTACCCCATCGTGCACGGTGACGAGGTCGTCGGAGAGGTCTGCTCCGGCGCCGTGTCCCCGACCCTCAACAAGAACATCGGGACGGCGTATGTCCCGGTCGCCCTCGCCGAGGCGGGGACGATCGTGGAGATGGACCTGCGCGGCAAGCGTCAGGCCTGCACCGTCACCGACCTCCCTTTCTACTCACGCACCCGCTAGGAACCCCGCCATGCGCCCCGACGACCGTCGTTACGCTTCCTCCCACGAGTGGGCCAAGCAGGATGGAGACACCATCCTGATCGGCATCACCGACTTCGCCATCGAAGAGCTCTGCAACGGCAACGTGGACGACCTCGTCTACTGTGACCTGCCGGAGGCCGGCCGCACGGTCGATGCCGGCGAGACCTTCGGAGAGATCGAGTCCGTGAAGGCCGTCTCCGACCTGCTCTCCCCCGTTGCTGGCGAGATCGTCGAGGTGAACCAGACCATCGAGGAGCACCTGGAGGCCATGGCCAAGGATCCCTGGGGCAAGGGCTGGATGATTCGCATCAAGCCGACCTCCACGGACCTGTCGCACCTGATGGACGCGGCCGCGTACGAAGAGCACATCGCCACGCCGCACTGATGCGGCCCCTGCGAGGCGCCCCCGCGAGGGGGCGCCTCTCGTTCCGATGACCACCTGGCGCCTGATCACGACCTGGGGTGCCAGCCCCGAGTTCAACATGGGGCTGGACGAAGCCCTGCTGCTCCAGGGAGAGGTGCCGACCCTGCGCCTCTACACCTGGGCTCCCGACACGCTGAGCCTCGGCTGGTTCCAGCGCCTGGACGAGGTCCCCGGCGCCGACCGCGCCAGCCGCCTCGTCCGCCGCCTGACGGGTGGAGGAGCCATCCACCACCAGCACGAGCTCACCTTCTCGCTCACGGCGCCGGTGGGCCTCCCCCCCTACGACGGCACCGTGCCGGAGAGCTATGCCCGGGTGCACGCGGCCATCGTCGTGGCCCTTGGGCGCGTGGGCCTCACGGCCGGGCTGCGCGGCGACCAGCCCCTCAGCTCGGACGCGGAGGCCACCGGCATGTGCTTCCACAAGTCCACGGCCCTCGACATCGCCTGGGAGGGAGCCAAGGGCGTGGGGTCCGCTCAGCGCCGGCGAGGCGGACGGGTGCTGCACCACGGCTCGATCAAGCTGGGCACGACGCCCCTGGAGGGTGCCATCGCCACCTTCGCGTCGGTTCGCGAGCGGGTGACCCCGGTGGAGTTCGCCCCCGAGCTGCGGCGGGCCTTCGAGGAGTGCCTCGAGCTCGACCTGCGCCCGGGGGTCCCCTCTCGGGCCGAGCGCGAGTGCGCCGAGCAGCTCGGGGCCCGCTACACGAGCGAGTCCTGGGTCGCCCAGCGCTGAGGAAAGGAGAGCGCCTGAACGAAGAAAGGCGCCCCCGAAGGAGGCGCCTTGAAAGGTGGTTACCCCGCCAGGACTCGAACCTGGAATGACTGGACCAAAACCAGTTGTGTTGCCAATTACACCACGGGGTAACGGCGGGCCGAGAGGATAGCGTCCGAGCCCCCGGGGGGCGAGCCTGCCCGGGATTTCGGGGCCCAAAATCAGCGCTCAGGCTCGAGAGGCAGGCGGCCCTCCAGGGCGCGCAGGCCCAGGACGAGGGCATGGGCCGTGGCCCAGTCGCGGACCGCAGCGCGCCCCGCCCTGCCAGGCCAGGTCCGTGAGCCCGCCCAGGACTGCCCCTGGAACCAGACACCGAAGCACACCAGGCCCACCGGCTTCTCCGGCGTTCCTCCCCCCGGTCCGGCGACGCCGCTGGTCGCCAGGGCGAGGTCTGCGCCCGCAGCTCGGGCAGCGCCCCGGGCCATGGATCGGGCCACCCCCTCGCTGACCGCGCCGGAGGCCTCGAGGAGCTCCCGCTCCACCCCCAGCCGCGACTCCTTGGCTTCGTTCGCATAGGTCACGAACGCCTCGCGCAGCACCGCGCTCGAGCCCGGGACGGCCGTCAGCGCCCCGGCCACGAGGCCTCCCGTGCAGGACTCCGCGGTGCTGACCGTGAGCCCGCGGGCGGTGAGGCCCTCGACCAGAGCCTCCTCCGGCGTCGCGTGGCGCTCGCTGTAGATCCAGGACTGGAAGCGATCGCGGAACTCCGAGGCCAGGGGCTCGAGGACGCCGCGCGCCTCCCCCTCGGTAGCGCCGCGCGCCACGAGCCGGGCCGTGAGCAGGCCGCGCGCCACCGTGACCCCCACCAGGGGATTCGCCTCGCGCTCGAGCCAGACACCCGCATCGTCGGAGAACTGGCTCTCCGAGAGCCCCTGCAGGTGGAAGCGGTGCTCGACCCGCACCGTCCCCGGACCGAGGCTCGCCCGCACGCGCGCGCCCACGCCCTGCTGCCACATGGCGCGCAGCTCGCTCGGAGGACCCGGGAGCACGCGCACCACCGCGCCACCGGCAACCGACACCTCGAAGCCAGCCGCCGTGCCCACGGGGTTCGCAAGGATGGCGGCGCCCTCCGGCACGAGGGCCTGGCGGCTGTTGGAGGCCGGCATCTCACGGCCACTCGTCCGGTACCAGGCGGTGACCTGGTCGTGGGCCTCCGGATCGAGCGTGAGGGCGACGCCGGCCGCGCGGGCCACGCCGTGCCGCGTGACATCGTCCAGGGTGGGGCCCAGGCCTCCGGTCACGAACACGAGCTCCGCCCCTGACGCCAGTCGCGTCACGGCCGCGGCGATGGCCTGCTCATCGTCCCCGACCACGGCCACCTCGCCCACCTCGACGCCCAGGGCCTGCAGCTCCCGGGCGAGGAAGGGCGCGTTCAGGTCGGGGTGCTTCCCGGCGAGCAGCTCGTCACCGACCGAGCACAGCGCCGCGCGAAGCCCGCTCACGAGGCGAGGTCCCCGGCCGCCGCTCCCTTGGCCTGGGGCGTGGTGAAGCGCGCGACCCAGATGCCGACCTCGTAGAGGATGATGATCGGCCCGGCCATGAGCATCTGTGTGACGGGGTCCGGCGGCGTGATGACCGCGGCGAGCACCAGGGCGCCCACGATGGTGTGGCGCCGGTACTCCGCCCAGAGCTCGGGCCCGACGAGCCCCAGCTTGGTCAGGGCCATCATCAGGACCGGCAGCTGGAAGACCGCCCCCATCGCGAGGGCCAGCCCCTTCAGGAAGCCGAGGTAGTTGTCCGCGGTCTGCGCCGTGACCGCCAGGGTCTCGAGCTCGATGTCGTCGACCCCGAGGAAGTACAGGGCATAGGGCACCATCACCCGGTACCCGAAGGCCACGCCGCCCAGGAAGAGGGCCATGGAGACAGGCACGCTGCGGTATACGACGCTGCGCTCGCTGCGGTAGAGGCCCGCGGCGATGAAGCCCCACATCTGCCAGAGCATGAACGGCGCGGCGACGAACACGGCCAGCCAGAAGCACACTCGGAGGCGCAGGACGAAGCCCTGGTCCGAGGTGAAGTTCACCAGCCGGTCGTCGCTCCGCAGGCGGTCGACCAGCACCCGCCGCTCGGGATAGCCCGACTCGAAGAACTCGAGGGCGTCCAGGGGCTGACCAGCCTCCTCCGCAGCGGCGAGCTTGCCCTCGAAGTGCTCCGCGCGGGCCTCGTTCAGCATCTCCATGGCCTGGCGGTGCGGCGCCTGGATCATGGAGAACGCCTCGAAGCGCCAGGAGTAGATGGCGACGAAGGCGATGGCCAGGACGACCACGCTCTTGAAGAGCCTCCCGCGCAGCTCCTGGAGGTGATCCCCCAGGGACATGCGCGTGGCCTCCATCTCGGACTCGTCGTCGGGCAGCGCGGTCATGGCACCTACGGCAGCGGCCGGGCCCCTGGAGGCCCGGCCGCGAGAGGATCCGTCCGGCGGGGGGGGCTACGCAAGCCCGCCCGTGCCGGGGAGGGTCACTTCGCGAAGAAGCGACGGATGTCCTCGATGGAGACGATGGTGAGGCCAGCGGCCTCGGCGTCCTTGTAGAGGGCCATCTCCGAGACGGCCATGGGCTCCTCGAGGACCTCGCCGGTCTCGGGGTCGTTGTAGAGGGGGTCGCCCACGATCAGGAAGGCCGTCGACTTGTCCATGGAGTCCTGGACGTTGATGCCGATCTCACCCATGAGGACCTTGAGCTCGGAGGCGTTCCAGGTGCCGGAGAAGCGGCCAGCCATCACGGCGTTGCGGGTGCCGCCGGCCACGTAGATCGGGTTCGAGATGGTGTCGCCGCTAACGATCGGGTCGAACTGGTCGGCCAGGTCCATGACGCGGCACTCGGCGCGGTCGGGCTCGACCTTGGTGACCTCCAGGACGCCCTTGCGAGCGGTGGAGCCGGGCTTGCCGCTGGTCACGTCGAAGCGCATGCCGAGGCTGATGCGGTCACCGGCGCCCAGATCGATCCAGGCGATGCCGAGGCTGGCGGAGGTGGCGAGGACCGAACCGTCCGGGCCCTGGATCTCCTTGGTGAGCCCGGTCTGCTCCGCAAGGGTGCGGGTCAGGGCGGCGGTGCGGGTGCGGGCGGCGTTGGAGTCGAGCTCGCGGGCGCGCTTCTCGTCGGCCAGCTCGGCCTGGGCGGCCTTCCAGCTGCTGTCGGCCGAGGAGAACTGGTTACGAGCGGCGCTCAGCTGGCGCTCGAGCTCGTTGCGCTCGTCCTGGGCGTTGGTCTGGGCGTCGGCCAGCTGCTGCTCAAGCTCGCGGATCTTCTTGTCCTTGGTCGAGGTGACGCTGGCCGTGGCGGAGTTGGCCGCAGAGACCTGGTTGCGCAGGTCCTCGATCTGGGCCTCGAGGGTCTTCGCCTTGCCGAGGGAGTCACGGTAGGCGGCGGAGGCCTTGGGCCACGCCTCCTCCCAGGTGACCTCGGCGTCGGTCATGCCGGGGAACGAGGCCTTGAACTCGCTGAGCCCCTGCTTGGCCTGCTCCACGTCGGAGCGGGACTGCATGTCCTCGCGGTTGTAGTAGCCCAGGACCTCGGAGATGCTCCGGCTGCGGCCCAGCTCGGTCATACGGGCGGCGTCGGCCTCCTCCTTGGCGGAGACGGCGGCCTCGGCCTCGCCCTGGGCCTTCGTGCGGGCGTCACCGGCCGTGTAGGCCAGGAAGGTGGACGCGAGGAACAGGACGAACACGAGGATCATCCAGATGGCGGGGACGCGCGCGGCGCCGCGGTTGGATCGCTGCATCATGCTTCCGGGCTCCCTGGGGATCCGACGCCTGGGTGGGGCGCAGGG
>JBDQFW010000032.1:0-21774 GCA_040265735.1 Planctomycetota bacterium | reverse complement strand
ACCTGGCGACCACCGGCCTGGACCTCGCTCGCGAAGCCCTGGACGCCGGCCGCTTCGAGGACGCCCGCCAGGGGCTAGCGCGCCTGCTCGCCAACCGCGATCGCGCCGCGCTCCCCGAGGAGCTGGTGCTCGAGGCCCGCCGCCTGGTGGCCCTCTCCTACCACCTGCAAGGCCAGGCCCTGGCCCGGGGGGAGCAGTGATGCTGCGCGCACTCTTCGTCGCCCTAGCCCTCGCCTCCGCAGCAGAGGCCCAGGGGCGCCTCCAGCTCGAGACCGAGGTCTTCGAGGGCGAGGTCCTGCTGACCCTGCGCGCCGAGCAGGTCCCGGTCGCGCGCCTGCTCTCGGCCGCCGCCGACGAGCTCGGCCTCGAGCTGCGCGGCACCGGGGGCCTGGACACCGAGCGCCAGCTCGACGCCTTCCTCGTGCGCCGTCCGCTGCGCTCGGCCCTGAACGACGTGCTGCTGGGCGCCGGCCTGCGGGCGCGCGTGACCGGCGAGGCTCTCGAGGTCGAGGACGACCTCCCCGCCTTCGCCACCAGCCGTGACGCGTTCATGCGCTCGTACCTGACCCACGAGTCCCTGCTGCGTGAGGAGCCCGAGCACTTCGCCGCGGTGACCTTCGAGCTGCGCTTGGCCGAGGCCTGCGTGGCCCTGGGCCCGGAGCACCACGCCCAGGCGATCGTCAGCTACGACCGCATCGCCAAGCAGCACGCCGACAGCCCGGAGGCGCCCGAGGCCCTGCTGCGCAGCGCCGCGCTCCTGGGTGGGCAGGATCGCTGGAACGAGGCCGCCCTGCGGTACCGCGAGCTGGCCGACCTCGGTCCCGACCGCAGCAGCAACGCCCTGCAGAGCCAGGCCCTGACCGGTTTCGCGCGCTGCATGAACGCCCTAGCCGCGACCAGCAACGACGAGGGCTACCGCGCGGAGTGCGCGACCAAGGCCCTGATGGCCCTGGACACGGTGGCCCAGAACAGCCCGAGCTCCGAGCGGTCGACGCGCTACGAGCGCGCGGTGGTGCGGGCCCGCGCCCTGTCGCTTTCCGCCGAGCCCCTCAAGGCCATGAAGGCCATCGACCTGGCCGCCGAGCTGAGCCCGCGCGGCAGCGAGGACCCGACCCTGCTGGCCCTGCGCGCCGAGGCGTTCAGCGCCGCCGGCCGCTTCGGGGACGCCTCCACCGCGTGGATGATGCACGCACGCTTCGTCGAGGCCGACGCCCGCGTGGCCTCTTGGCAGCGCGCCGCGGACGCGGCCCTCGCCGGAGACTTCGAGGTCGCCGTGATCCTGATCCACGGGGTCGCCGCGGACGCCGGCCACGGCGATGCGCTGCAGACCCAGCTGAACGCGGCCGAGCTGCGCCTCGAGCTGGGCGGCGAGCGCGTCACCTCCCTCACCGCGCAGCAGAGCGTGGACCGCGGTGCGCGCCTCTTGGAGCAAGGCCTCACGGACGAGGCCGTCGTGACCCTGCGCCGCGCCTGGTCCGCCCGCGAGACCCTCGCCGACGAGGCCCGTCTTGGCCTCGCCGTCACCTACGCCCAGGCGCTGGACGCCGACGGCCTCGAGTCCGAGTCGATCGGCGTGCTGCGCGCCGCCGCCGCCTCGTTCGACCGCACCACCGACCGCCAGGTGCTCTACCGGGCGGCCGCCGACCTCCACGAGCGCCGCGGTCGCGTGACCGCCGCCATCGCCGCCCTGCGGGGAGAGCTCTGATGCTGAAGCACCACACCCTGATCTGCACCGGCCTCGCGGCCACCTTCGCCGTCCCGGTCCTCACCGGCCAGGAGGGTGACCTCACCGCGCGCCTCGCCGGCACCGTGTCCGCCCTGGAGGAGCTGCTGCAGCTCCAGCCCGCCGTCGCCAGCGGAGAGGCCCAGGCCCTGGAGCGCGTCCTGCAGCTGACCAGCGAGCCGCTGCCCCAGACGCCCCAGCGCGACGAGCGCCTGGCCCAGGCCCGCGGGGATGTGGCGCGCCTTGCCGCCCAGCTCGACGCCCTCGAGGCCGCCGATCTGGAGCGCATCACCGCCGATCCCTCCCGCACCGATCTCTCCCCCGCCCAGCGCACCCGCGCCGCGGCCGGCGGCTCGGTGCCGACCAGCCCCACGCGCTTCGAGGGTGCCGGCTTCACGGCCGACGCCGTGCGCGAGGCCCGCCTGCTGATCCGCGCCGAGCGGTTCCAGGAGGCGCTGACCACCCTGTCCGCCCTCAGCGACAGCGACGAGGCCACCTACCTGCGCGCCCGCGCCCACCAGGGCCTGGGTCGGACCGCCGAGGCGCTGGAGCTCTTCCGCGCCCTGGCCGCCCAGGAGTCCCAGGCCGATGTGGTGCGCTGGTCGCGCCAAGAGGTCCGCATGATCGAGCTGCGCCAGCGCCTCGACGCCAAGAAGGGGGGCCAGCAGTGAGCGCCCTCGAGCTCTCCCTCGAGGAGGTCCTCGCGAGCACCGCTCGCGTGATCTCCGATCTGGAGCAGGCCCACGGGGACCTGGCCCAGCACGCCGCCCGCGTGGAGGCTGAGCTCGCGGTGAAGGTCGAGGAGCTCGACCGCGCCCACGCCCGCCTTGCCGCCGTCCTCTCGGCCCTGCCCACCGGCGTGCTGGTGCGCGACGCGGAGGGGCGGCTCGAGACCGCCAACCAGGCCGCCTGCGAGGTCTTTGGACTCGAGGCCGAGGCCTGCGGCGCGGCCGCCGACGCCCAGCTGGCGAACGCAGCCACCGGCCGCTCGACCGAGGTGCGCCGCGCAGACGGCTCGCCGCGTCAGGTCGTGGTGCGCTGCGCCACCGTTCACGACGCGGAGGGGCAGGTGATCGGCAGCGTCCAGACCCTCGACGACCAGACCGACCTGGTCGCCGCCGAGCGCCGCCTGCAGCAGCAGAGCAAGCTCGCCTCCCTCGGCACCCTGGCCGGCGGGATCGCCCACGAGGTCCGCAACCCCCTCAACGCCATCCGCGGCTTCGGCTCGCTGATGGCGACCGAGCTGCAGGACGATGAGCGCCTGGGCCGCTGGGCCTCGCACATCGTCTCCGGGGCCGACGAGGTCGAGGAGATCGTCGCCGCGACCATGCGGCTGGCCCGCAGCGGCGAGGTCGCCGCCGAGTCGGTCTCTGCCCGGGAGCTCGCGCAGGAGGCCGTCCAGCTGGCCATGAGCACGCGGCCCGAGGCTGTTCGCACCCAGTGGCACATCGAGGTCGCGGGCACGGACCAAGCCTGCAGCGGCGAGCGCATCGAGCTGCGCCAGGCCCTGCGCAACCTGATCGTCAACGCCATGGACGCCCAGCCCAAGGGCGGCACCGTGCGCATCACCGTCGACTCCTGCGACGCGTGGACCACCTTCCAGGTCGATGACGCCGGTCCCGGCGTGTCGGCCGAGATCGCGGACCGCGTCCGCGAGCCCTTCTTCACGACCCGCGCCGAAGGCACGGGCCTCGGCCTGGCGCTCGTGCACTCGATCGCCGACCTCCACGGCGGCGAGCTCGAGCTCGACGCCGAACCCTCCCGCCTCGGCGGCGCCTGCTTCCGCCTGCGCGTCCCCTCCCAAGCCTGAACCTCCCTACCCGCATCCAGACCATGAGCCGTGAGCGCATCCTCGTCGTCGACGACGACAACCTCTCCCGCGAGTTCCTCTGTGAGGCCGCACGGGCCCTGGGCTTCCGCGCCGAGAGCGCCAGCTCCGCCGAGCAGGCCCTGCGCCGCCTGGAGGACGAGACGCCGGACCTGGTGCTGACCGACCTGCGCATGCCCGGGATGGACGGCCTCGAGCTGGTCCGCACGATCCAGGACAAGTGCCCGGGCCTGCCCACCGTGGTCGTCACCGCCCACGGCACGGTCGAGACCGCCGTCACCGCCATCAGCGAGGGCGCCAAGGACTTCCTCATGAAGCCCTGCTCGCCCGAGGCCCTGAAGGTGACCCTCGACAAGGTGCTGGGCCACGCCCGCATGGAGCGTGAGAACGCCCTCCTGCGCCGCCAGGTCAGCGGAGCCGAGGATCCGACGATCATCGCCAAGAGCCCGCGCATGCTGGACACTCTGCGCAGCGCCGCGCGCCTGTCGCAGTCCACCGGCACGATCCTCATCACCGGCGAGAGCGGCACCGGCAAGGAGCGCGTCGCTCAGTACATCCACCAGTGCAGCCCGCGGGCCGAGGCCCCCTTCGTGCGCGTCAACTGCGCAGCGCTGTCCGAGACGCTGCTCGAGTCCGAGCTCTTCGGCCACGAGAAGGGCGCGTTCACGGGCGCGCACCGCCAGCGCATGGGACGCTTCGAGCTGGCCGACGGCGGCACCCTGCTGCTGGACGAGATCGGGGAGATCTCGCCCCAGATGCAGGCCAAGCTGCTGCGCGTCCTGCAGGAGGACGAGTTCGAGCGCGTCGGCGGCCAGACCACCATCCGCGTCAATGTGCGCGTGATCGCGTCCACCAACCGCGACCTCGCCAAGGAGGTCGCCGAGGGCCGCTTCCGTGAGGACCTCTACTACCGCCTGCATGTCCTGCCGGTGGAGGTCGCCGCCCTGCGCGAGCGCCCCGAGGACATCACGCCCCTGGCCGAGCACTTCGCCAAGGTGCACGCCGCCAAGAACGGCTCCGCCCAGCCCCTCTTCGAGCCGGAGGCCATCCGCCGCCTGCAGAGCTGGAGCTGGCCGGGCAACGTGCGTGAGCTCGAGAACGTCGTGCACCGCGCGGTGATCCTGGGCCGCGACGGCCGCATCAGCTCCGAGGACCTGGTCTTTGGCCCCTCCACCACCAGCGTTGCAACGGGCGTCCTGCCCGGTGACCTGGACCTCTTCGACAAGGCCGTGGCGTGCGCCATCGCCGACCACGAGATGGCCGACATCGAGCGTGTGGCGATCCTCGCCACGATCGAGTCGTCAGGGGGCAACAAGACCGAGGCGGCCCGCCGCCTGGGCCTCACCGCCCGGACCCTGTCCAACAAGATGCGGATCTGGCGCTCGGCCGGCCTGGTCGCCTGAGGAGGACCTATGGACATCCTTGGCAAGAACGGCGACCTCCTGATGAAGCTGATGTCGGCCTCCGTGGCCCGGCACAGCGCCATCTCGAGCAACCTCGCCAACCAGAACGTGGCCGGCTACAAGCGCCAGGAGGTCCAGTTCGAGTCCCTCGTGCTGGACGCCATGGACCGCGGCGGCGACGCCTCGGCGGTGGACATGCAGCTCGAGGTCGACGAGGCCACTCCCGGCCGCGCCGACGGCAACAACGTGATCGTCGAGGACGAGGTCGCCCTGCAGCGCGAGAACCTCATCCGCTTCCAGCTCTGGAGCACGCTCATGCGCTCCAAGAGCTCCCTCATCGAGTCCGCTATCCACGGTGACCGCTGATGCCTGGAATCGACCGTCTCTTCCGCGGGATGCGCATCGCCGCGAGCGCGCTCAAGGCCGAGCGCACGCGCGTGGATGTCATCACCAAGAACATCTCCAACGCCCGCGTCACGAACTCGGCCGAGACCGGCGAGGCCTATCGCCGCGAGGTCGTCTCCTTCGAGCCCCTCATGGAGCGCACGCGCCTGGGCAACGAGATCGTGGGCGTGAAGGTGTCCAGCATCGAGCAGGACACGGACACACCCTTCCAGGAGGTCCACGAGCCCGGCCACCCCGACGCGGATGAGAACGGGATGGTGCGCTACCCCAATGTCAACGCGGTGCGTGAGTACACCGACCTGATCACCGCCATGCGCGCCTACGAGGCGAACATCGGCGTCATGGAGTCCATGGAGCAGATGGCCTCGCAGGCCCTGCGCCTGGCCGAGTGATCCCTGCCCCCCACCTGAAGGACTGAGCCATGGTCAACGGAATCGGTAGCGGCGCCAGCGGGCGCGACTCGCTCTCCTCTGCGCTGCAGCGGATGCAGCAGAAGATCGCCCAGCTTCAGGACCAGCAGGCGGGCGCGACCGGCGCGGCCCAGCCCGAGACCGCCAGCGCGTTCGAGTCCTCCATGTCCAAGGCCGTCTCCGGGCTCGACACCCAGATGCGCGCCACCGAGGACCTGCCGGTGCAGGCCCTCAAGGGTGACCTCGACCTCCACGAGGTGACGACGCAGATCAAGCAGACCGAGCTGGCCTTCGAGTTCAGCATGCAGGTCCGCAACAAGTTCATCGATGCCTACCGCGAAGTGATGCGGATGAGCGTTTGACGCCAGGTGACCCATGAAGACCTCCTTCCAGAACTTCCTGACCAGCCTCCGCGAGGCCAACGGCCCGACCCGCTTCGTGCTGGGGATGGCCATGGTCCTGATCCTCGGCGTGGCCGGCGTGAGCTGGTACCGCTCCGCCAACCCGCACATGGTGTTCTTCCGCGGCGACCTGGAGTCCTCCGAGTTCAGCCGCGTGACGAGCGCCCTGGGCTCCAAGGGGATCCGGTTCGAGACCAGCTCGGGGCGCGCCCCCTACAGCGTGTGGGTCGAGAGCGGTCGCAAGCACGAGGCCTGGAACGCGGTCGCCATCGAGGGCGCCCTGGATCCCGGCACCCGCGGAATCGACACAGCGGGCGGAACCTCGGCCTTCGACGCCGCCGTCGAGCGCAACCAGCGCGCCGACGCCCGCCACTGGCAGGAGGTCGAGAAGCAGCTCGAGGTCCTCTCCTGGGTCTCGCGCGCCTCGGTCAAGGCCTCGATCCCGCGGACGCCGGTCCTGGGTCGCACCCAGCTCCCGACCGTCTCGGTCGTGGTCTCGACCCGCGGCCTGACCCGCCCGACCCTCACCCAGGCCCGCGCGGCCACCCGCATCGTCGCCAACGCCTTCTGCGTCCCCGACGAGCGCGTCCTGATCACCGACCAGGAGGGCACGCCCCTCAGCCCCAGCGAGGACGAGCACGGCCTGGCCGGCATCCTCGAGTTCCAGAGCTCCTACGACGGCCGTGAGACGGCTCGCGCCCAGCAGTGGCTCGATCGCACCTACGGTCCCGGCGTCGCCGTGGTCAGCGTGAAGGGGGACTGGACCTACGAGCGCATCGAGAGCGTGGACGAGTCCCTGGATCCCAAGACCAAGGCGGTCCTCTCCGACCGCACCGACGAGTCCATCGAGCCCGTGCCCGCCCCCGTGGGCGGCCCTGCGGGCGTGGCCGCCAATGTGCAGGCGGCGACCACTCCGCCGGCGAACGGGCGCGATGCGACGCGCACCGACAGCCAGAAGACCTACGCCTACGGCTCCACCACCACCCACCGCGTCCTGAGCGAGCCCCGCCTGCAGCGCATCTCAGTGTCGCTGCTCCTCGACGAGTCCCTGCGTGAGGAGCTGGCCACGGCCGAGGCCACCGTGAAGGGCCTCGTAGGCTTCGACGCCACCCGCAGCGACTCGTTCAGCGCGGCCGTGCGCCCCATGTACGGCCTCGAGCGCGATGAGGCGGGGATGCCCATCGCCCCCGCCGCCCAGCCCCTGCCCGAGGCGCCCAGTGCGACCACCGGGATGCTGGTCGAGTGGGGCCTCGAGCTCCTGGCCGGCGCTGCCTTCGTGTTCGTGCTGCTGCGCTCCCTGAAGAAGAGTGGCGCCAAGGCCGCCCCCGACGGCGCGGCGGGCGCAAGCCCCGACACGGAGCTGACCCAGGCGATCCTGGCCCTGCAGAACGCCACCGAGGGCGACTCCTCGGCGGAGGAGCTGGCCCGCCGGCACGTGGAGGAGCTGCTCCAGGCCGACCCCGACCGCGTGGGTGCCCTGCTGTCCCGCTGGGCGCTGGGCGAGGACTACTACAAGCAGAAGGTGAACGCATGAGCACGCAGCCCGCTGCCGCCAAGAAGGTGGACGGCGTCCAGAAGGTCGCCGCCTTCCTGCTCTCCCTCGACAAGGAGATCTCCGCCAAGGTGATGCGCTCACTCGACCCCAAGGTCGTGTCGCGGGTCGCCGAGGCCATGACCGACCTCGACGGCGGCCTCTGCACGCCCGAGGCCGTGGACGGCCTCTATGTCGACATCGCCAACACCGTCAACAAGCGCACCGGCGTGCGCTCCCAGGACGACTTCGAGCTGCACGAGATCCTCGCCGGCACCTACGGGGACGAGGAGGCCGCGCGGGTCGTGGGCGAGATCCACGAGCGCCGCCGCCGCGAGCAGCCCTTCGGGTTCCTGGACGGCTGCTCCACGGACCTAGTCACGCGCCTGCTCGCCGACGAGCCGGTCTCGGTGGTGGCCCTGATCCTGTCCCATGTCTCGCCCAACGTCTCGGCGGCGGTCCTGGGGACCTTCGACGAGGAGCGCGCCCTGGCGACGGTCAAGCGCATGACCCAGGTCAGCCCTCCCAACGTGGACTGCCTGCTCTCCATGGCGGACGACCTGCGCGACCGGGTCCGCACCCTGGCCGCCATGCCCGCCCCGCCGGACCCGGGCGAGAGCCTGCGGACCATCGCGGACCTCCTCAACCACTCCGTGGGCGACCTCGAGAAGAGCGTCATGGGGTGCCTGGGGGAGCTGGACGACGAGCTCGTCGATCAGGTCCGGGGCTTCATGTTCACCTGGGACGACCTCGCCACGATCGACCGCCGTGCCATGCAGAAGATCCTGGCCTCGGTCGAGACCCAGACCCTGTCGCTGGCCCTCAAGGGATCCTCGAAAGAGGTCGAAGCGAACATCATGGAAAACCTTTCCAGTCGGGTCCGGGAGATGGTGGCCGACGAGCGTGAGCTCGCCGGGGCCGTCCCGCTGGCCGATGTCCAGGCCGCTCGCAGCGAGGTGATGACCGCCGTGCGCGCCCTCATGGACGCCGGCGACTTCACCCCCGCCCGCGCCGGGCAGGAGATGGTGAGCTGACCCATGGGTGCCTCCGTCCACAAGGTGACCCTGCGGGCCCTGGGCTCCGGCGCGGCTGTCCGCACGGCGCGCGTGAGCTCGCGCAGCCCCCAGGAGCTGCTCGAGGAGGCCTCCGCCCAGGAGGTCGCCCGGGCGCACGCCGCGGGCGTGGCCGAGGGCCGGGGTGAGAGCCTCGCCGCGGGACGCGCGGCGCTCGACGCCGCCGTCGACCGCCTGGACACCGCCCGCGAGGCGGCCGCCGAGTCCCTGGCTGCCCAGGCCATCGAGCTCGCGGTCGGCATCGCCAGCACCCTGCTGCGCACCGAGCTCAACGCGGGCCGCTACGACCTGGAGCGCATCGTGCGCGAGGCCCTCGCGGCCTCCGACGCCGGCCGGGCCGGGGTGCGGGTCCATGTGGCCCCCGCCGACGCCGAGCGCCTCGGAGAGACACCCTTCCGCCAGGGCACCGAGGTCGTGGCCGACCCCGAGCTGCGCCCGGGCGATGTGCACATCGAGACGGCCCGCGGGCTGCTCGTCCGCGAGATGGACGAGACCCTGGAGGCCATCCGCCTGCGCCTCGTGGAGGAGCTGGCCTGATGACGGCCCTCGACCTCGCCCACGCCGCGCGTCTCGTGGAGGACGCAGCCAAGCCGCACTACCGCGGCCGGGTGGAGGTCGTCTCCGGCGTCATGGTCGAGGCCGAGGGCGTTCCGGCGGCCCTGGGCGAGCTCTGCAGCATCGACCGCGGCGTGCTCGGTCCGATCGACGCAGAGGTCGTGGGCTTCCGCGGCACACGCACGCTGCTCATGCCCCACGGCGAGCTGCAGGGGATCGCGCCCCAGCAGCGCGTCACCGCCCTCGGGCGGCCCTTCGAGGTCCAGGTCGGCCAGCCCCTGCTCGGCCGCGTGCTGGACGGCTTCGGCCAGCCCGCCGACGGACGCACCCTGCCCCAAGGGCTCGAGCGCCGCCCGCTGCACCGTGAGGCCCCCGCTCCGGCGGAGCGCGTGCCGATCCGTGAGGTGCTGCCGACGGGCGTCCGCGCCCTCGACGGCCTGTGCACCCTGGGTAAGGGTCAGCGCATGGGCATCTTCGCCGGCTCCGGCGTGGGCAAGTCCACCCTGCTGGGCCAGGTCACGCGCGGGACGACCGCAGATGTGATCGTCGTTTGCCTGGTGGGCGAGCGGGGCCGCGAGGTGCGCGAGTTCCTGGAGGAGGTCCTCGGGGACGAGGGCCGCGCGCGCAGCGTCTGCGTCGTCGCCACCTCCGATCGCCCCCCCATCGAGCGCTGGATGGCGCCCTTCGTTGCCACCAGCATCGCCGAGGAGTTCCGCGATCAGGGCCTCGATGTGCTGCTGCTGATGGACTCGGTCACGCGCTTCGCCGCGGCCTCCCGCGAGATCGGCCTGGCGGCCGGCGAGCCGCCGACCGTGCGCGGCTATCCGCCCAGCTTCTTCGCCACGGTGCCGCGCCTCGTGGAGCGCATGGGTCAGACCAGCGCCGGCAGCATCACGGCCCTGCTCACCGTCCTCGTGGACGGCGACGACCTCGACGAGCCCGTCAGCGACACCCTGCGCGGCCTCCTCGACGGGCACCTGGTGCTCTCCCGCGAGCTGGCGCACAAGGGCCACTTCCCCGCCATCGACCCGCTCAAGAGCCTTTCGCGCCTGATGCCCAAGCTGGCGGACCCCGAGCACGCCGCCGCCGCGCGGGCCCTGCGCAAGGACCTGGCGACGCACGCAGAGGGCAAGGACCTGATCGAGGTCGGCGCCTACAAGCCCGGCACGAACCCCGCCCTGGACCTCGCCGTCGCGCGCGTCCCGGTCATCGAGGTGTTCCTTCAGCAGGCCGAGGCGGACCTCACGCCCATGGCCGAGACCCTCGAGATGATGCGCCTGGTCACCCAGGCCGGTGAGGAGGCGTCGGCATGAGCCTGTCCGAGGAGCGCATGGGCCGCCTGATCCGGGTGCGTCGCGCGCAGGAGAGCGTGGCGCGGTCGGTGTGGGCAGAGGCCCGCCGCGAGGCCGAGGCCGAGCAGACCCGCGCGGAGGCCCTCGAGGCCAGGGTGGAGGAGGCTCGCATCGAGCTGGCCGGGACGCTTGCGTCCGGCAGCCTCGACGGCGGCCGCATCGAGCGCGATGCCGTACTGATCGACCGCCTGGACGCGGCCGGACGCCAGCAGCAGCGCGTGGCGGCAACCGCCTGGACCCGCGAGGACCTGGCTCGCCGCCCGTGGAACACCCGCCGCCAGGAGGTGCGCGGGCTGGAGCGACTCGCCGAGCGCCTCGCTGAGCGCAGCCGCAAGGAGCGCATGGCCGCGGAGTCCGCGGTCATGGATGAGAACGCCGTGCAACGACACCAAGCGCGCCAGTCGGCGCAGGAGTCCCGATGACCCCCATCACCAAGATCGCCGCCATGACGCTCGGCGGCGTCGCCATCACCGTCGGTTCCTATGTCACCATCGCGGCCCTCACGGGCACGCCGATGAACGCCCTGGCGGGCATGAGCGCCTTCGTGCCGCCCATCGAGGAGCCCTCGCCGGTCGAGAACCGCGAGCTCCCCTCCGTGGAGGAGGCTGTCGCCCAGGACCGCCGCGGCTCGGTGCAGGTCTACGAGGCCGCCTCGACGCCCCTGCGCGCGTTCGTGATGGAGAGCCCCTTCAGCGGGACCGAGATCCAGGCCCTCGAGGATCGCCTGCAGGCGCGCATCGAGCAGCTGGACCGCCGCGAGGAGGCCCTCGCCACCCGCGAGGCGGAGCTGGCGCGCTCGTTCGAGCATGTGGAGGGCATGTACGCCGAGCTCGAGCAGCTGCGCACCTCGATCCTGCAGGAGCGCGACGGACTGGAGAGCCGCGCCGAAGAGGTCGCCGCCGACGCAGCCGCCCAGGCCGAGCGCGAGCGCGCCTGGGTCGAGAGCGCGTCGGCGATCTACGCCGAGGGCAAGGCCACGACCTCGGCCGCGATGCTGCTCGAGGGCAAGGACGCGCGCCAGGTGGCGCTGATCCTGGCGGAGCTCGACGGCGAGCGCCGGCGGGACCTGATGGAGGCCATCCACGCCCTGGACCGCACGCGCTTCACCGAGGTGGAGACGGCCCTGCGGGGCCTCTGATCGCCCCTGGGGGCGCCGTGAGCGGCCGCCCCTTGCCCCCTGCCCCGGCGACGCCGCCAGGCGACCCGCCGGATTCCCTCAAGGCGTCCTAAGTCCCTGCGCGGCAGGGCCTTGGGGCTTCCCACGCCCCCGTTCCGCCCTCAAGGTCGCGGGCGATCTGGTCGAAATCAAGACACGCGGGGACCGCCCGCAAGCACCCATGGATCTCAACACCATCATCGGAGGCACCCTCGCGCTCCTGATCGTCCTCGTGGCCATGGCCTTCGGGCCCGGCGGCGTGATGATCTTCGTGCACGTGCCGTCCATGGCCATCGTCCTTGGCGGGACGATCGCGGTGACCATGCTCGCCTTCCCCCTGGCCGAGCTGAAGCCGGTGATGAAGGTGATGATGGTCGCGGCGGTGCGCAAGCAGGCCACGCCCACCGACGAGATCGAGCGCGTCGTGCAGTACGCGAACCTCGCGCGCCGCGAGGGCCTGCTCGCCCTCGAGAACCAGCTGAAGGAGGTCGACGATCCCTTCTTCGCCAAGGGCATCCAGCTCGTGATCGACGGCTTCAGCGCGGACACCGTCCGCGACATCATGGAGCTGGAGACCGAGTGGGAGGGTCAGCGCCACGAGACCGGGCGCAAGATCATGGACCAGATGGGCGCCTTCGCGCCCGCCTTCGGAATGATCGGCACCCTGGTCGGCCTGGTGCAGATGCTCCAGGACATGTCGGATCCGGCGATGATCGGACAGGGCATGGCCACTGCGCTGCTCACCACCCTGTACGGCGCGATGGCGGCGAACATGCTGTTCATCCCCCTCGCGGGCAAGCTCGAGCGCGTCGCGGCCCACAACAGCCTGGTGCGCAGCCTGATGGTGGAGGGCGTGGTCGCCATCCAGTCCGGCGAGAAGCCGCAGCTCATCAAGGAGAAGCTCAAGGGCTTCCTGTCGCCGCGCCTGCGCGCGGTGGTGGAGGCCTGAGGAGAAGGTCGTGGCTCAGCGCGAGGTCCGGATCAAGACGGTGGAGGACGGGATCGACGGCGCACCGCCGTGGATCACGACCTTCGTCGACATGACCTCGCTGCTGGTGACCTTCTTCATCCTGCTCTTCACCTTCTCGAGCATCACCGAGTTCGACGCGTTCTCGATGCCCGGCCGCCTGCTGGGCATGTCCGGAATCATGGACGACGACCCCGCCGACTCGGTGGCCGCGCCCGAGTCGGACATCATGACCGCCTACGACGTCGCGCGCGGCGCCAAGGTCCCCCACAGCCGCCCCCTGGACCAGCTGCTCGAGAACCTCGAGGAGATGGGGCAGAAGGACGACGAGGAGCACCAGCCCCTCGACCTGCACCGCATCGGCGCGGGCCTGCGCCTGGACTTCTCGAGTGAGGCCTCGTTCTCGCCGGGCTCGGATGTGGTCAACGCCGAGCTGGGCCGCTCCCTGCGCGAGCTCGCCGCCACCCTCGCCTCCTATCCCTATGTGGTCCTCGTGGAGGGCTTCGTGGACAACGCCTTCCGGCCGACCCCGAGCCACCCCGACGGCCAGAGCCTCTCGGTGGCCCGCGCGCGCGCCGCAGCGCAGGTCCTTGCCGACGCCGGGATGCCCTCCCTGCGCATCCAGCTCGCGGGGCGCGGGCACCGCCCCCAGCCCGGCAACACCGGCGAGAGCGTCGCCCAGCGTCGCGAGCAGCGCCGCGTCGAGGTGCGCATCCTGCCCGGTAGCGGGCCGCAGGGCATCGAGGAGGAGTCGCGATGAGCGCGAAGGCCGCCGCCCCCAAGCCCAAGACCGTCATCGTCAAGGTCAAGAAGAAGGGCGCGCCCAGCTACATGGTGTCCTTCGGGGACATGATGACCCTGATCCTGTGCTTCTTCATCCTGCTCGTGTCCATGGCGAAGGACCAGGACTACGGGCTCATGGCGAAGGGCATCGGCTCGTTCGTGATGAGCGTGCGGACCATGGGCCTCACGGGCATCCTGAGCGCCTCCGAGAAGCAGCGCGTGTTCGACGAGATGCGCCGGCGCTTCAACCTCCCGCCGGAGCCGGATCCCGCTCGGCAAGCCAGCCACGACGAGGCGTCCGCACAGGAGCTCACCCGCGCCGAGCTGATCGAGGCCATGCAGCCGCGCCCCGAGCGCACCATCGCCCAGGTCGCGGTCTTCGAGCCCGGCTCGGCCGCGCCCCTCAACGCCAGCCGCGCCTACCTGCGCGAGCTCGAGGAGGTCCTGCGCCCCCACCAGGGCGAGGTCCTGGTGCTCGAGGGCCACGCCCTCGAGGACGGCCTGCCCAATCCCCTGCTCGCCCAGGAGCGCGCCGAGACCGTGCGTGAGCTGCTGATCCGCGACCACGGCTTCGCGCCGGAGCGCATCGAGGTGCGCACCTGGTTCGACGAGCCCGACCTCCAGGGCAAGGAGGTGCGCTCCGTGGACGCGCGCCTCGTGCTCCAGCCCCCGCGCTGACACCGCTCCGCCCGACCCTCACCCAGCCCAGCCGCGCCCGCCCGGCGCAGCACCCCAGAGAGAAGCACCATGTCCGACGCCAAGACGCCCGAAGAGACCCCCGCCGAAGCGACCGAGAGCAAGCCCAAGGGCGGCCTGAAGCTGCTGGGAGGCGTCGTGGGCCTGATCGGCGCCGGAGCGGCCCTGGCCCTCATGGCCGTGCCCGGCCAGGAGAAGGAGCACCACTTCAAGGGCCCCTACCACCTGCCGCTCTTCGAGGAGGAGTTCGTCTCCAACGTGGCGGACAACCACTTCACGCGCTTCCTCAAGACCTCGCCCGAGGTGGAGTGCTTCGCCTACGACGACAGCTACACCGCTGCCCGGTCCGCCGACCTGCTCTACCGCTCGTGGCTGCAGAACGACCTGGGAATGCTGCTGCGCAGCATGTCCCTGGACGAGGTCTACGGCGGCACCGAGGGTGACCTGTTCGCCCAGCGCGTGCGCCGCACCTGCGAGCCGATCCTCTTCCCCGTCCACATCGGAGCCACCAGCAACCCCCTCGACCGCGACGAGGAGAGCGGGCTGCGCCCGGGGGACTCCTACCGAGAGGCCACCTTCCGGGGCCGCTTCCACGACCACACTCTCAAGGTCGACGCCCCCTCGCACACCCTGCAGCTGGACGACGGCGAGCCCGTCCCGTTCAGCGGGGACGAGGTGGACCTCTTCGTGCCCGACCAGACCGGCGAGGGGATCTTCGTCGATGTGTCGACGGTCGAGCGCGACTTCGTGGGCGAGGTGAAGGTCGGCGTGCACGGCCGCGTCCGCCAGGTCTTCCTGACGCAGAACATCGCCCAGTGACGGGCCGGACCCGCACCCCTAGCACCCCATGAGCAGTCTCGAAGAGCCCGAGCTCGACGCCCTCCAGGAGGCGTTCGTCGAAGCCCGCGCGGCCCGTGCCCCGCAGGTGGAGCCGCGCAACTTCTCCCAGCCGCGTCAGCTCTCCTCCGCGACCCTGGAGGGCCTGAGCCGCCGCCTGCGCACCGCCCTCGACGCGGTCGTGCCCGAGCTCGCCCGCACCCTGCGCGGGAACCACAAGCTGAGCCTCCTGGGCCTGCGCGAGGTGGACGCCTGTGGCCTCGGGCGCGACCTGCCCGTGCCGTTCGTGGTCCACGGCTTCCCGTGCAGCGGGGAGACTGGCTGGATCGTGTGGGACAGCTGTGCCGCGCATCGCACCGCGGAGGCCGTGATTACGGGCTCCGTGGACGGCGAGCCCGACGCCGGCGCGCGCCTCTCGCGCACCGAGGGCCGCATCGTGAGCGACCTGCTGGATCGCATCGCCGGCTGCTGCGCCCTCGCCATGGGCCTCGAGCCGGGCTCCGGAGTCGTGGGGCAGGACCCCGACGAGCTCATCACCCAGGGCATCGCCGCGCCGGATCAGGACGGTCGCCGCCTGGCCCTGGACCTTGCCTTCGAAGGCCCCGGCGGCCCAAGCCAGCTGCGCGTGCTGCTCCCCGGCGTGCGCGAGGAGCGTGCCGCGGAGGTGCCTGCCGCGCGCGACCTCCCGAACCACCTGGACCGCGTCGAGGTCTCCGTCAGCGCCTGCCTGGGCTCCATCGATGTGCCCCTCTCCCAGCTCCTCGACCTGGAGGTCGGGGATGTGATCCCCCTCGGCGTGCCGGAGGGCTCGACGGTCGAGCTCTTCGCCGAGGACCGCCCCTACGCCAGCGCCAGCTGGGGTCGCCACGGCGACCACCTGGCCGTCCAGGTGGAGCGCCTGGACGACGAGTTCCGCGAGCTCCACCCCGACACCGAGTGAACGCCATGCCCGAGACCAACCAGAACCACGACCTCGAGACCGCCATCGACCAGGCCACCGAGGCCGTTGCCGCCGAGGCGGCGCGGCTGGGTGAGGGGACCTCCATGGGCATCGAGAGCCTGATGGATGTGCCCGTGCGCGTGACCGTTCAGATCGGCCGGACGCGCATGAACCTGGGCGAGCTGGTGCGCATGAAGCCCGGCACGCTGCTCCCCCTGGACCGCGAGGCCCACGAGCCGGCGGACGTGCTGGTGAACGGCAAGATCGTCGCCCGCGGCGAGGTCGTCACCATCGACCACAGCTACGGGGTCCGCATCACGGACCTCGCCTGAGGCTCCGCGCGGCCCTCAGCCCTCGCCGCTGAAGCGGTCGGGGGCGAAGAAGCTCGGATCGAAGGCCGACACGGGCTTGCCCAGGATCATCTGGACCAGGCCCTCGCCGATGCTCGGAGCGAGGGTGTAGTCCAGGCCGGAGAAGCCCGTCACGACCCAGAGGCCCTTGACCTCCGGCGCCTCCCCCACGATGCCGCGCCCGTCGGGGGTCACGGTGATGTGGGACGCGTTCGAGCCGCGGTCCTCCATGTCGGCGTAGAAGGGCAGCCGCTTCGCGACGGAGCCTCGCGCCCAGTCCGAGAACTCGGTGCTGGCCTGCTCGGTGGGGCCAAGAGGGCCGTCGAGCTCGGGCAGGCGCTTGAAGCCCAGGCGGCCCACGCGGCTGCGCTCCTCCAGGGGATCGCAGCGGATGTGGAAGCAGTTCTCGCGGTCGATGACCACCGGGTGCGCGACGGGCAGCGTCTCCAGCGGATCCGGCACGAAGCGCGCCTCGTGGCCGCCTCCGCCGTGGTCCTGGAAGCCCTCGTCCTCGTCGCTGATGTCCACCGGCGGCATCGTGACAAAGTGCTCCTCGGTGCGCAGGACGCGCAGCGGCCACTTCACGCCGAGCTGCTCCAGCAGCACCGGGGTCCAGGCGCCAATCGCCAGGACCACGTGCTCGGCCTCGAAGCGTCCCTGGTCCGTCTCAACGCCGACAACGCGGCCGTCCTCCACGAGAACGCGCGGGCTGGTGATCCCCGTGCGGGTGGTAGCCCCACGCTCCCGCGCAAGGCGCGCGAAGGTCTCGATGGTGCGCGAGGGCTCGAGGTAGCCCCCGTCGGCCTGCCAGATCCCGATCGCGTCGTCATCGACCTCGATGCCCGGAACCCGCGCGCGGATGGCCTCGGCGTCGAGCTCCTCGGCGTTGATGCCGAGGCTGCGCTGCATCTCGAAGTCGGCGTGGTGGTGCTCACGCTCCTCCTTCGAGTCCCCCGACAGGATCAGCACGCCCGTCTTGCGGTGCCCCACCGAGCGCCCGGTGTGGGTGGTGAGGTGCATGTACTGCTTCAGCGAGTCCCTCGCCATACCGCACAGGGCACGGTCGGAGTACGCCGCGTGGACGATCGCGCCGGAACGGCCGGACGAACCAGCGCCGAGGCGGTCCCGTTCGATGAGGACGACCGGCTCGTCGAGCGGGTCGCAGCGGGTCGCGGCGTGCAGGGCGATGGAGGTGCCCATGCCACCGCCACCGATGATGAGGATCTTGGCCTTCAAGCGGGTGCGCCTCCGGGCGTGGAGGCCCGCATGATAGCCACGCGGGGCGCGGACCCCAGCGGGGCTCCTTGGGGGCTCTCGCCGAACGAGACACGCCCCAACGGAAGAGGCACCCGAAGCCCGCCGCTGGTCGCGAGAGAGGGGATTCCCGCGGTGCCGAGCGACGGACCCCGGGGGCCCGGTCGGTTCCCCGGCACGCGGCCGAGGTGTCTGTCTGCCCGGCCGCTCGCGGCGCGGGACTCCTTCCGACCCCTCATCCGGGAGTGCGCCCCGCGGGGGGGCGGATCCCTCCAAGAAAATTCGCGCCGGGGCGGAAAGGCCGGCCCCGCGCCCCCGAAGGGTCTCGCCGTGCGAAGGGAGGTCGAGGGCGCTTGCGGGATTCGCACGCCCCCTCGATCCTCGCTATCCGGCACCTATTCATGCTCCGCGCCCTCCTCCTGCTCCTTGCCTGCGCCCTGAGCGCGGTCGCCCCCTCAACGGCCCAACTCCCCGAGGACCCCGGTCCGCACGCCGTCGGGTTCCGGTCCGTGAGCTTCTCGCACCCTCTCGCCGGCAACAGCACGGTCACGGCCGACATCCACTACCCGGCCCTCTCCGCCGGCACCAACGCGGCCGCCGACCCGGCGGGCGGCCCCTACCCCCTGGTGCTGTTCTCCCACGGCTTCTTCGCGCCGCCTTCCTTCTACAGCGGCCTCACCAGCCACCTGGCGAGCCACGGCTTCGTGGTGCTCTCGGTCTCGACGGAGACGGGCTTCATCCAGGATCTGCAGGACCAGGCGCAGGACGGGCAGGCGCTGCTGCACTGGGCGGACGAGCGCGGAGCGGACCCGAGTCACTTCCTCTTCGGGATGGCCGCGCCGGGTGCCTGGGGTGCGATGGGCCACTCGAACGGCTGTGCCGCAATCGGCTACTCGATGCCCTGGGAGCCCCGGATCGAGGTCGCGGTGCTGATGGAGGGGAACTGGTTCAACGACCTGCCCATCGCGAGCTTCGAGGGCGCGCTCATCTCGGTGGGCGCCACCGAGGACGGAGTCACGCCGATGGACGCCAACGCTCGGAACTACTTCGAGCAGGCGGACGGCGCGCGGGAAGAGGGCCCGCCGCGCGTGGTCGGCGGCGGGCACAACGGGTCGCTCAACTTCCCCGTCGGAGCCAACTCCCTGTCGCACGCCGAGCAGAACCGCCTGCACCGAAGGCTGGCCGTGGCCCTCTTCCAGGCCGAGCTGCGCGGGGACGAGGACCAGCACCTGTTCGTGCTGGGTTCGGGTGCCGCGGGTGAGCCCCTGGAGGCCGACGCGCGCTGCGAGCAGCCCCTGCTGTGGACCTCGGCCTCGCCCTCGGGGGAGCTGACCCTGGGCCTGGCAGGCCTGCCCGGTGACGAGGCCCTGCTGGCCTGGACCCTGGCCCCGGCGGCCCAGGCCACGAGTCTGTCGGGCTTCGGCCTGAGCGGGACGCCGCAGTTCCAGGGCCTGCTGCCGGCCAGCGGCCTGATGGAGGTCACGACCGCCGGCCCGATCGGTGCGGCGGGCGCGCGCGTCACCGCTCGCGGGCTGCGGGCCCAGGCTGGCGACCGGGCGCTGACGCGGGTGGCGCGGCTGCGCCTGCCTTGACGACCCGCGTCCTGAGCCGATTCCCCCGGCACGCGGGCTGGTGAGCCCCCGCCGTACGGCCCACTATCCTGTCCGCCATGAGCAGCCCCCGCAGTACGCGCTCGATCCGCATCGGCTCCCTGACCATCGGAGGCGACGCGCCGATCATGGTGCAGTCCATGGCCGCCACGCGGACCCAGGACGTACCGGCCACGCGCCGGCAGCTCGAGCTGCTCACAGCCGCCGGCGCTGACCTCGTGCGGATCGCGGTGGACAGTCCCGCCGATGTGAAGGCCCTCGCCGAGGTCGTGGACGGCGCAACGGTGCCCCTCTCCATCGACCTGCAGGAGAACTACCGCCTGGCCTCGGATGTCGCGCCCTTCGTGCAGAAGCTGCGCTACAACCCCGGCCACCTGCACCACCACGAGAAGAGCCGCTCGATCCGCGACAAGGTCGCGTGGATCGCGGACACGGCCAAGGCGCACGATTGCGCCCTGAGAGTGGGCTGCAATGCGGGCTCGCTCGCGCCCGACTACAAGGAGCGCTTCGGCAAGGACCATGTCGCGGCGCTCGTCGCCCAGGCCGTGGACCACTGCGCGATCCTGGACGAGCTGGGCTTCCACGACTTCTGCGTCTCGATCAAGGACTCCGACCCGCGCCTCGTGGTCGAGGCCAACGAGCGCTTCGCGGCCGAGCGTCCCGATGTTCCCCTGCACCTTGGGGTCACCGAGGCCGGAATGCCGCCGGACGGCGTCATCAAGACGCGCATCGCCTTCGAGCAGCTCATCCCGCGCGGCATCGGCGACACCCTGCGCGTGTCCCTGACGGTGCCCTTCGAGAACAAGGGCATGGAGATCGAGGTCGGTCGCCAGATCCTCGCCGACATCGAGGCCGGCCGCTTCCGCTCGGTTCCCAAGGGCTTCTTCGACGGCCTGAACATCATCGCGTGCCCCTCCTGCTCGCGGGTCGAGAACGAGCGCTTCATCGACCTCGCCCAGGAGGTCAAGGAGGCCACTGCGCGCGCCGCCGAGCACGATGTGACCATCGCGGTGATGGGCTGCCGCGTGAACGGCCCGGGCGAGACTGACGACGCCGACCTCGGCCTCTGGTGCGGCCCCAAGACGGTCAATCTGAAGAGGGGGCCCGAGACCGTCGGGACCTACTCCTACGACGATGTGCTCGAGGCGCTGCTGCGTGAGTTGGACGCGATCCTGGCGGCTCGCTAGGTGCGAGTTGGACGCGATCCTGGCGGCTCGCTAGGTGTGAGCTGGACGCGATCCTCGCAGCTCGCTGAGTGCGAGCTGGACCCGGTTCTCGCGGCCCGCTGAGTGTGCGCCGAGCTCACCCGTCCGTGGGCGGATCGAGCAGGTCGGCCCTGCGCAGCTGGCGGCGGCCCAGCCAGAACAGCAGCAGAGCCCCCGCCAGGTAGGGCGCGGCGTCCGGCACCGCGTCGTGCACGCTGGTCTTGACCATGTTGTAGGACCGCCGTTCGCCGAAGGTCCGGTTGGGATCGGGGTTGGTGCCGTAGCCCGCGTTCGCGACCGTGAGGACGAACGCGATCACGAGCACGATCCCCGAGCCGATGAAGCTCCGGCCCCGCACCCGCAGGCGGCTGGCCAGCGCGGGGGCCGGGTTGTCGGGGGGCGCTTGAGAGTCGGCCATTGGGGATACTGACCTCAGGACTCCGGCTGGATCCCCGGATCCACGTCTTCTTCACCTGCAGGCCCAAGCTCCATGGGCCGCACGTCTGCATCGATCACGCCTAGGTCCGGCAATGGAGACTCTTGCGCTTGGAGTTCCGCGACGCGACGGCCGGAGGGAATGATCCTCCGCTCATAGGTCCCAACGGCACGGTTGTAAGCAGTCACGGCTTGGCTAAGGCCACGGCCAACACGCGAGAAGTGTTCCGCAAGAGTGCCGATGCGGCCCATCAACTCCTTCGCCTCGCTCGCGATCTCCTGGGCATTCTCCGCAAGGCTCTGTTGCCTCCAGTAAAGGGACACCGTGCGAAGGAGTGCGATGAGGGTCACAGGCGTCGTGACCAGCACTCGCCTCTGAAAGGCCTCTTCCATGAGCTCCGGGCTCGCGTCTTGTGCCGCTGCCAGAAGGTGGTCCCCCGGCAAGAAGAGCACGACGAAGTCCATGTCCCCCTCCGAATGTTCACTGTAGTCCCGCCGAGAAAGCTCGTGAACGTGGGCGCGCAGGTCGCGGGCGTGCTGTGCGAGGTGGGTGGAGCGCTCTTCCGGATCGCTTGCGGCGAGCGACCTGTCATAGGCGGCAAGGGGGAACTTGGCGTCGACGGGAATTGCGCCACCGTCGGGCACCCGGACGATCATGTCGGGCCGCTGACCGCTGGCATCGATGGACTGCTCCAAGAAGTCGCAGTGTGGGGACATCCCTGCGAACTGAGCGATGTTCTTGAGGAGCATCTCCCCAATTCGACCTCGCGCCTGGGACGAACCCGTGAGAGCAGCAGAGAGCTTCTCTGACTGCACTCGATAGCTCTCCGTGGCCTCATGGAGAACGCCCAGTTGAGTAC